>JAZUDQ010000017.1:0-131579 GCA_045639745.1 Lachnospiraceae bacterium | reverse complement strand
CGTGTACAGATGCGTATTGAGATCGCTAAGTTACATCAGAGATTAGGTACAACCATCATCTACGTTACACATGACCAGACAGAGGCTATGACTCTTGGTACCCGTATCGTAGTTATGAAAGATGGTGTTATTCAGCAGGTTGATACTCCTCAGAATCTTTACGACAAGCCTCAGAACCTGTTCGTAGCAGGATTCATGGGATCTCCTCAGATGAACTTCCTTGACGCTGTAGTAGAGGTACAGGGTGATACAGCATATCTTAAGATTGCTGATAAGTCTATTCCTCTTCCTGCTAACAAGTCAAAGAAACTTATTGACGGTGGTTATGACGGACAGACAGTTACATTCGGTATCCGTCCTGAAGACGTATATGACAGCGAAATGATGGTTGAGGCTTCTCCTCTTTCAGTATTCGAGGCTTCTATCAAAGTATACGAGCTTCTCGGTGCAGAAGTTTATCTCTACTTTGATCTTGAAGAGTTCCCTATCACTGCAAGAGTTGATCCCAGAACTACAGCAAGACCCGGTGATGTTGTTAAATTTGCTTTCGATGTTGAGAAGATTCACGTATTCGACAAAGAAACAGAGCAGATTATCACCAACTAGTATCAGACTTAATGATTTTAAGCGTCGGATAAGCATTGCTTATCCGGCGTTTTTTACATTAGAGAAAACAATCTGAGAAACTATGATATAATCGAAAATGTATAAAAAGCGAAAGGACTTATTTTATATGCTTTCTAATCATCTTCTGGAAAGTGCGTTGGAAGATCTGAAAAATATATCGGGAGCGGATTTCTATATATGTGATACCTTGGGTAGAAACATTATTTCCACATCTGAAAAATTACCTGTTTCATCGGCAGAAATTAAGACATTTATGGACAGTAATGCTTCAAATCAGGAAAAGAGTAATTATGGTTTGTTCCGATTTAAAATAGGAGAAAATGAAGATTACGCTCTTTTGGTGGAATCCTCAGGAAAAGACGGTTATATGCTCGGTCGTATAGCTGTCAGTGAAATTATGCATTTATATTGTATTAATTTCGGAAAACTGGATGTTAACGATTTTTACAGAAGTCTGATTCTGGGTACGATGGTGTCTGCGGATATATATGACAAAGCTGCCAAACTTCGTGTTTCGGCAAGACATAAAAGAGTCGTGTACTGTATAGAGATAGATTCCGAATTGGTGGAAGCATCGCTTGAAATTCTCTCGAATATCTATTGCGAAACGAAAGATGATAATGTTACAAGAATTGGTGATGATGTTGTGGTTCTTGTAAAAAGCCTTGAAGAGTCAACAGATGACTCGGAGGAAGCTGCAAGAGAAGTTGCTTATCAGATTGTCAGTATGATTAATACGGAATTGATGATTCCGACAAGGGTTACATACGGTAAGATTAAGAACGATATAGCACTTATTAATGAGGCTTATAAAGAAGCTTTGATAGCATTGGAAGTAGCAAAAATATTTTTTGAAGAGAAGGATGTTGCATCATATTCTTCTCTGGGAATAGGCAGAATTATCCGAGAACTTCCAAGATCTCTGTGTGAATCATTTCTTGAAGAAGTTTTTGGAGAATCGGGTAATACCAACCTTTCCGACGAGGAATTACAGATAATTGACAGCTTTTTTGCTAATAATCTTTCGATAGCGGAGACCTCAAGGGAATTATTTATGCATAGGAGTACTTTGGTTTATAAGCTTGACAGAATAAAGAAAAAGACGGGACTGGATATAAGGGTTTTTGAAGACGCGTTGACATTGAAAATAGCGATAATGGTTGCAAAATATATAAGCAGGAGTGGAATATGATAATTTCCGGATTTCAAAATACAACTCTTTTGGATTATCCCGAAAAAGTTGCGGCGACAGTATTTTTAGGAGGGTGTAATTTCAGATGTCCATTCTGCCATAATGCCTCAATTGTACTTAATCCCGAAAAAAAGTATGAAGAAGATGATGTTCTCAATTTTCTGAGTAAAAGAAAGAATGTATTGGACGGGGTGTGCATAACCGGAGGAGAACCATCGCTTCAGAAGGATCTGTTCGAATTTATTTTCAAAATTAAATCTTTAGGTTTGGCGGTAAAGCTTGATTCCAACGGATATAAACCGGAAGTGTTGGAGAGACTGTATGAGGGAAAACTGCTTGATTATATTGCTATGGATATCAAATCGTCTCCGGATGGATATGCCAAGGCTGTGGGAATTCCCAATTTTGATATGGAACCGATAAAAGAATCGGTAAGAATAATAAAAGAGGGTAAAATAGGTTACGAGTTTCGTACAACATTAGTAAAGGGAATTCATGAACTGAGGGATATGGAAGGAATCGGCAGACTTATTGAGGGTGCAGAGAAATATTATCTTCAATCGTATACAGATAAAGAAGATATTGTGGGTAAATTTTCGGAGACTGATTATTCTCTGTCTTCATTTTCGGAAAAAGAACTGAAAGAATTCAGAGATGACGTATTAAAATATGTGCCTTCAACAAAAATAAGGGGTTTGGATATTTAAAATGAATCACGAACTTGATAAAGAATATTATGAAGAAAAATATATGAGAGAAGCTCTCAAACTTGCCAGGAAGGCTGCCTCCATAGGTGAGGTTCCGATAGGGTGTGTTATTGTGTATCAGGATAAAATTATCGGAAGAGGATATAACAGACGAAAAAAAGATAAGAGCACTCTTAGTCATGCCGAATTAATCGCAATCAAAAAGGCCGGCAAATATATAGATGATTGGCGTCTGGAGGGATGCACAATGTATGTAACTCTTGAACCTTGTCAGATGTGCGCCGGAGCCATAGTGCAGGCAAGAATAGACAAGGTTGTTATAGGATGTATGAATCCCAAGGCCGGATGTGCGGGCTCGATTGTAAATATTTTGGAAAACGAACATTTTAATCATCAGGTAGCCGTTATCAGAGGCGTTATGGAAGAAGAATGCAGCAGCGTTCTGACTTCATTTTTCAAGAACCTGAGAATAAGGCTTAAGGAATGGAAAAATCCCCGTGAGTGATAAGAATAAAGACATTATTCATAGGATTATCGGATATGCCGAAGATTCGATTGTTATCGATTACCCGTATCTCGGCATTTTATTTACGTTCCTTTCATTTAAAGAAAACAGCGAAGTGAAATATATAGGAATACAAGAAGGTTCAATCGTTTATAACAGAGACGGTCTTATACGGTTATTTTCGGAGAACGAGAAGCTTGTACGCAATATATTGCTTCACAGTATTATTCATTTTATTTTTGCCCATGATGAAATATACGATTCGGATGATATACGTGCCGATAAGGCTGTAAGAGAGATTGTTGCGGAGATGAATGAGGAATATGTTGAAGATGATCATTCATTTTGGAAAAGAACGGGACAAGAAAATGCAAGCGAAAGAAGACAGCTGTCAAAAAAAATATTATCGGGGATGGACATTTTCGGCAAAGGAACAAAGAATAACGGGCTCATGATGAATCTTCGAAAAGCAGTATATGAAAGGCATGATTACAAAAAAGCTTTAAAGAAGTTTCTTATTTATTCGGAAGAAATAAAAGTAAGCGACGATGAATATGATACGATTCTTTACACTTACGGACTGAGCCTTGATAAAGACAGGCCGATAGTCGAAATGAACGAATATTCCGAAGCCGGAAAAATAAAAGAACTGGTAATAGCGTTGGATTCATCGGGTTCGACATCCGGTAAGCTTGTGCAGTCTTTTCTCGATAAAACACTCAGTGTTCTGAGCGAGGAAGAATATTTCCGGGAATATACGGTATATATATTGCAATGCGATAACGCGGTTCGTAAAGTTAACGTTGTTCATAACAAAGAGGAAATGCTGTCGGTAGTGGAGAGATTAACAATTGAGGGGTTCGGAGCTACCGATTTCAGACCGGTATTTGATTATATAGACGAACTCATTAAAAAAGGAGAACTGACGAAACTTCAGGGACTTATATATTTTACCGACGGTCAGGGAATATATCCGGACGGTCCTCCGTTATATCCCTACAAGACAATGTTTGTTTATCCGGAATCAAAAGATATGAATCTTAATTGTCCGCCTTGGGCAATAAGGGAGGTTATGTGATGAATATTAAAGAAGCAAAAAACAGTATAAAAGACTGTGTACGACTATATTTGAAAAAGGATAAAGAAGGCAATTACCGTATTCCGATTGAAAAACAGCGTCCGATATTTCTTCTCGGTGCTCCCGGAATCGGTAAAACTGCTATCATGGAGCAGATTGCCCGTGAACTTAATATAGGCCTTGTAAGCTATTCGATGACACATCATACAAGGCAGAGTGCGCTCGGGCTTCCTGTGATATGTCATGAAGAATACGAAGATAAAAAATATGATGTATCCAGATACACAATGAGCGAAATAATAGCAGCAATTTATGATGAAATGAAGCGGACCGGAAAGAAGCAGGGGATTCTTTTTTTGGATGAGATTAACTGCGTATCGGAGACTTTGAGTCCGGCAATGTTGTTATTTTTGCAATATAAAATATTTGGATCGTACAAGGTGCCGGAGGGATGGGTAATTGTATCAGCGGGAAATCCTCCGGAATATAACAGACAGGTTAAGGATTTTGACGTTGTAACACTGGACAGAATGAGGGTAATGAAGTTGGATCCCGATTTTAACGCTTTCAGAGAGTATGCTGTTACTAAGGGTCTTCACGGTTCAATATTATCATTTCTTGATATGAACGAGGAGTATTTTTATACAATTGAGAATACGGTAGAAGGGAAAAAATATGTTACGGCAAGAGGTTGGGAAGATCTCTCTTTAATTATCAAACTGTCGGAAGAGGAAAATATAGATATAACGGAAAATCTCGTAAAGGAATATATCTGCCATGAAAAAATAGCTGAAAGTTATTTTTCATACTATAAACTCTATACCCGCTATAAAGTATCTCTCCCGATTGGGGAAATAATAAACGGAAACGTGACCGACGAGGATATAGTGAGAATGCAGGGGGCGTCTTACGATGAAATAATAATTTTGATATACCTTTTGTGTGAGAATCTGGACAGGCTTTTTGAAGAAATTAATAAGGAGTCTCAAATGCTTATCGAGGATAAAAATCTTGCCTCAACAATGCTTGAACCATTAAAGGAAAAGGTCGCAACGGCCGGTAAAAGGTTAGATAATGTTCTTGGATTTATGAGGGACACATATGGTGAAGAGCGGGAGATGGTAATGCTTCTAACGAGGTTGAGTCTTTCGGGAGAATCATCGGAATATCTTGCACGTTTCGGTAATGCCGGATATGACAAGTATTCATCAGCGCTTTTGGTATCCGATAAAGCAGACAGTATCAGGAAAGAAATCAAAGAGATTTAAAGAATTATTATGAAAATAATCAGTGAAAAGAAAATATTACCGAAACAGTATCTTGGAGACAGGTCGCTGGAATATGTAATTTTGGATGAAAATGTTGAAGAAGTTGGAGATTGGGCTTTTGCGCATTGCAAAAAACTAAAAAAGGTTTTCTTAAAAAATCCCGATGTCCGGATGGGCAAGAAAGTATTTATAGGCTGTGAGACCCTGGAAAATATAGGCTTTGAAGAAAGTGACAATACTTTACTGACAGGCTTTTTGATGCGTTTTATGCCGGAAAAAGTTGAGATAAATAAAGGCGAACATGATTGGTATGCAAAAGTCGACAGGATGATAAAGGAGTATATTGAAACTCCTGACGACCTCGGATTTGAAGGCCTTTGGACATTCGGTGAAGAGGATTATGTTGAAAAGAAATTTGACAGGGATGTATTTATTGAGGAGAAAAAATATGAAAAAGCCATCCTTGCAGCAGTCAGATTAATCGAAAATACCGATTCCGAAAAAATTTTTCAAAATTTTTTTCAGAATTACATAAAATCTTTCAATTCTGTTGACATTATTGTAAGATATCCGTCATTATCATTAAAACTTATAGAACTGCTGAAAAGACTGGATGTGATAAATGTTGGGAATAAATCGGAAATTTTGTCAAAATATAGTGGATTATCCTGTGAGGAACGGACATTGATACTAAAAAACGATACCGGAACAGGACAGGAAAAGAGCTTTTTTGATTTGTTTACATAAAGCAAAAAACAAGGCGAAATCTTACAATAATCGTAAGAAATGTTACAAAAGTTTGATTGTAATTTTGTTGGGAAAGTATAATATAAACCTTGTTATGAGCTTTTCTGATTTAAACTTTATTATATTATTTTTGCCAATTTCTTTAGCTCTTTATTTTGGCGTTTTAAAGATTTTTAAAGACAGTACAAAGCCCGCGGACTATGTACTGTTTTTTGCTAGTATGATATTTTACTGTATCGAAGCACTGGAATTTATTCCGGTATTGGTATGTCTTCTGGCATTAAATTTCTTTATGCCGATAGGGATAGAATATTACGGAAGACGATACAGCAGCAGAAAGACAAAAAAGTTTTTTTTTGCGGTCACTATAATAATTGACTGTGCAGCTATTTTTTATTTTAAGTTTTATATCGGAAAAATGCCTCTGGGATTGAGTTTTTACGTGTTCCAGATGATTTCTTATGTTGTGGATATTTATTATGACAGAGTTCCGATTGAGTATAACTTTGTTAATATGTCCAACTACGTTGCGATGTTTCCGCGACTTATACAGGGTCCGCTTGGCAGATACGAGAATTTTAAGAGAGATCTGGACAAAAGAAAGATCGGATGGAGTAATGCCTATAAAGGGATAGTGAGTTTTATTATCGGTCTTTCGTACAAAGTTATTATTGCGGACAATGTCGGATTGCTTTGGAATACGGAGATTAACAGAATAGGATACGAGAGTATATCTACTCCGCTTGCATGGCTCGGAGCTGTTGCGTATTCACTGAAATTGTATTTTGACTTTTACGGATATTCGCTTATGGCAGTCGGTATTGCAGGAATACTTGGATTTGAATTGCCTGATAACTTTAATAATCCATATGCTTCAAGAAGCATAAGTGAATTCTGGAGAAGATGGCATATAACGCTTGGGTTGTTTTTTAAAGATTATGTATATATTCCCATGGGGGGCAACAGAAAGAAGAAATACCGAACCATTATTAATATTTTGATGGTTTGGATACTTACATCGATATGGCACGGAAGCAGCCTTAATTACTTGGTGTGGGGATTGATGATATTCCTGTTTTTGGTGATTGAGAAACTGTGGCTGTATAAATACCTTAACGGTACAAATGTTGTCGCGAAGATATTAAGCAGAGTTTATGTAATATTCTTTATTATGCTGTCGTGGGTGGTGTTTGCTATTACGGATATAAAAAAGGTAGGTGTCTATTTTACAAGACTGTTTCCTTTTTTCAAAACCGATTATATTTCAAATGTGAACCCTAACGATTATATAAGGTATTTCGGAAGATACAGTGTATTACTTGTTATTGCAATTGTGTTGTGTATTCCCGCAATCAACAATTTTATTACGGGGATTTACAAAAAGAAATATTCCGTACCCATATGTCTGATATTGTTCGGAGTATGTATTTACTGCGTGGGAACAGGTTTAAGTAATCCGTTTATGTATGCATCATTTTAAATTAAGATATAGATTTTTGGAAAGAGAAAAAAACAATGGGATATGTTGAAAGAGGAAGCGCTACTGTAGCCAAAAACAGTGAAAAATTGCAAATAATTCAGAGTATTCTCCTTGCGGGGGGAATGGTTTTGGTGTGCGCTGCTCTTATAGTGTACGGTGTGATTCTGAGAAAACACGGATATGCGGAATCTGAGAATACGTCAGATATGGTATTGGCATGCAGATGTATTTCCGAGGGCGTTTTCCCCTGGAATATTGACGATAATAACAGAACTCCCATATCAACACCCGTGTCTCCTGCTGATATTGCAGCACCCGCTAATACCGGTAATGTTAATTCCGGGGTTATTTCCGATATCGGTTCGGCTGATTCGAACTATACAACGAACAACATGATAGAAAGAATTCAGACTACTGATATGAGCTGCGGCGGCGGTAATAATGTTATTATCGAGAAGAACAGTGCAAATGTTCAGTATGCCGGCGATTTAAGTTACGGATCATTTTCAAGCAGCGACGAATCGTATTTTGATGATGCTCTGTTTATCGGTGATTCGAGAACTGTCGGAATATGCGATTATTGCGGTCTTGACAATGCCGAGTATTATGCCAAAGAAGGCATGACTATCTACGATATGATGGATTGTGAACTTACAACTACGGATGAAGTTGACTCTGTTCTTGAAGGTCTTCAGAACAATCAGTTTGCCAAGATTTATCTTATGGTTGGTATTAACGAAGTCGGGACTGCCGACAGCGGATATTTTATTGAGCATTATGTAGAGATAATAAATCAGATTCGAGAACTTCAACCGGATGCCGAGATATATGTTCAGTCTATTTTGCATGTTGCTCATTCTTATGAAGAAGAGTCAGAGTATATCAATAATGACGCAATTAATGAGAGAAACGAAGCTCTTAGAGAAATGTGTGTAGAATACGGATACACATATCTTGACGCAAATTGTCTGTATGATGATGAGAACGGCGCATTAACGGAAGACATGACATTTGACGGATGCCATCTCTATGCGCAGCACTACCTTGACTGGAAAGAATTTTATCTTAATCACATTAATAATCAGTAATCGATAAAATTATATAAGGCAGTAAATTTAAATAGTTTTAAGAAATCTGGAAATTTTTTTATTCTCCAGGTAGGAATATAATTTGTTATTCCATTCCGAGAGTATACACGCGAAACCGGATGATTCAAGACGGTTTACGATTCCTTCCCCACTGAAATAAAATTTGTCTATTTCCAAAAAATCTCCCTTGTCATAAAAAGAAAAAGAGATTTTATCGCAATTCTCGAGATCATCAGGCTTATCCAACAAAAAGTAAAGACCTTTTGCCGAAACATCTTTTACTGTGCCCGAAAATTCATGCCCATTAATAATAACGGTTGCGGGAATATTGACATCGACCCTTTCACAACTTCTTCTTTCATTCATATAACAGTCACCATTGAAATAATTCATCCTTGAACATGCAGTTACTGAATACATTTCATCCTTGAAATAATAATTCCACCCTCTGATTCATTATAGCAGAAATGATTTATCTTTGGAATAAATATATTATCAAAAAAACACGATAAAAGGGTGATAATGACAGATTTACTTGAAGAAATAAGGTAAAAAGGTTATTATTAAACGCAGTGGATATAGATAAAATATAAAGAAATTCAGATAAAGGAAGACACTAAAATGAAAAATAACGAAAGAGTATACAATCATTCAGAGATTGAATCCAAATGGCAGAAATATTGGTCGGAAAATGAGACCTTTAAGACAGATGTATGGGATTTCGGCAAACCCAAATTCTATGCACTTGATATGTTCCCTTACCCTTCGGGAGTAGGTCTTCATGCCGGTCACCCGGAAGGATATACCGCTACGGATATAGTATCACGTATGAAAAGAATGCAGGGGTATAATGTACTTCATCCGATGGGATATGACTCATTCGGACTCCCCGCTGAGCAGTATGCGGTTACCACAGGTAATCATCCCAACGGATTTACCCAGAAGAATATTGAAACTTTTTCAAAACAGTTAAGAGAACTTGGATTTGATTATGACTGGTCAAAGATGATAGCTACTTCGGATCCCGACTTTTATAAATGGACACAGTGGATTTTTAAACAGCTTTATCTTGACGGATATGCAAAATACATAGATATGCCCGTTAACTGGTGTGAAGAGCTGGGTACTGTTCTTTCAAACGACGAGGTAATTGACGGCAAGTCTGAAAGAGGCGGCTACCCTGTTGTAAGAAAGAATATGAAGCAGTGGGTTATTAATCAGCCCGAGTTTGCGGAAAAACTTCTCGAAGGTCTTGAAACCGTCGATTGGCCGGAGAGTACAAAAGCAATTCAGAGAAACTGGATCGGCAAATCAACAGGTGTTGAAGTTGAATTTGATATTGTAGGCGGCGGTAAATTTTCTATATTTACAACCTGTATAGAGACCATATACGGTATTACATTTATGGTTCTTGCTCCCGACGGAGAGATTACTGCAGGACTTCTTGACAGAGTAACCAATAGGGATGAAGTTCAGGCCTATATTGACGAGACCAAGAAGAAAAATGATATGGATCGTACCGAGCTTAATAAAACAAAATCAGGTTGTGAGCTTAAAGGTGTTACATGTATTAACCCTGTTAACGGTAAAGAAGTACGTATGTTTATAGGTGACTTCGTACTTGCATCATACGGTACAGGTGCTGTTATGGCAGTTCCTTCGCACGATCAGCGTGACTTCGAGTATGCGATTGCTCATAACATTGATATGATTCAGGTTATTGACGGTGATGAGAAACTCGGCCATGTTGATGTTTCCGAGCAGGCTTTTGAAAAGCACGGATATCTCGGAAAGGGATATAAACTTATCAATTCCGAGGAATTTACCGGTCTTACCGTAGAAGAGGCCAAGGAAGCCATTACCGTGAAACTTGAGGGAATGGGAAGAGCTAAGAGAACGGTTAATTATCATTTCCGTGAATGGATATTTGCACGTCAGAGATACTGGGGTGAACCGGTTCCCGTTGTTCATGGAGATGACGGTCAGATTCATGTTATTCCCGATGAAGAGTTACCTCTTGTATTGCCCGAACTTGAGGATTATAAGGGCAAGAACGGTAAAGCTCCGCTTGAAAATGCAACAGAGTGGAAACAGTACGATAAAAACGGAATAAAAGGTGTTCGAGAGACATCTACAATGCCCGGTTCGGCAGGATCGAGCTGGTATTTCCTCAGATATATCGATCCTAAGAATGACAAAGAATTTGCCAATCAGGAACTTCTTAAGCATTGGATGCCTGTAGACCTTTACATCGGTGGACCTGAGCATGCAGTAGGCCATCTGATGTATTCCCGTATATGGAACAGATATCTTTACGATAAAGGACTTGTGCCCACAAAAGAGCCCTTCAAGAAGCTTGTTCATCAGGGAATGATTCTCGGTGAAAACGGTATTAAGATGGGAAAGAGATTCCCTGAGTTTGTAGTAAATCCTTCGGATATTATCAGAGATTACGGTGCTGATACACTGCGACTTTATGAGATGTTTATGGGACCGTTGGAGGTTTCAAAACCTTGGAGCCCTCAGGGTGTTGAAGGTGCGAGAAAGTTTATCGGACGTGTGTGGACATTCTTTACCAATACAGATAACCTTACAGACGATAATGACGGGGCATTAACAAAGGTTTATCATCAGACGGTTAAAAAGGTTACCGATGATTTTGAATCTCTTGCATTTAACACTGCAATCAGTCAGATGATGATATTTGTAAATGCTGCATATAAGAACGGAAAATGTCCTAAAGAATATGCGGAAGGTCTTATTAAGATGCTTTCATGCATTACTCCTCATGTAGGAGAAGAAATCTGGAATGTTTTTGGTCATGATAAGACAATAGCATATGAAAAATGGCCTGAATATGATGAGAAAGAACTTGTAGAAGATACAATAGAAATAGGTGTTCAGGTTAACGGTAAGCTTAAATGTACGGTGGCTCTCGGTATAGATGAGGAGCAGGAAAGTGCTATTGCAAAGGCAAAGGAAAATACATCCGTAAAGAATGCAATAGAAGGAAAGAACATAATTAAAGAGATATACATTAAAGGAAAGATTATTAATATCGTTGCAAAATAGGATATAAGGAGAGGAAAGAATATGATAAAACCCACTTTGGTTATTTTGGCTGCAGGAATGGGAAGCAGATATGGTGGATTAAAGCAGATTGATTCAATGGATGATCAGGGCAATAAGATAATTGATTTCTCGATTTATGATGCTGCCCGGGCGGGATTCGGAAAAGTTGTATTTATAATAAAAAAGCAGAATGAACAGGATTTCAAAAATGCTATCGGTGATAAGGTTAATAAAGTTATTCCTGTTGAGTATGTATTTCAGGAACTGACCAGAATTCCCGAAGGTGCGGTAATTCCGGAAGGAAGAGAGAAGCCTTGGGGAACCGCTCATGCCATCCTTTGCTGTAAGGATGTGGTTAAGGAACCTTTTGCTGTAATTAATGCCGATGATTATTATGGTGTCAGTGCTTACAGAGAATTATATAATTTCCTTACATCGTCCGGTGATAATACAGATAATGA
Source organism: Lachnospiraceae bacterium (assembly GCA_045639745.1). Taxonomy (GTDB): domain Bacteria; phylum Bacillota; class Clostridia; order Lachnospirales; family Lachnospiraceae; genus NK4A136. The sequence continues at coordinate 119,354 of JAZUDQ010000017.1, read as the reverse complement.
CAAACTCAAATTCTGTATGGTAGGATATCAGCTTAAGAATACTCTTACCGAGAATGGTTCTGTGGCCAGAGGTTGTTGTCAGATGAATTCCGAAGGCTTTCTTGAAACAATTGATGAAAGAACAAAGATTATCAAGACCGATGAAGGCGCTGCATATTCAAAAGATGATGGCGTAACATATATTCCGATGGATGCCGATTCGCTTGTATCAATGAATATGTGGGGATTTACACCGGAGATATTTGAAGAATTGGAAAAATCAGTAAATGAATTTTTCAAAACTGCCGTTAAAGAGAATCCTTTGAAATCAGAGTGTTTTATTCCTCTTGAGGTTGGAAGAATGATTAACGAAGGAAAAGCAACAGTTAAGGTTTTGTCTTCCGAAGATAAATGGTTCGGAGTAACATACAAAGAGGATAAACCGTTCGTAATGGCTTCAATAAAAGAACTTAAGGACAAAGGTGTTTATCCTGAGAATTTATGGTAAAATTAAAAAACTGACTGCAATTGATGCAGTCAGTTTTTTTTAGAATTCTCCGTTTTTATATCTTGTAACGAGATTATTAATCTTCTCACTTGGATTAAGCAAATCGCTTATAGATGTATCGTGATTAAGCGTATCAATAATCAAAGCGATATATTTGCTAAGATCACAACTTATATACCATTCTCTTGAGAGAAGTTCGGGTGTCTGGTAAATAAGGTTAGTAGTAAGAATTCTTGTAATAGTTCCTTTTTCAAATTCGTCATCGAATTTTTTCAAACCGTTCGTAAATAATCCAAATGTGGAGAATACAAATATTCTTCCCGCGTTACGCTTCTTTAATTCATTGGCAACCTCGATAACGCTGTCGCCTGATGAAATCATATCGTCAATAATTATTATATCTTTGCCTGTAACATCACTGCCAAGGAATTCATGTGCAACAATGGGATTTCTTCCGTTAACTACCTGAGTATAATCTCTTCGTTTATAGAACATACCCATATCAAGGCCAAGAACATTGGCAATATAAATTGCTCTGCTCATACCACCTTCATCGGGGCTGACTACCATCATGTGATCGGAATCAATTGAAAGATCCTTAATATCCATAAGAAGTCCCTTTATAAACTGATATGAGGGTTGAACCGTTTCAAATCCGTTAAGAGGAATAGCGTTCTGAACTCTGGGATCGTGAGCATCAAAGGTAATAATATTATCAACACCCATTGAAACAAGTTCCTGAAGGGCAAGAGCGCAGTCAAGCGATTCTCTGGCATTTCTCTTATGCTGTCTGCTTTCATAAAGAAACGGCATAATTACTGTGATTCTTCTGGCCTTACCACCGACGGCAGCAATTATTCTCTTAAGATCCTGATAATGATCATCCGGGGACATGTGATTGGTTTGTCCGAACAAAGAATATGTAAGAGAGTAGTTACCAACATCTACAAGTAAATAAAGATCCGTACCACGAACAGATTCAAGAATGACACCTTTTGCTTCACCCGTACCAAAGCGGGGAACTTTCGTATTAAGGATATATGTATTTCTCTTATATCCGGCAAATGAAAGTGAATCGGCGTGTTCGTGTTCTCTTGTGGTTCTCCAGTCAACAAGGTATTGGTTAACTGTCTCACCGAGGTGTTTGCATCCTTCGAGGGGAATAATACCCAACGAACCGACAGGAATGGATTTTAGATTTCTTATGTCGTCTTGTACTGACATTTTTATGCCTCCAAAAATTTATCTTTATTATTTTTTGCAAACTGTGAAAGTCTTTTTTGCAGACGAATGTCTTTGCCGCTAAGTTTAATTAATTCGAAGTTCAGGTAAATCCTGGAGAAAATGCGGTCAGAGTATTTGTCTCTAATTTTTTCCAATGCAAGATTTGTTGAAATAATAATTGATTTCTGTCTTATTATACGTTCATTTAAAATATCAAACAAATGGGTATTTGTAAATTCATTTGACATTTCCGATCCGAGATCGTCTATTATCAGCAAATCACATGAAAACAAAGTTTTATATAACTCACTAAGAAGGCTTTTGTCTTTATCATAGGTATAAGTTGAAATAAGTTGAAACAACTGTATGGCACCAAAATAAACGACTTCTGAACCTTTGTCAATCAGTTCCTTTGCTATACATCCGGAAAGGAATGATTTCCCGGTACCTACTGTACCATAAAAAATAAGGTTACGGTAGTCCGAATTAAAGTTATTAATAAAATTTTTGCTGGTGGTTACAGCATATTCAAAAGATTTCAAATCGTCTTCTTTATAGTATTCATAAGAAAGAGTTGAAAAGTTATTAAACGAAATATAATCGCGAATATGACTCAGATCGTAGAGATATTCGATCTCCATTTGTCTGAAACAACTGCACTTGTTATTATCTTCATCGTAGCCTGTGTCTCTACACAGTGCACAGTCATATTCAAGTTCCAAATAATCATAGGGATAGCCTGCTTCCGTAAGAATCTTTTTCTTAAGAAGTCTTATATCCATCATTTCCTCATGATATTTATAATTTATAGTTTTATATTCTTCGGAATCTTTATCTGAAGAAAACAGTTTCCTGCCATATTCCATGGAGATTGTGATTGCTTTTTCATCTGCTTTTCTGTATTCCGGAAGTTTATCCATGATTTCTTTTTTACGGCTTTGTAATATATTGGTATGGAAAAGCCTTCGTTCGTCATATTTTTTTTTGATCTGATCGTATTGATAAGCGGACAGTGACATTGTTATCCCCATTTTCCGGTATTTGAATAAATAAACTAATTAATATGGTAAAGCGCTGCTTTTTCAAGTTCATCAAAGTCGTAATCGTTTTTCTCTATTTGGTTGAACTTGTTATTGTCAGCAGAGGTTTTTTTGTTATCGTTGTAATTCTTGCGGTTTTCTTCGTATATCTGTCTGCGGTCATCGTGTTCTTTATCCAGTTTGATAATATCTTCCCTGGTGCGTACGGATAAATTAAACCACTTTGAAAGTATTGCATCAGCATAAGGAACAGGGTTCTTTTCCACACTGGAATTAAGAACTGCCCTTGAACATGCTTCCTCGATAATCGTCATACTAAAACCGTAATCGTGAATCCATTTGTGAATCAGCTTTAGTTCACAGGGTGCGGGATTCTTGTGTATTCCCAAATATCCCATAATCTGAGTAACATTTTTATCGCTTTTCTTTGTTGACTGTTTGGCTTTGCCGATTGTGTCAACACCTTCTTCGTACCAATTAATGGCTACCTGTTCCATATAATGAATATTCTTATGATTATTATCCGAACAATATTCAAGAAGGTAATCAAGTAACTCCGATGAAAAAGCGAGTCTGTCATAAATAAACAGAATTGTCTTTATTTCGGGAGGATTAAGAGGTCTTGAAAAATATTGTTCCGCAACGTTCAAAAGCATGGTTATCTCCGGATTTGAACTTAATTTCATTATATCCTCGGAAGAGTATTTTTCTTTTTCGCTCTGATAATCCATTTTTATTCTCGAGATGCTGCCTGATGAGGAACCTGTTGAAATTGTTACCGGAGAGGTTCTTTTCTCAGCAGGTTTTGCAGTTTCTTTAAATTTAATTCCGACGATCTCTTTTGCTTCGTTGTAAGTAAGCTCAATAAGTCCGACGGATTCCCAATGTTTAATACTTTTAATTGCATCTTTTTCCGTAAGGTTAAATCTGTCGGCAATTTCATTCAGATCGGTCGGAAGACCGGAACCGACCATTCTGAGAAGATGTAAATATACTTTTATCTGAGCATCATTAGCATCTTTTAAATAGTTGTCAATAAAAGTATTCGACAGTACTGTAACTCCCATCGACGAATCCATATTAATGTTAAGTGGTATCATTTCCCAAGCTCCCTTCGTGCGAAATTGATTATAACACAGGGAACAGAAAAATCAACCGAAAACGGGACGCAAAGCCAGTAAAATCAAGGCATTCAGACAAAATGTTGATAATGTGAATAATGTGGATAAAGTGTTTTTATAAATTAAATTTAGATGTATGTTTTGCCTGAAAGTGTTACTGATTATGGATTGTGAATCCAATAATTTTTATATCGTTTTGTAAAAAAAATCCACATTCGAAGGTTGATAAATATTAACCTTAAAATGTGGATAATGTGGATAACTTACTTGCCAAGGAGCGATTCGCCGATTTTTACAACATCTCCGGCTCCCATAGTTATTAACAAATCATTGTTAGTACATTTTTGTAAAATAAAATTTTCAATCTCGTCAAAAGAATGGAAATAATATGCTTCCTTTCCTGCAGCTTTCAGCTTTTCAAGTATCACTTCGGAGGAAATACCCAGAGTATTTTTCTCTCTGGCCGCATAAATGTCTGTAAGTATAACTGCATCGGCAAGACTCAGAGCATCGGCAAATTCGTTCATAAATACCTTTGTTCTTGTATATGTGTGAGGCTGAAATACGCACCAAAGCTTGTCATGCGGGTAATTGACAGCAGCGGAAAGAGTTGCTTTGATTTCCGTAGGATGGTGAGCGTAATCATCGATGACGGTTATTCCACCGAGCTTTCCTTTAAGTTCGAATCTTCTGTCGGTACCGGAAAAACTTTCGAGTGCTTCCAGGGTAACACTTCTTTCAATTCCGAGTAAATCCGAAAGGGCTATTGCCGCCATAGAATTAAACACATTGTGACGTCCGACTACTCCGAGCGAGATTTTCTCATCTCCCTTTGGACTGTGCAGAAGATAGGAAGCACGGCCGTTTTCATCGAAGGTTATATTTTCGGGGTAATAATCAAATGAGGAATTGTCACCGTATGTAATATAAGGACAATCGATATTATCGATTATTTCGTTTAAATTGGGTATATTGCCGTTTATTATAAGATTTCCGTCTGCAGGAAGAAGTTTTGCAAAATTATGGAAGGAATTGCGGATATCGTTAATATCTTTAAAGAAATCAAGATGATCCTCTTCTATATTCAGTATAAGACTGATTTTAGGGAAAAATGAAAGGTAACTGTTTGTGTATTCACAGGCTTCCGTAACAAAATATTCGGAAAAACCTATTCGAAGGTTACCGCCGATTGTCTTTAAGATTCCTCCGATTGAAAGAGTGGGATCCATATTATTCTTAAGAAGAATCTCGGATACCATGGAGGTTGTTGTAGTCTTTCCGTGTGTACCGCTTATGGCAATCGGAACATTGTAATTTTTCATAAGCTGACCGAGAAGCTGTGCTCTTGTCAGAAGAGGTATATTTCTTTTCTTTGCCTCAATTAATTCCGGATTATCGTCACTGATGGCTGCGGTATAAACAAGAACATCAATATCGTCGGTGATATTTGATGCTGTCTGTCCGTATGAAATTACAGCACCTTTTTCTTCGAGATTTTTTGTAAGCGGCGAAGCTGATCTGTCGGAACCGGTTACGATAAAATTTTTTGATAAAAGAATCTCAGCGAGACCACTCATACTTATTCCGCCGATTCCCATAAAATGGACGTGAACCGGATTTTGAAAACTTACCTGATACATAACCGTCTCCCTTATATTTTAATAAAAAAATGATTATTAATTACAAATATACAACAAGCGATTATACAACAATTCGGAGGTACTAATCAAGAAAATTGAAAAAGTTTGTTTTTGTGAAAAAGGCCGAAAAGATACCATGCATGTACTGTTAATGTTGAACAAAAATAAGAAAATGATTTTGTTAAATAATATACATTAGTTACAACAAATTCATAAAAAAAAGAAGAAAATACCTTTTTTTTTATTCACTTTTACAAAATCGCATGGTATAATACCATTCATAAGTGCAAAGACAATAATGTGTTAGGGGTTAACTAAATTTTTTTACCAGAGGTGATGACATGATTAAGAAAGAAATGATAGCCATGTTGTTAGCCGGTGGTCAGGGGAGTCGTCTTGGAGTACTTACGAGGAAAGTTGCTAAGCCTGCTGTTTCTTTTGGGGGGAAATACAGGATCATAGATTTTCCTTTAAGCAATTGTATTGATTCGGGTGTAGATACGGTAGGTGTGCTGACTCAATATCAGCCGCTAAGATTAAATACACACATAGGAATCGGTATTCCCTGGGATCTTGACCGGAACATCGGTGGCGTAACAGTTCTTCCCCCCTATGAGAAGAGCACTAACACGGAATGGTACACGGGAACGGCGAATGCCATTTATCAGAATATCGCGTATATGGAGAGTTTTAATCCGGAATATGTTCTGATTCTTTCGGGTGATCACATATATAAGATGGATTATGAGGTTATGCTTGATTTCCATAAAGCAAAAGGGGCTGAAGTTACCATTGCCGTTATGCCTGTCCCGATGGAGGAGGCAAAAAGATTCGGGATTGTTATCACCGATGACGGAAGAAAGATTGTCGATTTTGAAGAAAAACCGGCCAATCCGAGAAGCAATCTCGCATCAATGGGAATCTATATCTTCAGTTGGAAGACGCTTAAAGAAGCTCTCATAGCCAATGCCGATCAACCGTCGCTTGATTTCGGAAAACACGTAATTCCTTATATTCATAAGAATAATGCTCCTATTTATGCATATGAATACAATGGTTACTGGAAGGATGTAGGAACGCTGAATTCATATTGGGAAGCCAATATGGAACTTATTGATATAGTTCCGGAATTTAATCTTTATGAAGAATACTGGAAGATTTATACCAAGTCGGAAGCACTTCCGCCTCAGTATATTTCGGCAGATTCGGTTATAGAAAGAAGCCTTATTGCCGAAGGCGCACAGATTTACGGAAAGGTTTACAATTCGATTATCGGATGTAATGTTGAAATCGGACCGGATACGGTAGTCAGGGATTCAATTATTATGAATGAGACTGTTATCGGAAAGGGTTGCGAGCTTAACAAGACAATCATCGCGGAGAATACGGTTATTGCGGATTACGTCAAGACCGGATACGGCGAAGAAGTTGATAACGAAACCGATCCTCATATTTACAATCACGGCCTTGTCTGTATAGGAGAACGTACTACCGTGCCGGAGGGAGTAACCATAGGTAAAAATACGGTTATCTTCGGTGAGACGGATGCTTCGGATTATCCGGATAATATATTGGCCGGCGGCAAATCTCTGATAAAGGAGAGTGAGCGGGCTTGAGAGCATTAGGTATTATATTGGCCGGCGGTGGATCAAAGCACAGCCGAATGGGAGAACTGGCTAACAGACGAGCGGTGGCAGCGATGCCCATTGCGGGAAGTTATCGCAGTATAGATTTCTCTCTCAGTAATATGACCAATTCCCATATTCAGAAGGTTGCTGTTCTTACACAGGACAACGCAAGAAGCCTTAATGAACATTTAAGTTCATCAAAATGGTGGGATTTTGGCAGAAAGCAGGGAGGTGTTTATGTATTTACTCCTACCAGGACGCTTGAGAACAGTGACTGGTACAGGGGCACTGCAGATTCGATAGCACAGAATCTCGAATTTTTAAAGAACAGCCATGAACCGTATGTAGTAATTGCATCGGGTGATTGTGTTTACAAGATGGATTACAACAAGGTTCTGGAATATCATATCGATAAGAAAGCGGATGTTACCGTTGTATGTAAAGATTATGACAGCGAAGCAAGTGTTGAAAGATTCGGATGCATCAAGACGGATGACGACGGACGCATAATTGAATTTGAGGAGAAACCCGTTAAGGCCAACTCACATACAATTTCCTGCGGTATATATGTCGTTCGAAGACGTCAGCTTATAGAGATGATAGAAAAAGCTGCTGAGGAAAACAGATATGATTTTGTAAGCGATATTCTTATAAGGTATAAGGACCTGAAGAGAATATATGCATACAAGACAACGGATTACTGGAAGAATATTTCAACAATTTCCGATTATTACGAAACTAATATGGATTTCCTAAAACCGGAAATCAGGAATTATTTCTTTAAACAGTATCCGGATATATATTCGAAGATAGATGATCTTCCGCCCGCGAAGTATAATGTGGGGGTTCAGGTTAAGAACAGTTTGATATCGAGCGGTTGCATCATCAACGGAACAGTAGAGAATTCGGTCATTTTCAAAAAGGTTTTTGTGGGAAACAATTGCGTAATTAAAAATTCAATTATTCTTAATGATGTTTATATCGGTGATAATACAATTATTGAGAACTGTATTGTGGAAAGTCGTGATACGATTCGAGCTAATTCATATCACAAGGGTGAAGACAGTATTAAGATAGTAGTTGAAAAAAATGAAAGATATGTTATTTAAAAGAAAAGGATGAGGTGGAACTATGAATATTACTGACATTCGTGTACGTAAAGTGGATCGTGACGGCAAGCTTAAAGCTATTGCCTCAATTACTATTGATGATGTTTTTGTTGTTCATGACATTAAGATTATCGACGGTGTAAAGGGTTTGTTTATTGCAATGCCCAGCAAACAGGCAGCAGACGGAACTTTTAGAGATGTTGCTCATCCCATTAGTACAGAGGTTCGTGAGGATCTTCAGAAAATGATTATTGAGAAATACAATAATACAGAAGACTGAGCGGAATTTGATTTATAAGGATTATTGTTTAGGGCCCGTGTGACGCTTTGTGACGCGGGCTTTTTTGACGGTAACGGACGGAATTGACTTGAAACTGTAAAGATTAATGAATTATAATCGACAACGGAGATATTAACAAAGAAAAACGAGGCGGTAAAATATGATAATTATAGCAGGACTTGGTAATCCGGGAGATAAATATCAGGGAACCAGACATAATGCCGGATTTATGACTATAGATGCAATAGCGGATAAATACGGTATTTCGGTTACCGAGGAGAAACACAAAGCGCTTTTGGGAAAAGGCGTAATAGAGGGTAATAAAGTAATTCTGGTAAAACCGCAGACATATATGAATAACAGCGGTGAAAGCATCAGAGAAATAGTGGATTACTATAAATCGGATTATACAACGGAACTGATTGTTATATATGATGATATCTGTCTTGCGCCCGGGCAGCTGCGAATTCGTAAGAAAGGAAGCGCGGGCGGACATAACGGGATTAAGAGTATCATTGCCCACCTTGGCGGTCAGGATTTTCACAGAATCAGAGTGGGAGTCGGGGAGAAACCTTCTAAGATGGATCTTGCTGATTATGTTCTCGGTCATTTTCCTTCCGAGGATCTTCCTAAAATGAAAGAGGCGTTTGAAAACGCGGCAGACGCATGTGTGCTTATGATAAATGATGATACCGATAAAGCAATGAATAAATATAATACTAAGGCTGAATAAATGAGATTATTTAATGAACCGTTAAACAAAATACCGTGGATGAAAGATGCTCAGGAGAGGCTTGAGAAGCCTCATGAAGCCGTTAAGATTACAGGCTGCGCCGAAGCTTACAAGCTGAATGTGATTAATAAGCTCGCCGAGAATTTCGATGCAGTTCTTATTTTGGCGGAAAATAATCTGACTGCGAAGGAAATGTATGAGGATTATGCACTTTTTGAAGATAATGTTTATTATTATCCCGCCAAGGATCTTATCTTTTATCAGTCCGATATTAATGGCAAAAAGCTTTCGGTTGATCGAATGAAGGTTGTAGGTGCAATTATGGAAGGCTCGCCGATAACCGTCATTACTACATTGGACGCACTTATGACTCCTATGATGAACAGGGACAGGATTGAGGAAAATACCCTGTTTCTGAGTGAAAGTCAGATTGTAGAGGAAGATGCGCTCCGAATAAAACTTGCCAATATGGGATATGAAAGAGTCGGACAGGTTACTTCAAGAGGAGAATTCTCTCAACGCGGTGGTATTATTGATGTTTTCTGTATTACGGAAGATAATCCCGTTCGAATAGAATTCTGGGGCGACAATATTGAATCCATAAGATATTTTGATGTGGAGAGCCAGCGTTCTATAGAAAAGATTGACAAAATAATGATTATGCCGGCATCGGAAATGTTGCTTACAAGAGGGGAAAAGGAGAGCGGATATCACACCCTTTCACTCGAGGCCGATAAAGCGGAAGAGATATTCAGACAGTCTGAGAAATATGAATATGCGTCGCGGATCTCCAATCTGAAAGAGCAGTTAAAGCTTACGCTTCTTGAGACGGATATGGGAATGAATCTTGAAAGCTATATTCGCTATTTTTACGACACACCGGGGTATTTCACGGATCTTTTTGAAAACCGAAGACTCTGTGTGTTCGTTGATGAACCGGACAGAGTGGTTCTTAGAGCCAATGCTGTATTTGAAGAATTTGAAGAGAGTATGAAAAATCGTCTTGAGAAGGGATATATTCTGCCCGGGCAGAGTGAGGTTCTCGAGAGACCGGATAAAGCAATCGGGATGCTGGCGAGAATGCGTATTGTCGGTATGTCATCATTTGTTGAATCTGGGGATGTATTTGATTATTCCAATCATTATCTCTGTGAAGGAAGAAGCCTTATATCATATAACGGTAACTTTAAAATGCTGGTAGAAGATCTAAAACGACGTAAAGAAGCCGGGTTCATGACGATAATTGTATCGCCGTCGAGAACGAGGGCCGAGCGACTTGCAAGGGATCTGACAGATGAGGGAGTAATTGCGGCATATACCGAGGATGAGGACAAGATTCTTCAACCGGGTGAAGTGTATACATTTTACGGAAGACTTAAAAAGGGTTTTGAATATAAGGAACTTGGTTATGCTGTTATCTCCGAGACGGATATTTTCGGAACGGATGCGGTTAAGAAAAAGAAGAAACCGCGGTATGGCGGCGGCAAGAAGATATCCGGATACGATGAACTCAAAGTCGGGGATTACGTTATACATGAAAATAACGGACTCGGAATATACAGGGGTATTGAAAAACTTGAGGTAGAACATGTAGTCAAGGATTACATGAAGATAGAATATAAGGACGGCGGTAATCTTTATGTACTGGCCTCCAATTTTGATGCGGTTCAGTTCTATGCGGGACGTGATGCCAAGAAGCCGAGACTTAACAAACTCGGAACTCAGGAATGGTCCAAGACAAAAGCCAAGGTTGAAGAAGCGGTAGGATTGGTAGCCAAGGAGCTTGTTCATCTGTATGCTGTCAGAAGCGAAAAACACGGTTATAAATACGGTGAAGATACAGTATGGCAAAAAGAATTTGAGGAAATGTTCCCTTATGAGGAGACTCCGGATCAGAAGACAGCCATTGATGCAACCAAAGACGATATGGAGAGCGATCGTATCATGGATCGTCTCATATGCGGTGATGTAGGATTTGGCAAGACAGAGGTGGCGATAAGAGCTGCATTTAAGGCCGTTCAGGAAGGCAAACAGGTTGCATATCTTGTACCGACTACGATTCTTGCACAGCAGCACTATACCACATTTTCCGAGAGAATGAAGAATTATCCCGTAAAGATAAGAATGCTTTCAAGATTCTGTACTTCCAAAGAAATAAAGGATTCGCTGGATCAGCTGAAAAAAGGTCTTGTGGATATTGTAATCGGAACTCACAGACTTCTTTCGAAGGATGTTGTTTTTAACGATTTGGGGCTTCTTATTATTGATGAAGAGCAGAGATTCGGAGTATCGCATAAAGAGAAAATAAAACTGCTCAAAGAAAATGTCGATGTATTGACACTTACGGCTACTCCCATTCCGAGAACTCTTCATATGAGCCTGATAGGAATAAGAGATATGAGCCTTCTTGAGGAGGCTCCGCAGGACAGACAGCCGATTCAGACATATGTTATGGAATATAACGAGGAGATTGTACGGGAAGCAATCAATCGTGAGGTGTCAAGAAACGGCCAGGTATATTACGTATATAATCGTGTTGAAGATATTGATAAGATTGCGGCGCAGGTATCGGAATTGGTACCTAATGCAAGAGTCAGTTTTGCACACGGTCAGATGAATGAATCTGAATTGGAAGTAGTAATGATGGAATTCGTTAATCATGAAATAGATGTCCTTGTATCTACTACGATTATTGAGACCGGACTTGACATTCCCAATGTTAACACAATGATAATTCATGATTCGGATTCTCTCGGATTGTCTCAGTTATATCAGCTTAGAGGAAGAGTAGGACGTTCTAACAGGACAAGTTTTGCTTTTCTGATGTACAGGAGAAATAAACTTCTGAAAGAAGTAGCCGAAAAAAGACTTAATGCAATCAAGGAATTCACGGAACTTGGAAGCGGATTTAAGATTGCCATGCGTGATCTTGAGATAAGAGGTGCCGGTAATCTTCTGGGGAAACAGCAGCACGGTCATATAGAAGCAGTCGGTTACGATCTTTATTGCAAAATGCTTGAAGAGGCTGTGTGTGTTGAACAGGGTAAATCGATTAAAGAGCTTCATCAGGCTCAGATCGATCTGGATGTTGATGCTTATATTCCCGCTTCATATATTGTAAATGAGTCTCAGAAACTTGACATGTATAGGCGTATTGCGACTATAGAAAATGAAAAAGACAGAGATGATATGCTTGATGAGGTGAAGGACCGTTTCGGTGAGATTCCGAGGGAAGTAATGAATCTTCTTATGGTTTCTATGATGAAACAGAGAGCAACATCATATTCTGTGGAGGAAATCAGAGGACGGGTAGGAAGAATACGAGTTGTAATGGATAAGAAAGCACCTGTTACCGTTGAAAATATTCCGTATTTTCTTAATGAATATGCCGGAACCATGAAGATGATTCCCAAGGCGAATCCGGAATTTATTCTGACATATTCAATAATTGGCCTTGTGGAAAAGGATGAAGAACTCCTTATCAACAAGACCAATGAACTTTTGGACAATATGAAGGTTTTATTTGAACCTGCAATTAACTCATAAAGAATAATTCATCAACGGTTTGATATGACGACCTGTGACAGAGAGATCTTTTTCTTCGAAGCCGCAGGTCTTTGTGCATTCAGGAACAAAGGTTGCGCTTGTTTCTGCCTTATTGGAAATGTTCCACATGCAGTAGCTTATATTTTCCTCACAGAGTCTTTTTATCCAGATGTTTGTCTCTTCTTCATTGGCGTTGCCGTTGCCGGATGAATCGCAGATACCGAATTCGGTAACAAAGATGGGAAGATTTTTGGATAAGGCGTAATTCATAATTTCGCGAAGATCCTCTTTGTGAGAATCGGCGTAAAAATGAAGAGTGTACATTATATTTTTAAGTTTAAGAGGCTCATCCGCAGCTTCATTGACTTTCTGAGACCATACCGGAGTGCCGACAATAATTATCTTATCGGGATCGAGGTCTCTGATTATCGGAATAATGGTATCGGCATATTCGCAAATGTCTTTCCAGGTTGCTTTTTCTTTGGTTTCAAGATTCATGTTGGGCTCGTTACAGATTTCATAGATTACGTTGTCGTAATTCTTGAGAATAGGAGCCGTTTTTTTGAAAAAATGAATTGCTGAACTCATATTCATCTTAGGGTTGTAATCAAAAAGGATATGCCAGTCCACAAGAACATATATCCCCAATTTCGCGCATATTTCAACACCTTTTATGATAAGGTTTTCCAATTCTTCTTTGTGAGAGTCGTCTCCGTCTGAGTAACCATTTACATCGTCGGCGAAATCCGTATACATGGCAAGTCTTATAATATTTACACCATATTCATCGGCAAATTCCGTAAAAGCCGCTTCATTTACATATTCGGGATAACAAGATAGATTGTGTGTGCTTAATCCTCTCAGTTGTACTTTTTGATTGTTAGAATCTTTCAGAAACCTTCCGTCAACATGAAGTGAACCATGAAGACCGAAGGGGGTCAATTTACCGTTTCTCTCGGTAGCTATGCTAATCATAATAATCCTCTCTTCCGACTGTATTAAACTTTTTACACTTTAATATTGTACCTAGTGTAACTTTTTATTTCAATATCGCGATTTTACTATTATTTGCCATATTTTTAATGTATTTGTTCAAAAAGAAAAAAATAAGATATAATGATAATCGGAAAAGGTTTTGATATTAATGTAAACACAGGCGGGTTATAAGAAATGTATGTATCAAAAGAAAAATCAACAGCGGTACGTTTTTTGTTTGCAGATATAATTGCGGCGGTTATCTGTTACTTTATCGGCATCAATGTCATGCAGGATGATAAAGGATATGTGTTTAATATTGTCTATCGCATTCTGATAGTTATCGGTTGTTATTTACTCGTGCGGTTTTCATTTGTGGTGTGTGAGTATATTAACAAGACGATGATATTTGTAATCCGATGTATACTCTGCGGACTGACGATATTTAAATGTGTTTGTGTGATTTCCGACTGGCTTCCTTCGGTTCCGGCAATGGGATGTTACCTGTATCTTGCACTGGCGATATGTATTTTTATCGTTAAGATATATTCTTCGCCGCGGATATACCGTTCATATTATTTTACTGCGGTAAATTCTCTTATCGTTATTCTTCTGTTTCGAATAATGTCGGTTATTTTATTTCGTGAATTGAGTTTTGATATTTGCGTTCCGGCATATGCAATAGAAGCTCTTGTGTTGTTATTCATAACGACTGATTCCGGAAAAAGCAATATTTTCGGATGGGAAGGCCTTCAATTCCTTGATTTTGTCGGAAAGGGAATAGTCTTGTTCGATTACAGAGATTCCGTAATAACGGTTAATAAAGATGCGGAATTCCTGCATTTTAGCAAGACTCAGGATTATAAATTTTCTCAATTTTTAAAAGACAATAAAATGACGGAATTTGTAAATGAGGATTCCGGAGATCTTTTTTTCTGGTGGAAAAATACGGAAGGAAACGGAAAATCATACAGAGTGGAATATTCCGTTTTGAAAGATACCGATAATCGTCTTGTCGGCAAAATGTTCATATTAAACGAGGACAATTCTTCAAAGGACCGTCTGACCGGATTTATGAGTCAGATGGAGTTTGTTTCATTTATAGAAGATAAAAAATCAATCACATCTTATCCGTCAAGCATAGCCGTTCTTGATATAAATAAACTGTCTCAGATTAACGAGAATATGGGAAATGAGAGTGGCGATCAGGCTATTATCAGTATGGCCAATGCCATGAAAAGATACTGCCCGGAGAATTCAATATTTGCAAGAATGTCGGATGCAATACTGCTTGTGTTCTGCGACGGAGTAGGTGCAGAAGAACTTTCGAAGGCAGTTGTCAATATTAAGAAGGAAATGGCTTCGTATAAAAATTTTGTCATTTCACTGGATATTCAGAGTTCGGTCTATTCCATTAACAGTAATTCACAGGATCCTGTAAATGCCGTAAGAAATTGTATTTCAAGCATGAAAGCCAAGAAAATGATGGACCATACATCGGCACATTCCTCTCTTCTTGATTCCCTCTCTCAGATTCAGACGGAAGTTGATCCGGGACTTAATGCGCATATTGCAAGGACAAGAACATTTGCCGAAATACTCGGAAGAAGACTGAATCTTTCGGATAAGAATAAAGGAGAACTTCAGCTTCTTTGTCTAGTTCATGATATAGGTCTTATAGGTGTACCTCTTAATGTTATTAATAAACCGGGAAGACTGACGGCTTCCGAGTGGGCGATTGTTGTATCGCATGTCGAAAAAGGCTACAGAATCGCATCTGCTTCTCAGGAACTTTCCGGTATTGCGCCGTATATTCTTCATCATCATGAGAATTGGAACGGTTCAGGATATCCCGACGGACTTTCACAGGAAAGTATTCCGTTACTGTCGAGAATAATTGCGGTTCTTGATACATATGATGCAATGACCAATGACAGACCGTACAGAAAGGCTATTCCGCCGCGTGAAGCAAGAATTGAACTTCAGAAAAATGCAGGGATTATGTTTGATCCTCACATAGTGAGAGAGTTTATTACCATGCTTGGAGAAATAGCTCCGATAGATCCCGAACAGGAAAGAAATCTTCATCTTATTGAAGATTACGATAGAAGTGTTCCGATGGGAGTAGGTGCCGTTCGTGAGAAAATTCTCGATAAAGATAATATCCATAAGATTATTTATTCGGAATATCTTCTTGATGAAAATGATTATATTATCAAAACAGACGGAGAGTTCGAGAATCTGACGGGTTACAGTTTCGAAGATGTAAAGGAACTTCATTTGAATCAGATGAATCTGATATATCCGGAAGAGGTTGAAGAATACAAGGCAAGACTTCAGGAAATCTTTTCGTTGGATTCCGAAGCATACCTTAACCATAAAATAAGGCGTAAGGACGGCTCCTTTAGATATGTATCCTGCTACGGAAAGAAATTCTTCGATCCGATATCAAAAAAAGAACGTTCTTCAGTTGTAGTTACGGATATTACGGATTCCTATAACAATCAGAAAAAACTGGATCGTCACAGAGATAAATCGCTAACGGATAAGAAAACAATCAGTGACAATCTGAGAAGAGATCCGATAACCGGACTGCTTAATATAAGCGGCTTCGTTAATGAGGTGGAATACATGTTGCTGGAAGACAGCATAGCACCGTTATTAATGATTGTTCGTATAGAAAAATACGAGGAAAAATGCAGGGAAATTGGCGAGGAAAAAATGAATTCGATTCTCAGACTGATTTCGTCGGCTCTTAAGAGTTCACTGCCGGAACGAAGTCTTCCGGGAAAGATTAAGGAAAATGAATTCGGAGTACTTGTTCCCTGTAATAAATCAAATGTGGAAAGTAATGCTTCGTATTTGTCCAGTGAAGTATGGGGAATGGTAATGAGCTATCTGGACGGTGAGGGATATAATCTGACGGTTACACTGGGAACCGAATGGTCCAAAAAGGAAGGCTTGGACTTTGATACTCTTTATAAAGCAGCGGTAAATATGCTTATAAAAGAGAAAAATTCGTCATTTGGCGGATATTATTCGGAAGAAATTTAGAAAAACATCTCGTATATTATTCAAAAAAATGTTATAATATGCGAGATTTTTTTATTTTAATAGCAATTTATTATTGCAGAAAGAGGTATAAGATGACAAGAATCGGAATTGTTGGTTACGGAAATCTTGGCAAAGGCGTAGAAGCTGCTGTCACAAAGAATGATGATATGAAATTAATAGCCGTGTTTACCAGGCGAAATCCCGATAATGTCAATATCAAGACTCCGGATGTCAAGGTGGTAAGCTTTGATGAGATGGAGTCGTATAAAGATGAGATCGATGTAATGATTATCTGCGGAGGAAGTGCAACAGATCTTCCCGAGATGACACCTTCTGTAGCTAAATATTTCAATGTGATTGACAGTTTTGACACACATGCAAAGATTCCTTCACATTTTGATAATGTGGACAAGGCTGCAAAAGAGTCGGGAAAGACAGCGCTTATTTCATGCGGATGGGATCCGGGCATGTTCTCATTGAACAGACTTTATGCAGAATCAATACTTACCTGCGGTAAGACATATACATTTTGGGGCAAGGGTGTAAGCCAGGGCCATTCCGATGCGGTAAGACGTATTAAGGGAGTTGCGGATGCCCGTCAGTATACAATACCGGTTGAAGAAACCGTTAAAGAGATTAAAGAAGGGTCCGTAAAGGATTATTCCGCAAGACAGATGCATACGCGTCTCGTATATGTTGTAGCCGAAGACGGAGCCGATAAAGCCGCAATCGAAAAAGAAATTAAAGAAATGCCGAATTATTTTTCAGATTATGACACTACCGTTAACTTCATTTCGAAAGAAGAAATGGAAAGAGATCACAGCGGTCTTCCTCACGGAGGTGTTGTTATCAGAAGCGGTAATACGGGATGGAATGATGAAAATCACAACACAATAGAATACAGACTTAATCTTGATTCCAACCCTCAGTTCACATCAAGTGTTCTTGTTGCATATGCAAGAGCAATTGACAGGATGAACAAAAAGGGTGATACAGGTTGTAAGACAGTATTTGATATAGCACCTGCAATGCTTTCTCCTATGAGCGGAGAGGAAATCAGAGCGCATTTACTTTAATTTAAGAAAGAAATCGGAGAAAATAGAAATGGAAAAAGAAATTATACAGATAAGAGAATTATTTAGAAATAAAGAAAAGTATATAGATCAAAAAGTTACAGTCGGAGGATGGGTAAGATCGATAAGAGATTCCAAGACATTCGGATTTATTGTAATGAATGACGGAACTTTTTTTGAACCTCTTCAGATAGTGTACAGCGATAAGCTTGATAACTTCGAAGCTATCAGTAAGACAAATGTCGGAGCTGCTCTTATTGTAACAGGTACTCTTGTGGCAACTCCGGATGCCAAACAGCCTTTTGAGATTCAGGCAGACGAGGTATGTGTCGAAGGTGATTCTACACCGGATTATCCTCTTCAGAAGAAACGTCACTCAATGGAATATCTCAGAACAATTACACATCTTCGTCCCAGAACCAATACATTCCAGGCTGTATTTCGTGTAAGAAGCCTTTGTGCTTATGCGATTCATAAATTTTTCCAGGAACGCGATTTTGTATATGTTCATACACCTTTAATTACCGGTTCTGACTGTGAAGGTGCGGGAGAAATGTTCCAGGTTACAACAATGGATCTTGCCAATATTAAGAAGACGGAAGACGGAAAAGTTGATTATTCCGGAGATTTCTTTAACAAGCCTACCAATTTAACAGTGTCAGGTCAGCTTAACGGTGAGACATATGCGATGGCATTTAAGAATATATATACATTCGGTCCCACATTCAGAGCAGAGAATTCCAACACAACACGTCATGCTGCGGAATTCTGGATGATTGAGCCCGAGATTGCATTTGCCGATCTTGAAGATGACATGATGCTTGCCGAGAGTATGATTAAATATATTATTAACTATGTTTTGGAAAATGCTCCCGAGGAAATGGCATTCTTCAATAATTTTGTTGATAAAGGTCTTATTGAAAGACTTAAAGGTGTCGCATCGTCTGATTTCGGTCGTGTTACATATACGGAAGCAGTTGAACTCCTTGAGAAAAACAATGATAAATTTGATTATAAGGTTTCATGGGGATGCGATCTCCAGACGGAACATGAGAGATTCCTCACCGAAGAAATCTTCAAACGTCCTGTATTTGTAACCGATTATCCTAAGGAAATCAAGGCATTTTATATGAAACTTAATCCGGACGGAAAGACTGTTGCCGCTATGGATTGTCTTGTTCCCGGTATCGGAGAAATCATCGGCGGTTCGCAAAGAGAAGATGATTATGAAAAGCTTTCGAAACGTATGGAGGAACTCGGACTCAAGAAAGAAGATTATGATTTCTATCTCGATCTTCGTAAATACGGTTCGGCACGTCATGCGGGATTCGGACTTGGCTTTGAAAGATGCGTAATGTACCTTACCGGAATGGGAAATATCAGAGACGTTATTCCTTTCCCCAGAACAGTAAATAACTGCGATTTATAATAAGCATTGATAAATTTGCTTTGCAAAGAAATGAGGATTGATATGGGAACTATTTTTATTCCGAAGGGCTATCGCAGTCCCTTGTCGATTAAGGATACTGAGAAAGCCATAAAGGAAGTAAAAGACTATTTTGAAAGAGCGCTGGCTGATGCTCTTAATCTTTCCAGAGTATCGGCACCTCTTTTTGTAAAGCCGGAATCAGGTCTTAATGATAATCTTAACGGTGTTGAAAGACCTGTCAAATTCGGTATAAAGGAACAAAATGACAGTGAGGTGGAGATAGTTCATTCCCTTGCAAAATGGAAGAGAATGGCGCTGCGTGATTATGGCTTCAGACCCGGTGAAGGTTTATACACCGATATGACGGCTATAAGAAGAGACGAGGAAACCGACAACATTCATTCGATATATGTAGACCAGTGGGATTGGGAAAAGGTTATCGAAAAAGAGGAGAGAAATGAAGATACGCTTAAAGAGACCGTGTTCCGTATTTACATGGCTATTAAGCAGACGGAATATTATATTTGCGGCAAATATCATTTCATGGATCCTTTTCTACCCAACGAGATTACATTTATTACAACACAGCAGCTTTATGATTTGTATCCGGATAAGACACCGAAGGAAAGAGAAGCACTTATTGCCAAAGAAAAAGGTGCGGTATTCCTTATGAAGATCGGTGACAAATTATCCAACGGAGAACGACATGACGGAAGAGCTCCGGATTATGACGATTGGGAGCTTAACGGCGATATTCTTGTTTATTATCCCATTCTCGGAAGAGAACTTGAGCTTTCGTCCATGGGAATTCGTGTGGATGAAAAATCGATGGCTTCACAGCTTGAAAAATCAGGTTGCATGGACAGGGCATCGATGCCGTTCCAAAGAGATGTACTTGAGAAAAAACTTCCGTATACAATAGGCGGAGGAATCGGTCAGTCAAGAATATGTATGTTCTTTCTTCAGAGAGCTCATATAGGAGAGGTTCAGTCTTCAATATGGCCGGAAGAAGTGGTTCGTATGGCTGAGGAAGCTAATATTAACTTATTATAGAAATTTTATTGGAGATGTTAATGAAGTATTTGAGTAAAAAGAAATTGCTGACAGGAGCGGTGGTCCTCGGAACGTTGTTACTTTCTGCATGTGGGAAAAAGAATAACATTGAGAAAGAGCACATTGAGAAATGTTCCGCAGTAATTAATTTGATTGACTGCAGCGTAGGCACACAGAAACTTTTCAGTCTTAACGATGTTTTACCCATAACTGTAGGTGAAGCAGAGAAAAACAGAATTACTTCAGTTCTCGCAAGAGCTAATTTTGTGGAATATGATATTCATCTTATGGCAGTAGGAGATGATCTTATGCATGAAGGTGTTATCAATTCCGGGCTTATGTCTGACGGAACATATAATTACGAAGCGTTATTTGCCGGAATTCAACCTTATTTGGATTTTGCCGACATAAAGGTAATTAATCAGGAGACTATAATGGCGGGTAATGATAACGGATTCAGCGGATATCCTACATTTAATTCTCCGGTTGAAATGGCTGATTCGATTGCCAATGTCGGATTTAATGTTGTTACGCATGCAACGAATCATACGGATGATATGGGAATTGCGGGAATAAATTACTGCAAAAACTATTGGGATCAAAATCATCCGGATGTAATGGTAATCGGTATGTACGGCGAAGAAGGCAAGAATGATGATATTCCCCTTCTTGAGATAGAAGGTGTTACTTTCGCAATGTTAAATTATACATACGGCTGTAACTGGGCAACGGCACAACCTAATCTTGAAGATCATGTTGAGTTGCTTACTTCTTTTGATCCGAGTGACAGATATATTGATTTTGAATCTCTTAATCCGGATGTTTTAGATGATATTCAAAGAGCTGAGCAGATAGCAGACGTGGTAGTTGTATTTCCTCATTGGGGTATCGAATATCAGACGGTAGAGAATTCGTACCAGGATCGTGTGGCAGCAGAGATGATTGATGCGGGAGCGGATATAATTATCGGAACTCATCCTCATGTATGTCAGCCTGTGGAATGGATTACGACGGAAAACGGCAATACCGGTTTATGTTATTTCTCGTTAGGTAATTTTTTCTCTTCACAATATGATGCTCCTACTTTTATTGAAGGAATGGCATGGGTTACATTTCATGTAACAAGTACTTCGGTTGAGATTGTTCCGGAGGAGACAGGTGTTCTTCCTATGGTGCTTCATTATGTTTCTCCGGGTAATAAGATTACACAGACTTATGCAATTGAGGATTATTCCGAGGAATTGGCACTGGAACATGCATGTACGGTACGAAGCGGTGTAACGTTGCATCTTTCGTATTTGGAATCCAAAAGCCAGGAGATATTCGGTGATTATATTCTTTCTGTTGATACTATTATGAATGGTCAAAATAATACGTTTAATGCCGTAGGCGGAACAACTTATTATGAATCGACGGGATTGACATCTCTGACCGGTTCAACTGTTACTCAGCCTTCGGAACCGTCGGGAACTGCGGAACCTGCAGAGCCTTCCGAGCCATCAGAGCCTTCCGAATCGTCAGAACCTTCGGAAACTACAGTTCCGACAGAAACGCCTGAACCTGAAGGAGACAGACCAAGATTTGATGAAGAAGGAACACCTATTATTTACCTTGATGAGATATTCGGAGAGTGATAATTGACAGTGTAATAACAAATACAAAATAGAATAGAATATAAAAAAGATTCGGTAATTGACCGAATCTTTTTTTATTTGAAGTCGATTATTAATAAATTAATCAATTACATTTTTAATTGCAAGAATTGAACCGCAGGCTGTAATCGAATCGGTTACGACGCCTCGTGCGGGGGTAGAAGAATGAATAATCATACCGTTTCCGATGTAGATACCTACATGAGTACAACTGGTTCCGTTACCCGAATAACATACTATGTCGCCGGGTTGTGCTTCTTCATAGCTTATTGAACGACCGTTGGAAGTGTATTGTCCCTGAGGAATGCGGCTCAGAGAATAACCGAAATCGGCATATATAAGACTGGTGAAACCTGAACAGTCTGTTCCGCCGGAGAGTGAATTACCGCCTGATACATAACGATTACCAAGGAACTGCATTGCGTAATCAACTATTCCCTGACGAAGTTCTTCGTTGGATGTATATAACTGTGAAGGAGGTGTTGAAATATTAACATATGTCAGGTTTTCGGCAGTTGCCGCAGCTGCTTCTTCTTTAACACGCTCATTTCTTTCTGCTTCCGCAAGTAATATCGCTTCGTCTTCTTCAAGAGTTCTCGCATAGGTGAATTCCTCGGTTATAGAAACGAAATCGCTGCTGACATATCCTTCCTTATTATCGGTATAACTAACTTTTATCCAACCGTCTTCAATTCCTGTTACACTGAGTTTTTCTCCGGAATTGACAAATCCAATTCTGCTGGAAGAGGAAGTAGGCTCTTCACGTACATTAAGTGTTTCGCATAATACGGTTGCGTATTTATCTACATATTCTTCTGCTACCTGAGCAGCTTCGTCTCCGAAAATAAAGTATTCGGATTTAATATATCCGGTTACCGATCCGCTTTCGATAAATAACCAGTCGAGACCGGGACCTGCCGTTCCGAGAACATGTGCGACGGCACCGTTATATATTTTTCCGACAATCTGTGCATCTGTACTGGGATTGCTTCTGACATTTACAAAGTCAAAGACATTTGCTATTGCAAGATCCTGATATTCACTTCCCACATCGATAAGAATATCGTTGTCTGTCAACGAACCGTCTAAATCATTGTCATAAAGGAAGTCATCGTTATTCCAATAATCCGACTCGAAACCGATTGATTCATCGGAAAGAGCACCTACAGTTACACTGCCGATTGTTGGAAAGTCTGTATTAATATTGTCATTAAAACCGGGAAAACTTCTGGATACGAGAAGAAGATCGGAAGAGGCGTCTTGGGAAATAACCTCTGAGTTGTTACTTATTGAAGTGGTTGAAGCAGTTGTTGAAATATCTGTTAAATATGTCGAGGTGGCCGAGACAGAATCTGTAGCGGCCGAGGAATTACCGGAGGAAAATTTGTCCTCCAAAAGAATAACCAGTGGAAGGCTTGTAATAAAAATAATTATTATTGCCAGGAAAACAGTTGTTTTTCCTTCACCACAAAAGTTATTGGATTTTTTGTTGTTGCTTTTTCGATTGTTGGCAACGCGCTTTTGTTTGTTATTGTTTGTTTTATTTAATTTACTCATACACCTTTTTTTACAAGAGAAAGATTAATCTTCCTCTATAACCCTTATTTCCATATAGTCAAATTCAACGGATTCGATAAAATTATCCTGATAAAATCTGGAAAAGGAAAAACGTTTAAATTCATCAATGTTCTTATTGAGCCATATCGGTCTGGAAAGATTAAATGTCTCGCAAACTTTATCAAGGCTGTTAAGAACCTTGTGCGTTCTTGTGTCTTCAGACAAATCCTCTACAACCGTGTCCGTAATCAAATGATTATCTTTAAAAATTCTGCCCCAGATTCTCAAGGATATTCCGCTCCTAAAAAAAATACATTAGCCATTATAACACAGTTTTTTCCAAAAATCCAATAAACAGGTATACCCCCGTATTTCAGGCTGTTTAATTCCTTTGAAAACTTTAAACGGTATATCGTTGTATTTTGAGAAATCAATGGGTATGTCTTTTTTGAAAAAATCTGTTAAAATAAAAATGACTAAAATAATATACCGAGATGAAAGGAAAGATTTAAGGAAATGATATATACTCCATCACAGAGTTCGGAAATAGACAAATGGAAAGAAGTTACGCTTGTATATAATTCAGCGCTTCGGGAAATCGGAACGAAGCTGGAAATTTTAAATGACGAATTTCAGCACGTTCATAAATATAATCCTATTGAACACATAAAATCACGTTTAAAAAGTCCCGAGAGTATAGTAAAGAAATTAAAAGAAAAAAATTATGATTCTACTATAGAAAATATGGTTGAATTTGTTAACGATATTGCGGGAGTCAGAGTAATATGTTCTTTCACTTCGGATATTTACCGAATAGCAGAGATGATTGCGGCACAGAGTGATCTTACCGTTCTTTCGATTAAAGATTATCTTAAGAATCCGAAGCCAAGCGGATATTCGAGTTATCATATGATAGTAACAGTACCGATTTTTCTTTCAAACAGAGTGGTAGAAGTAAAGGTAGAGATTCAGATAAGAACCGTAGCAATGGATTTCTGGGCGAGTTTGGAACACAAGATCAGATATAAATTCGAAGGAAATGCTCCCAAACACATTCAGGATTCATTGGTGGCATGTGCCAGAATGGTATCTGCACTTGATGATGAGATGCTAAGTCTTAATAATGAGATTCAGAAACTGACGGAAGAGAACTGCGAAGAAATCTCCGATTAGTATAGTGAATAATTAAGAACAAAACGGGTGTGTTGTAATTTTGCCCCATAAATGATAAAATTAGAACCGACTATGTGTTATAGTCGGTTTTTAATTTTGAGATTAAAGGAAAGGGCTACGTATTATGGATAATTTTATTGATAAGTTGTCACAGAGATACAATGCGCAGGAGATGATTAAAGCTAATTCGGAAGCTGATACTGCTCAGATGGAAGGCCTGCAGGAACAGGTTGAGGCATATGAAGCAGTGCTTCAGGAAATGCGAAAATTAAATTATAAAAATACCGAGTTAACGGAGAAAATGTATTCTCTTGTGGATGAAAGTATTGAAAAAGTCAGAACTCTTCAGATAGAAGCATCGGAAAACGGTGCCAATACGGAAGAAATATCAAGGGAAATGTCCGATGCCGTGACAGGAGCTTTAAATGAAGCTCTTAACAATATGGATGCCACGGTAGCCAAGACTATAAGTGAATCTTTGGCAACAGCACTTGCGGAGCCTTCACAGAATATTAAAGCATCCACTATTGCTGCCGAGAACTTAAAAGAAGTAATCGTAAGAGTAGAGGAACAGGTTAATCAGTTAAAGGACGAAGTTAAACAATCTCATGATGCTGTATTTACTGCGGTTAATGAGATGAAGGAAATGAAAAATGCAGCTCCGGTGGCTTCGGAACTTGACAGTGATGCTCAGAATCTTATTATGATGGGCTTCGACGAAGTGAAGGAATCACAGGAATCTGTAGCAGCCAACGTAAACGAACTTAAGTCTGCACAGGAATCTGTGGTTGCCAATGTAAACGAGATGAAGGCATCAGCAGAATCGTTTACTGCAGGTATAGACGATGTTAAAGCATCAGCAGAGTCATTTACCGCCAATATTAATGAGATAAAGACTTCACAGGAATCAGTAGCGACAAGCGTAAATGAGATGAAGGCAGCGCAGGATGCAGTTAAGAGTGACTTCGAAGAGATAAAGATGTCACAGGAGATTGTTTCTGCCGGTGTAGATGAAGTAAAGAAAGCACAGGAAACCGTAGTTGCAAGCGTAAATGAGATGAAGGCAGCGCAGGATGCGGTTAAGAGTGACTTTGAAGAGATAAAGATGTCACAGGAGATTGTTTCTGCCGGTGTAGATGAAGTAAAGAAGGCACAGGAAACCGTAGCTGCAGACATCACCGAGATGAAAGAATCTCAGAACAAAGTATTTGAAAGTGTTGAGTCTGTAAAGAGTTCTTCAGAGATTATCTTTTCAAGTGTTGATTCGGTTAATTCGCAGATAGCAAATCTTGCGGAAAAGGTATCGGAATTCAGAACCCTTATTGAAGAACTTGAGGCGGCTCAGCCTGCAAAACCCGAGACAGAAGTGTTGTTCAGCGAAGAAGAGGAAGAAGAGACTCAGCCGGTTAAGGTTGATAATACCGAACTTCTTGAGAAACTTTCGGGTATAGAAGACAGAATAACAGGTCTTCTTATGGAAGAATCAC
The DNA here is from genome assembly GCA_045639745.1 of Lachnospiraceae bacterium. Classification (GTDB taxonomy): domain Bacteria; phylum Bacillota; class Clostridia; order Lachnospirales; family Lachnospiraceae; genus NK4A136. The sequence continues at coordinate 93,093 of JAZUDQ010000017.1, read as the reverse complement.
TCAGCAACCTTTATCAAAAGATAAATGATGTACAGGATAGTATGAGTAGTCTTCTTGCGCGTCAGGAGGCTCAGGAGGAAGCTCTTCGAATCGAAAAAGAGGAAAGAGCCGAGAAAGAGCGTCTTGAAGCAGAAAGACTTGCGGCAGAAGAAGCTGCAAAGGCAGAAGAAGAAAAGGCTTCCGAAGAAGGCAATAATGAAGAGGATAATAACGGAGAAGAGATTCCTTCAGAACTTGAGGAACCCGCTCCTTCCGTAAGTGATGTTATTGAAATTGAAAATACGGTCAATAATAATGTTGCAATTGTATCCGGAAAAGTTGATTCGATAGATGCAATTGTAAGAGGCCTTTGGGATTCCATGGAAAATGTCAAGATTAGTATTCAGGCTATGCTTGACAAACCTCAGGGCGGAATGAGGGAATCAGATGAATTAAGAGCTGCTGTTCTTGATATTTCGGGATCTGTGGAAGAAATCCGTACAGGAATGAGAAATGTAAAGACTGCACAGGATGAGGCTAAGAATGTTCTTCAGTCATCTCTTGACAGTGCTATATACGGACTTAAACAGGACAACAGAGAAATCGTTGAATTTGTTCAGCGTATGAACGCTAACCTTGTAGCTAAAGATCAGGATGCGGAAAAGGAACGTAAGCGCGAAGAGGAAGAAAAAGAAAAAGCCGAAGAATACAAGAAAATGATTGAAGAGCGTTTTCGTGCCAATGAAGACTTTACTCATAAAGAGAGCGTTAAGGTATACAGAAATGTTCAGGCTGTTATTAATGAGAAGATTGACAGACAGAGCGATTCTGATGAGATGAAGGATAAGATGATTAATGCCAAGATCGGACAGGTTAAGACAGTAGCATTTATTGCTGCAGGACTCAGCCTGGCAGATATAGTGATTAATCTTCTTCACATATTTGGTATTTTCTGATGAGCAGAACGAATTTTAAACCCGGCAATATGCTTTATCCATTGCCATGTGTACTGGTAACGGTGGGAGATATGGAAAAAAGTAATCTCTTCACGGTTGCATGGACAGGAACAATATGCAGTACACCGCCTATGGTTTCGATATCGGTTCGTAAGGAAAGATATTCTTATGATTTTATTGAAAAATCGGGAGAGTTTGTAATCAATCTTACCACAAAAGATTTGGTACGAGCTACCGATTATTGCGGTGTAAAGAGCGGTCGGGATGTAGATAAGTGGAAGGAGTGTAGACTCCATAAGATTAAATCCACGGTTGTAAATGTTCCTTCAATTGAGGAAAGCCCGGTTTCGATTGAGTGCAGAGTTACGGAAAAAAAGGAACTGGGAAGTCATCATATGTTTATTGCTGAGGTAGTAGCTGTAACAGTTGATGATAAGTATATTAATGAAAAGGGGTCATTCATTTTCCCTGATGCGGAGCCGATTGTATATTCTCATGGAGAGTATTATTCGCTTGGTGACAATCTTGGGAAATTTGGATTCAGCATTCGAAAAAAATAATATTTTTGATGCAATGACATAGTTATGAACAGTAAGTACAGTAGGGTTATCAGTGCTACCCGTTTAAAATTCTATATCTTTGTAATAGCACTTAATGTATTGTTTATTCCATCTTTTTCACCATTTGTCAAAGAGGGATTTAATCGATTTTCAATAAGCGTAAACGGTGTCTTCGTGGGTACTACGGAGGATGAATCACTTGTTTACGATTATTTGCGTGAAGCAAGAAGACAGATTGCCGTATCATCGGATGATATTGTATTTTTGGATTTTCCGGATATTACCTGTCAGGGGGAATCGATTCTGTATGGTGAGATTGATGACAGCGAGACTGTTATCAATAATATAAAAAACGTAATTTCTTCAAGTCAGGTTGAGACTCTTCAACATGCATATTCAATTAAAGTCGAAGATACAATTTTATATGTGGCAGGAGCCGATGAGGTTCAGGCAATACTTCAGAGCGCGGTAGATCGTTATGATATGAAAGATGAATTTACCGTTGTTCTTAATAATGATAACAAACGACAATTAAATGTTCTCTATCCTACCATAGAGAAGACGACGGATATGACAACTGAACTTGAGAATCAGAATCGACCAAGTCTGGAACTCGGAGCGGCTGCGGGATTTGAAAGAGCATTCTCATACACGGATGAAGAATTATTTGCCTGTACAGAGGGCTTTGACGCATATGATTACGGTATTATTTCAATGGAAATGTCAAAAGATGTTGAAATCGTAGAAGCTTATGTTCCTACGCGGGAAATATCGGAAATGGATTTTGCGGCAGATGCGCTCCTGAATGAACAGGAGATTCAGCAGGTGTATAAGGTAAAGGCGGGAGATACTCTGTCGGAAATATCACTTACCTGCAATATTCCGCTTGATGAATTGATTGCATTGAACAGTTCGTTGGAAAATGAGTTCTCTGTTATTCAGATTGATCAGGAACTGATAATAACCGTTCCCGAACCGGCACTTACCGTTAATTGGGTGGAGGTCGCAAGGCTTGAGGAAGCTTATAATCTTCCTACCGAGTATGTATATAATGATGAATGGTATACTACGAAATCCGAGACACTGGTTCAGCCGTCGGCAGGTTATCATGAAGCTGTTCTTCAGATATACCACAACGGTAATACAGTAGAAAATAAGGAAAATCTTTATGAATTGATATTGATAGAACCTATTGCAAAGGTAGTTGAAATAGGAACAATAGAACCGCCGACCTTTATCAGGCCTCTTTCCGGAGGACGTATTTCGAGCTATTTCGGATATCGTAATTCACCTACAGCGGGAGCTTCTTCATATCATGAAGGTGTGGATTATTATACTCCGATCGGTTCTTCCGTATATGCTTCTACGTCCGGAACCGTTACGAGAGCCGGATGGTCCGGAGGATATGGATATTGTGTCGATGTCACAGCTTCAAACGGTGTGTTGACCAGGTATGCGCATCTTAGTAAGGTATACGTATCCGTTGGTCAGTATGTAACCCAGGGAGATGTTGTTGCAGCCAGTGGTAGTACGGGTATTTCTACCGGACCGCATCTGCATTTTGAAATCAGATTTAACGGAAGTCCGGTTAATCCGTTGGACTATGTTTATTAAAAATTACATATAAATATTACACGAGTAACAATTTTGTAACATCTTTGACAATGAAAAACCGCTGTATTATAATTTGTTTTATGTTTTGTTGATAGAGGTAAATTATGGAAAAGTACGCGATTATCGGCGGCAACTCACTTAACGGTGAAGTTGAAATAGGGGGAGCCAAGAACGCCGCTCTTGCCATTTTGGCCGCTGCCGTCATGACTGATGATCCTGTCATGATAGATAATATACCGGATGTTCGTGATACCAATGTTTTGCTTCAGGCAATGGAGAGCATTGGTGTTAAGATTGAACACACTTCGCGCCATACAGTAAAGCTTGATAGTTCGAATCTTACGGATTGTGTAATTGACGACGAGTATATGAAAAAAATCAGAGCTTCATATTATATGATAGGAGCTCTCCTCGGTAAGTGTAAGAGGGCAGAGGTACCTCTTCCCGGAGGATGTAATATAGGAATACGTGCTATTGATCAGCATATTAAAGGATTTAAAGCCTTGGGAGCAAAAGTCACTCTTGCTCACGGAAGCATTATTGCAGAAGCAGAGAGTCTTAAAGGCAATCACATTTTCTTTGATAAAGTTTCTGTAGGTGCTACGATAAATGTAATGATTGCAGCATCAATGGCAGAAGGAAAGACGATACTCGAAAATGTTGCCAAGGAACCTCATGTTGTTGATCTGGCTAACTTCCTTAACAGTATGGGGGCCAATATTAAAGGCGCCGGTACTGATGTTATCAGAATTAAGGGTGTTGAGAAACTTCACGGAAGCGAATATACGATTATTCCGGATCAGATAGAAGCGGGAACATTTATGATGGCAGTTGCCGCAACAAAAGGTGACGTACTTATTAAAAATGTTATTCCCAGACATTTGGAGTGTATCACAGCCAAGCTTCTTGAGATTGGATGCAGAGTTATAGAATATGATGACAGTGTAAGAGTAATCTCCGACGGTAAGCTTTCGACCACTCAGGTAAAGACTTTGCCGTATCCGGGATTCCCGACGGATATGCAACCGCAGATTACGGTAGCTCTTGGTCTTGCAAGCGGAACCAGTATTGTTACAGAGAGTATTTTTGACAACAGATTCAAATATGTGGATGAACTTGCCAGGATGGGAGCGTCCATCAAGGTTGAAGGCGGAACGGCTATTATCTCAGGTGTTGAGAAATATTCCGGAGCAACGATAACAGCACCGGATTTGCGTGCCGGCGCAGCACTTGTAATTGCAGGTCTTGTTGCTGAGGGTGAGACAGTTATTGATGATATAAGATATATTGAAAGAGGCTATGAAGATTTTGATATCAAATTGAGAAACCTCGGAGCGATAATTGACAGGGTTGAGTCTGACAGGGATTTGAAGAAATTGAGACTCAAACGTGCTCAGTAGATATGGAATAAGATGAATAAAAATAAAACCTCCCAAGTTTTTGGGAGGTTTTTGATTATAAAATCTTTACTATCTTTAAATCTCTTTGTTTTGATAATTCGATAAACGACTGATCGGTAAGTTGAATCATCGGCCTTGAAAGATTTTGTTTATCAATCCATTTAATGGTACCGATTCTTCCGTCGGAAAGCATTACTCTGTTATCGATGTAGGTATTAATTACATTTTCCAGGAAGGTCATAATGAAGACTATATCATATTTGTGAAGACCTTCTTCTTCAAATATCTCAATAACCGTGAAAGGACATAAAGCGCCTCTGTAGCAGCGGGCACTTGTCATTGCGTCATAAACGTCGGCAATTGCAACGAGCTTGGCGTATCCGTCGATTTTATCAGCTGTAAGTTTAAACGGATATCCTGAGCCGTCACATTTTTCATGATGCATAAGACATGCATTTTTAATATGTTCGTTAATATCGTTATGTTGAAGAATCTTATATCCTTCTATAGGATGTGTCTTGATAATCTTGAATTCTTCATCGGTGAGTTTTCCCGGTTTTTTGATTATTGAATCGGGTATTTTTAATTTACCGATGTCATGAAGCATTCCGCATGCAGTTGCAAGTTTGATTTCTTCCGCACTTAGTCCGAGCCATTCGGCAAGAACGTTGCAGATAAGAGCAACATTCATACTGTGTGCATAAGTAAGATCATCAAACTGTCGCATATTGTGGAGCATATCGAATACACCAAAAGTGCTGTTTTGAGAAGATATGAGAGACATTGTAGACTCGAGCATCTTATCGACCTCGATAGGTGCATTTTTTTCTACAATATCATTAAGCTGGCTTTCGAGAATGCCGACATTTTCTTCAAAACCTTTTTTAAATTCAATAAACTCTTCGCTGCTTTGGATTTTCTCAAAGTGAGAAGGTTCTTCAATCTCCTGAACCTGAACGGAAGGTTTTTCCTCCGGAAGTTCTTCACCAAGAAGTCCGCTTAAAGCATTTAGTATGGAATCGGCATTACTGTCACTAATAAGGGAAGAATCGATAGTAGGTTTTTCTTCGGGAAGTTCAGCTTCTTCGTCATCCTCTTCTATTATTTCTTCGACTTCATAATCAACGGGATCTTCTATACGAATGCTTTTAATTTCATGATCTTCCAGTCTTTTTATGGCTTTATCGGTAAGGACGAGCCCTTTGGGAAGAATCATCTGAGATCCTTTGCCGATAACGTCTTCTGCTGTAACCATGCCGGGAATTAACACGCCTATTCTTACATGTTTCATTTTAGTCTCCCCCCCATACAAAAAACTTTATTTTATTATATATTTTCAGTAAAACTGTTGTCAAATAAAAAAGGAGTGTGAAACACTCCTTTAAGTTTATTACATATATGCTTTAAGTGCAGCAGCTTTATCTGTCTTTTCCCAGGGAAGATTAAGATCGTTACGTCCGAAATGTCCGTATGACGATGTCTGCTTGTAGATAGGACGACGAAGGTCAAGCATCTTAATAATTCCGGCAGGACGAAGATCAAAGTTTTCTCTGATTGCTTTAAGAAGAACTTCATCATTTACTTTTCCGGTACCGAAGGTGTCGACCATAATAGATGTAGGTTCGGCAACACCGATGGCATAAGAAAGCTGAATCTCGCACTTATCCGAAAGTCCCGCTGCAACTATATTCTTAGCAACGTATCTTGCTGCGTATGCTGCGGAACGATCAACCTTTGTGCAGTCTTTTCCGGAGAATGCCCCGCCGCCGTGACGAGCATATCCGCCGTAGGTATCAACAATAATCTTTCTACCGGTAAGACCTGCATCACCGTGAGGTCCTCCGATAACAAAACGGCCTGTGGGATTGATAAAGAATTTGGTATTATCATCAATCAATTCCTTAGGAAGAACGGGGTCAAATACATATTTTTTAATATCTTCATGAATCTGTTCCTGAGTTACGTCATCATCATGCTGTGTTGAAAGAACAACTGCTTCAAGTCTGACGGGCTTGCCATTTTCATCATATTCAACAGAAACCTGGCTCTTACCGTCCGGACGGAGATACTTGAGAGTTCCGTCTTTACGAACTTTTGTGAGCTGAAGAGCAAGCTTGTGAGCAAGCGAAATAGGATAAGGCATAAGTTCTTCGGTCTCATTTGTTGCATAACCGAACATCATTCCCTGATCACCCGCACCGGTATCAAGATCGTCGGTAAGACTGCCCTTCTTAGCTTCGAGAGCTTTATCAACACCCATTGCGATGTCTGCCGACTGTTCGTCTATGGCTACGAATACGGCACATGTATTTCCGTCAAAACCGTATTCTGATTTTGTATAGCCTATTTCTTTAACGGTGTCTCTGACTATCTTTTGAATATCGACATATGCATTTGTTGTAATCTCACCGGTAACGAGGACAAAACCTGTACAGCATGCAGTTTCGCAGGCAACACGGCTCATCGGATCTTTTTCCATGCATGCATCAAGAATAGCGTCGGAAATGGCATCACACACTTTATCGGGATGTCCTTCGGTAACGGATTCTGATGTAAATAATCTTTTTTCCATATAATTCTCCTTTTCAAATGGGTAAAAAAAAACCGCTTATAAGCGGATTAACTAAATAAAATCAATCCTCTCATTGTTCGATTGCTCGCTCAGGTGGGCACCTTCCGTAACGGGGTTGCCGTGGTTTCACAGGTCCTATGTACCTCCACCACTCTGAATAAGAGTTTGTATTCAATTTCTAAAAAACAAAATACTACTAACAACTGTTCTTGTCAACAAATATTTACAGATGTGATAATGGTTCGTTAAGTTGAAAAAACAAGCCTAAAGTAGTAAAATATCACTATCTTTGGGCTTTTTTATTTTTTCCAAAGAAATGAATGTATCCGGAGATAATTTACTGATGAATAAAATAATAGTAACGGGCTGTAACGGTCAGCTTGGAAGGGCAATCAACGATTATTATAAAGATTCGAAAGAATATGAAATTGTTAATACCGATGTTGCCGAATTGGATATAACCGATGTGGATGCAGTTATGAAATTTGTAGGAGAAATTAAGCCGTATGCCATCATCAACTGTGCGGCTCATACTAATGTAAATGCCTGCGAATCACAGGAGGAACTTGCATATAAGATTAATGCCATCGGTCCCAGGAATCTTGCAATAGCTTCCCAAGCCGTCGGAGCCAAGCTTATCCATATTTCTACAGATTATGTTTTTGACGGGAATGCGAAGACTCCTTATAAAGAATTTGACAGAGAATGTCCGGAGAGTGCATACGGAAGGACTAAATTGGCCGGTGAAATGTTTGTTAAACAGTTTTCTGACAGATGGTTTATTGTCAGAACCGCATGGCTGTACGGAGACGGTAAGAATTTTGTTAAGACTATGCTTGGACTTGCAAAAACCAACGAGGTTGTCAGAGTAGTCGGAGATCAGTTCGGAAGTCCTACTTCTGCCAAGGAACTTGCCAAGGCAATCGGTTCGCTTGTTCCTACGGATAATTACGGATTGTATCACGGTACATGCGAAGGAATGTGTAGCTGGGCAGATTTCACCGAAGAGATTTTCAGGCTTAAGGGAGTTTCTTCAAAGGTTGAACATATTACTACGGAAGAATATCCCACACCTGCCAAAAGACCGGCGTACTCGGTTCTTGAGAACTATATGTTCAAGATTACGAGCGGTTATATGTTTGCAGATTGGAAAGATGCCATAAAGGAATATTTGGATAATTACTCAGAGGATTAATACAATAATGAATTATATGTCGGATTTATTTTCAAATACGGTGCTGATATCGGCCGGACTTGCCTGGTTTACTGCGCAGGTGCTTAAGATTATTATTCACTGTGCAGTCTATAAACAATTTGATCGTGAGAGAATATTCGGAGCAGGAGGAATGCCGAGTTCGCATACGGCAACGGTATGTGCGTTGGCGACTGCGGTTGCTATGAAATGCGGATTGGGAGCGCCGGAATTTGCCATAACGATTATTTTGGCTCTGGTAGTAATGGATGATGCTCTCGGAGTAAGGCGGGAGACCGGAAAGCAGACGAAGGTAATCAATGGAATGGTGGAAGCCTTTAAGAAGATGGGAACCGATGTTTCTTCAAATGAAAAACTGAAAGTATTTGTCGGTCATACACCGGCTCAGATTGCGGCAGGTGCCGTAATCGGAATCGGGGTCGCAGTATTGATACACTTAATCTGAGTCAAATTTAATTTTTTATTATATATACATAAGGAGAGCGGAAAATGGAAAAAAATGCAAAAATATACGTTGCGGGACACAGAGGATTGGTTGGAAGCGCAATTGTCAGATCACTCGAAAGACAGGGATATACCAATGTTATCGGAAGAACTCATAAGGAATTAAATCTGTTAAATCAGCAGGATGTAATAGATTTCTTCGAACAGGAGAGACCTGAGTATGTTGTTCTTGCAGCTGCTAAGGTTGGCGGAATCAATGCCAATAATACAACACCCGCAGAATTTGCATATGAAAATATGCAGATTCAGTGTAATGTAATTAAATGTTGTCATGATTATAAGGTTAAGAAACTTCTTTTCCTCGGAAGTACATGTATTTATCCCAAGATGGCAATGCAGCCTATAGTTGAGGATGCACTTCTTACGGGACCTTTGGAGGTTACCAATGAAGCGTATGCGATTGCCAAAATCTCAGGTCTTGAGATGTGCAAATTCTTTAAACGTCAGTATGGTGATAATTTTATCAGCTGTATGCCTACCAATCTTTACGGACCTCATGATAATTATGACCTTTCGGGTTCACATGTTATGCCCGCAATGATCAGAAAGTTCCATGAAGCAAAGATAACAAATGCTCCGTCCGTTGAACTCTGGGGAACAGGTACACCGTTAAGAGAGTTCCTTTATGTTGATGATATGGCAGATGCATGTGTATTCCTTCTTGAGAACTACGACGGCGAACAGCATGTTAATATCGGAACAGGTAAGGAAGTTACCATTAAACAGCTTGCAGAGACTGTTAAGAGAGTGGTCGGATATGAAGGTACAATAGTATGGAATTCTTCAATGCCTGACGGTACACCCAGAAAACTTACAGATGTTACCAAGCTTCATGCACTTGGATTTAATCATAAGGTAGAACTTGAAGAAGGAATAAAACTGGCATATGACTGGTTTAAGGAAAATGTGGATAACGCAAGAATGTAGTATTCACACTCCGGAATGAGGGTAACTATGGGCTATGCAGCCGTTATATTTTTTGTAATAACAGCATATGTATCAGGTTTGCTTATTCAGAGCATACTTCGTGACAATGATGGCAGGATGTACAAAACCTGCCTCATTGGCACTTTTTTTCTTTTTATTGTATGGGAAGCAGAGGCCCTGATTTCGGATAATTTATATAACAGTTTTGAAGTAACCTGCAGGATTTTTTCCTGTACATTGATTATTCTTTTTGTAGTGTCATTGTTTGTTAACGGAAGAAGAATAACCTCGTTAATAAAGAATAGTAAAGCCATTAGTTTATATCTGTGGCTTGCTGTCGGAATATGTGTCATTATCGAGTTGGTAGTCTACAGAGTGGTGACTCCGGATTCAATGGGAGATTCGATAATGGAGACGGTGAAGACTGTTACGGAGAGTGACAGTATGTTTGATATTAATCCTCTGACAGGAGACGGTTATGCCGTCGGAGAATTAAACTCATGGACCGATAAACTTGGCAATATAGGATTTTTGTATGCTTATATGGCCGAACTGTTTGAAGAGAGTAATATTTACGAATTTGTCTATGTATGTATGCCGATGCTTCTTATAGTCATGGAATACAGTGTATTTGCGTTGTGGAGTGATGGACTGTATGCGGATTCCGACAGCCGTAAAGAAAAAGCTGTTTATTTTATCGGTGGTGTGACATTGTTGAATCTTTGCGGTGGATTTTCACATTCGAGTATGTTTTATTATGTTACATATCGCGGATATACGGGAGAGAGCATTTTGTATGCGGCAGTTATTCCGTTTATTATCTTTGAATGTCTGAGCGGATATAAGAAAAATGTTGTTGCATCATTGTTTTATATATTGCTTGCGGGTGCAAGTGCTTGTATTCTTGTCGGAATAAAAGAAGGTCTGACTACATTTTTAATTGTGTCATTTATGTGTTTTGTCATTATTGTATTCAGTAAAATCGGGAGGTATATCCGATGGCACAGATAATCGATGACATAAGAAATTCATTAAGAATGGTTGGTGGCGGTATCGGAATGACGGCATTCTTTTTGGCCGGCATCGTAGCCATGTGGCATTCTAAAAATGATTCGGAAAATAAAAAAAATACGGAACTGAGCAGTCTTTACATTTATTCGATTGTCTCGTTGATATTTGTAATTGAGCCTGCATATTACATTTATTTGTATAACTTTAATCCCAAACTGTTGGAAGACAACAGATATCTTTGGATAGTTCCGATTGTGCCGGTATTGTTGTATGGCGGAATCAGCGCAATCTTTTCCATAAAGGAAAAATCAAGAAAAATATTATATGCAATTGTCATGATGGTTGTTGTGATTGTGGCTTCGGCTGCATCATATACAAAACTTGATAAAAATACGGATATTACTCTGAATCGCAGCGATTGTGAGGATGCATATGCTTTTATATGTGAGAATATGCATAACAACGGCCTTGAATATGCTTATGTATTGGCTGAGGATGCTGTTCTCGAATGTGCAAGAAAATATGACACCTCGCTGAGAACTTTGTACGGTAAGGATGAATATGGGTGCGAAATGTCTGTTATTATGTCAGGTCAGCCCTATCTCAGTGATTTAATGTACACTGATGCGGATTATATTATCCTGGACAAACGAAGGTACGAAGAAAGTGAGAATCCGATACATCTGCTTGTAACTGCAGATTATGAAAATGAAACTTATGTTGTATATTACAGAATAGAAACAAAAGAAGAATTGACGGAGATAATAAATAACTATGATGAAACTTATTAAACAATTTATCAAGTTCGGTATGGTCGGGGCATTTTGCTTTGTGGTTGATTTTTCCGTAACAATGGGCCTTAAAATAGTCGGAGTCCATTATCTGTTAGCCGGTTTTTGCGGATTTGTGGTATCAGTTTTATTTAATTATTTCTTATCATTTAAATTCGTATTTAAAAGAAAAGAGGATCTTGACCGCAGAAAAGAGTTTATTATTTTTGTATTTCTGAGTGCAATAGGATGCGGAATTAATGAATTGGTATTATATGTGTGTATGGAATATATATACGGCAATTGGACCTGGCTCAGGTCTTTGGCAGGTGAGAATATTGCTACCGCAGGATCTAAGATTGTGGCAACAGGCGTAGTGACGATTTACAATTTTGTTACCAGAAAGCTGTTTTTGGAGAACAAAGAACCGAAAGATGTAAAATCAGAGAATAACGAAAGCGAAGAAATTAATGGATAAAATAGTGGTAATTGGACCGGTGTATCCCTATAAAGGAGGAATATCGCATTATACCGGACAGATGATAAAAGGGCTTAAGAAAAAATATGATGTAACGACCGTATCATATAAAATGCAGTACCCTTCATTTATGTTTAAAAAGCCTCAAAAGGATTATCAGAATAAAGCATTTGAGATAGAAGATACCAATTATTGGATCAATACGGCCAATCCTTTTAATATTATTGGGTGTATTTCAAAGATAAATAAAATAGAAGCCGACCTGATAATTATTCAATGGTGGCATCCGTACTTCACACCCTGCTATCGCATACTTACAAGAGGATTAAAGGGAACGGTAGTATTTGTATGCCATAATGTGATTCCTCATGAAAGATTTTTCATGGATACATTTTTGACGAAATTGGCATTGAAAAGAGGTCGCGGATTTATTCTTCATTCTGAGGAAGACAGAGAAAATCTGGAGAAACTTCTTCCGGGAAGACCTGTAAGAAAAAATGTTCTTCCTACGATGAATGCTTTTAAGATGAAAAATATAACTGCCGAAGAAGCAAGAAAAATGCTGGGTATCGAGCCTAATGAGCATGTCCTTTTGTTCTTCGGATTTGTTAGAAAATACAAAGGTCTTAATTATCTTCTTAAGGCAATGCCTGAGATTGTTGAGAACGACAGCCTGATAAAACTCTTTGTTGTCGGTGATTTCGGAAGTGATAAAGATGACTATCTTAAGCTTGTTTCCGATGAGACACTAAGATCGCACATAATAATAAAAGACGGATATACCCCGGATGAAGAAGTTGAACCTTATTTTGCTGCTGCGGATTTGTGCGTCTGCCCTTATGTATCCGCGACGCAGAGTGCCATAGTGCAGGTGGCGTTCGGATTCAATCTGCCTGTTCTTGCAACCAATGTCGGAGGTCTTCCGGAAGTTGTGACCGACGGACAGACCGGTTACGTTGTTGAGAGCGAGAATCCGGCGGCGATAAGCGATGCAGTCGCCGATTATTTTGCCAATGACAGGAAGAACAGCTTCGTGAAATATGTTGAAGCCGAGAGTAAGAGATTTTCCTGGGATAAAATGACAGAGACGGTAGAGGAACTGTATGAGCAGTGTAAAAGTGTCCATAATTGAATATCAGGGCAGAAAAGATATCGAAGGCAAGGCTGTAGGTCATGCGCCCAAAGTCCTTGCGGAGAGCTATGAAGCCATAAAGAATTTTTGCGAAGTCGATATATATTGTCCGCCTTCGGTTCAAAAGAGTTTAAATGCCGGGATTACCGGGAAAATGCATATCCTTGAAAAAGAGATTGTAATGAAATCCGGGAATTCTGTTTATGAAAAAATAGCCAATAAGTTTCGGATGTTTGCCAATTTGAAAAAGGCTGTTAAAGAAAGTGATGCGGAATATCTGTGGTTTTTTAATGTCGAATATTACTTTTTTTTGTATATGGCCTTTAGGAGAAGAGTAAATAAAAAGGTTATTGTTACCATGTATACGGAGACTTTTATCAGGCCGGGAAGATTTGCGGGTATCAAAAACTACTTTTTTGAGAAGGCTCTGAAAAAGATTGATTGTATAATAAGTACCGGAGAACATTTTTCATTTAATGGTACAAAGAGCATATTTATTCCGGATTATTATTATGATTCCGATAAATATGAACAATATCGTATGAGCAATGATGGTATACGGCAAAAGAAAGAAAAATGCATATGTCTCGGGACAATGAGTTCGGACAAAGAATTGGAACAGCTGACAGAGGTGTTTTCACATATTGACTATCCGCTTGAAATAGCAGGCCGGTTTTTTGACAGAAGCCGTTATGAAAATCTTGTAAAAAAAGCCGGTGACAATATAGTGATTAAAGATGAATACCTTTCCGAAGTCGAATATTTCAGACTTCTTGCCGATTCCAAGTATGTAATACTTCCTTACAGTTCGGATATGTATTCCAATAAAACCTCCGGAGTCCTTCAGGAAGCGCTTTTTCTGGATACCATACCTGTTGCATATAATAAAGTCCTTAGAGTCAATTCAACACCGGGAATCGGAATTGAAGATTGGAGCGAACTCAATACGGAATCCTTCAAAGGCGATACGTCCGAATTGCTGAAACGGTACGAAGAGTTAAGAAATACCGTTTACGGAAGAAAAAATATTACGGAAAAGTACCGTCAGGTTTTTGACAAGTAATTTATATTAAAGGGTAACATATATAATGATTAAAGATGTAAAAGAGATACTGAGTAAATTAAGATACATTCTTACCGCAAAACAAAAGATAGAATATGTATTTGTCGCTATTGTGATTTTTATCGGTTCTATGCTGGAACTTTTGGGCGTGGCAGCGGTTTCACCTTTTATGGATGCACTGGAGAACCCGGACAGTATAGACGGGAAATGGTATATGAACATTCTCGGGAAATTTTTCAATCCCAAGACAACTCTTGAAACCATTACAATTCTGGGAATATTAATAATTATTATTTATTTCCTGAAAAATCTGTTTTTATGTTTTTCCACATATATTCAGGCGAAATTCTCCACCGCTGTTCAGAAAGAAGTTCAGATAAAGATGGTTAATACATATTTATCAAGCTCTTATCTTTTTTTCCTTGGAGTGAATTCATCCGTACTTATCAGAAATGTTACACAGGATGTTGTCGGTGTATTTGCCGAATGCTATTATCTTTCAAGAGCATTTGCGGAGATGTTTACAATTGTTGCAATCAGTGCCTACATAGTATTTCTTGATCCGTTCCTTGCACTTTTTATGGTTGTAATACTGGGAACCTGTATGATTATTATGTCTATCGGATTAAAAAAGGTAATCAGAAGATACGGCAAAACCTGTAAAGAAATGGACGGTAAAATGATTCAGTACCTTACACAGGCATTTAACGGAATTAAAGAAGTTATGGTAAGCAAGAGACAGGATCATTTTGCAGGAGTATTCGAAGACACCAGTATTGAAAATGCCAGAGCGTGTAAGAAAAATAATTTCTTTAACAATATTCCTCTTTATATTTATGAATTTTTATGTATCGGCGGTCTTATGGCTGTAGTTATTATCAGATTAAATATGCTTTCCGACACGACCGAATTCGTAACCAAGCTGGCTGTTATTGCAGTAGCGGCGTTCAGACTGTTCCCTTCGACGGGAAGACTTACAACAAGTTTTAATATGGTTACATTTAATAAGCCGAGACTTGAAGCAATATACGATCTTCTTCATGATGCCGTATTTTCAAGACCGGAAGCACTTGTCAATTATGAAGATAAGAAGGATGAGACCTTCGATTTTAAAGATGAAATTAAGCTTGAAAATATCTCATGGCAATATCCGTTGGGAAAAGAACCCGTATTGGAGAATCTTTCGATGACAGTTAAGAAAGGTACTTCGGTTGCTCTTATAGGGCCTTCGGGTGCAGGTAAGACAACACTTGCAGATGTTATTCTCGGTCTCCTTAAACCGCAAGGCGGAAGCGTTATGCTGGACGGTCAGGATGTATACGAACATCCCTATGCCTGGAGCCGTATTATCGGATATGTTCCGCAGAATGTTTTCCTGACGGATGACACCGTCAGGGCCAATGTTGCCTTCGGAATAAAAGAAAGCGAAGTGGATGAGAGCAAGATTTGGAGAGCTTTACGGGATGCTCAGCTGGAACAGTTTGTAAAAGATTTGCCGGAAGGATTGGATACCATGGTTGGAGAGAGAGGTGTCAGACTGTCCGGAGGACAACGTCAGCGTATAGCTATAGCAAGGGCATTATATGAGAATCCGGAAATTCTTATTTTGGATGAGGCAACATCGGCTCTTGATAATGATACCGAGACGGCAGTTATGGAGGCAATTGATAAACTTCACGGAAGTAAGACCATGATTATCGTTGCTCACAGGCTTTCAACTATCAGAAACTGTGACGCAATATATGAAATAAAAGACAAAAAGGCGACTATAAAGGATAAAAACGAGGTACTGGCTTAATGAATATTCTGTATATAACCAATTACACAGAACTGTACGGTGCCAATAAATCGATGTTTGATCTGGCAGTTGCCGTTAATTCGCAGGAGGGTTGCACCGCGTCGGTAGTCCTGCCGGGAGAATGTGAACTGTCAAAGCTGTTATCGGACAATAACGTTAAATGTATTTTTTGCCCGGTTACAACATGGCAAGCGGTATTTGCCGGAAGAATTCGTTTTGAAATAAAGAAAATGATTCGTAAGAATCGAATCAGGAAGGAATATAATAAACTTTTTAATCTTCTTAAGGATGAAAAAATTGATATTATTCATTCCAACTCAAGTGCGATAGGTATAGGCGCGATGCTTGCAAAGACACTCGGAGTCAAGCACGTATGGCATATAAGAGAGTTCTCTAAAGAACACTATAATATGGAATATTTTTATAAAGACAGTTACGTTAAAGAATGTTACGAGGCTGCGGATTGTCTTATCACAATATCCGATGCTCTTACGGAGAATTATAAAAAGAAGTATCCGAAAGCTGTAATAAAAAGGGTATATAACGGGCTTAAATTAAAGGATGTTCCCGTAAGAACTTATGAGCACAAGGATACTCTTAATATGGTTTATACGGGGTATGTATTTCCCAAGAAACATCAACTTGAAGTAGTGAAGTACTGCAAGAGAATGATTGATGACGGGTTTGATTCATTTAACATGTATTTTTACGGAGACGGAAAAGAAAGCTATGTGAAGGAAATAAAATCTTATATAGCAGGGAATGATTTGGATAAGCATGTGCATTTTATGGGCTATGTAAATAATGCCGACGAAAATATTAAAAACATGGATGTCGGAATAATAGCATCCGAGTACGAAGCTTTTGGCAGGGTGACTGTGGAATACATGATGAATTATCTCCCTGTTATTGCATATGACGATGCGGGTAATAAGGAACTTGTGGTTAACGGTGAGACCGGAATTCTGTACAAGACAGAAGAAGAATTTATTGACGCCGTCAAATCACTTACGGATGAAAAAAAGAGAGAAAAAATGGGTATGGCAGGTCGCGAAAGAGCAATAGCCAATTATCTTTCGGATAAGAATCTTAGTGGTGTTACAGAGATTTATGAATTGGTATTAAATAAGAAATAGGGATAAATATGTTTGTTTTTTTGTTGTTTTTGGGTGTGATTATCGGAATTATCGAGGTTGCGTTAATCTATAATACAATTGAATCCGGACGCCTTGTTATATATGGTACAACTGTATATTTTTGTGAATATTCGATTATAAGCGGTCTTTTAATCCAATTAAACAGATTTTCTCTGATGAAAGCCTGTTTAGGAACTGTTATTGCATCGGCAGTGATATGCATGGTCTGTATCGCGGTTTCTCTTATAAGAACAAAAATAAGAAAAAGTAAATTTTGCAGACCGGTAATAAAAGGAGAACCTGCTAAATGGATTCCTTTGTTTATTATCATGCTAGCCTTCGGGGTACTGGGCTCCTTTAATAAATCGGGCTTTTACGCATTGAGTCAGGACCAGGGTTTTTATCAGGCAAGAGCTATGTTTTATCTTGGTGATAATTATGATAATAATATTGAATTTTCGGAGATAGAGAATATTGCCGGAGAAGATGCGGCAGAATATTACAGGACAAAGGTGGAAGAAGCTCAGGGAGGTGTGTTTGTCGAAGGTGATACGCTTACATATCAACTGAGAGGACTGGGTACATTTCCGGCACAGCTTGCTCTGTTTGGCAAAGCATTCGGGGCTTCCAACATGAGTATTCTTCTCACTGTATTTTACATTCTTACTATAGGTGTTACATTTATTGTCTGTGATAATATGGGGGCCAAAAGGAGTATCTGTTATCTCTTCGCCATACTGGAAGGTTTGTGTCCCATGATTGTGTGGAGTGCAAAGAATACTCTGTGCGAAGCTTTTCTTATGCTTCTTATCGGAACATTTTTAAGCATGCTTTTTGAAGATAATAAAGACAAAGGTGCAGGCGCCGACATTATTACGGTTCTTCCTGTTGCGGCCTTTTGTTTTTATCATCTTTCGGTTACGATGTTTATTCCGATAGTTGTGACCGCTTTTCTGACGGCAGCGGTATATAAGCAGAAAAAAATATATATTGCCGATTCGGTTATTCTGGTATTTGTATATGTGCTTGGTCAGAAAATGATGAGTGATACATCTTTCAGATATTGGTATGTCAATTTGGACAGAATTTTCTCTCTTACAAAAAGAGTAATAAATGAAAATAATTTTCTTACGGTTATTATGTGGATATCCGTAGTATATGCAATCTTGGCCGGGATTCTTGCGCTGTTTCTCAAAAAAATTCAGCCGAAGAAAGAGGGTCGAATCGGTAAGATTATTCTGATTCTGTTAAGTGCGTTATTTGCGGCTGTTTCATTATTATTGTTTTATAAGAGCCGAGGAAAGCTCCTTCAGGGACAGGAATTGGATTGCCTGACCATGTTCGGAGTATTGATACTTACGGAATTTATTGTTGTACCGGCAGCATTTATCGGTCATATAATTTTGGCAGGTGAATATGTTAAGAATTACAAGTATATGATAACCTGGTTAATGTTTTATTACATTATTATCGTAATGTTCACGGGCGTATACAGTTCAATGAAATATTATTTTTATTACGGAAGGTATCTGACCCCGTTTCTTCTTGTCATGTACCTCGGAGCATTGCCTTTGTTTGATCGAATAAAAGTATGGATTACGATTCCCGTTATGGCTGTGCTTGCGGGTGTAGTGGTATATGAAGGAAGAATTGTATATACGGAGAAAGATGTTACCCTATGTGATTATGATGTTGTATTTGACATGTGCGAGAGTATTGAAGACGAGGAAACCACGGCAGTAATCATTATAGATAACAATCTGATTCTCAACAGACTTCTGATGCCCATAAAAGGATTAACCGAAGCCGATGTATATTTCGGGGATTCGGCCGATTTATGTCTTGAACAAAATGAAATAGGTGAAATAATAACGATGTATGATAATATATATATGTTGGTTTACGACGAATGGTTTCCCGTCGAGACAACGGACCGATGGGAAAATGTATATACACGAAGCATGGTATTTACTTCCTACGACAGAAACAACGGACTGCCGTTTCCGGAGAGTGTTACCGTTTTATCAAGAGATATAGGATTATTTAAATACAGTAATTGAATGGAGCAGTTATGAAATTAATTATTCAGATACCCTGCTATAACGAAGCAGATACCCTTGAGATAGCATTAAATGATTTACCGAAGAAAATAGAGGGTGTTGATGAGATTGAATATCTGATTATTAACGACGGGAGTAAGGATGACACCGTTAAGGTTGCGTTAAACTGGGGTGTTCATTATGTTGTTAATTTTACGCAGAACAAAGGACTTGCAAAGGGATTTATGGCAGGCTTGGATGCGTGTCTTGCACATGGTGCGGATATTATCGTTAATACGGATGCCGATAATCAGTATTGCGGTGAAGATATTGAAAAACTGATAAGACCGATTCTCAATAGGGAAGCGGATATAGTTGTGGGAGAGAGACCGATTGATAATACGGAGCATTTCTCATGGGTGAAGAAGAAACTTCAGCATTTCGGAAGCTGGGTTGTCAGGAAAGCCTCAAAAACCGATATTCCGGATGCCCCTTCGGGATTTCGTGCATTTTCAAGAGAGGCTGCAATGCATGTAAATGTAATTAACGAGTATACATATACACTTGAGACTATTGTTCAGGCCGGACGTAACAGGATGGCTATTACTTCCGTTCCCGTAAGAACCAATCCGGAACTGAGAGAGTCAAGATTGTTCCACAGTATGTTCGGATATATTAAAAAATCAATGCTTACAATATTGAGAGCGTTGCTTATGTATAAATCATTGATGTGCCTGACGGTGTTGGGATGTATTCCTTTTGCAACGGGTCTCGGGATAGGAATCAGGTTTTTGATAGTATTTTTCAGAGACGGAAGGACAGGAGGCCATGTTCAGTCGCTTATTTTGGCCTGTACCTTGATGATTATAGGTTTTATGACGTTTATTATCGGACTTCTGGCGGATGTGCTGAGTGCCAATCGTAAGATAATGGAAGATGTTCAGTATCGTGTAAGAAAACTAAGTTATGATAAGGATAAAACGGACGATCTTGGGGAAAAGGCCGAAGTTATAGAGAATAAGAATCATCGCTGACAGGGGTTATATATAATTTTGGAAAATGTGAATGATACAAAAAAACAGCATATAGCCGATTTGTTTTTTAGAATAGGCATTATCTGTGAGATGGTTGCCGGATTTTCGGGATATATCGATTGCGGCGAAAAGATGCAGTATGTTATTTTCTTCGGAATGTTTTGTCTGTTGGTGAAGACGGCAATCTGTACAAATCTGAAAAAAGATTGGCTGATTTATTTAATAATGTTTGCATTTGGCGGATTGTGCTATTATTTCCAACATTCCGCTCTGGTTATCAGAATAGTATTGTTGCTTCTTGCGGGCCGTGATAAAGATTCAAAAAAGGTTATCAGAATGATGTTCGTGGGAACTCTGGTTATTACGGTCGCAGTAATGCTTCTTGCGGTTCTCGGTATTAAAGGCGAACTAAGTATGACTGCGAGATTCAGAGGGGACAGTGTGGAGACACGTTACTGTTACGGTTTCCTTCATCCCAACAGTTTTGCAATAGTTGCATCCAAGCTTATTCTGATGTATTTTTATGGATTTTTTGATAAGCTTAAAAGCTGGGGATTTGTTACCGTGTCGATACTCATTTTCCCGTTTATATGGCTCTCGGGCTCAATAACCGGTATTGTGGTATCGGCTTTTGTAATCGTAATGACAGGCTTTATAAAGATTGTTAAAAAAGATTTTGTCGGTAGATTGATATTTGCCGCGACATTTTTGGGAAGTACGGTTCTTGTCGGATTCTCGGCGTTTGTAATGTTTTGCTATGACGGAAAACTAAAGGAGGAGAACGGCAATTATATAGCAGAGGGTATTCTGGAACCGATTAATCAGATGATTTTTCACGGCAGACTCTCGATTGCCAGACATGCTTATCAGGAGTGCGGAATCAGACCGATGGGAATGGACAGAAATACCGTAACGACAGAGAATGGATTTATCAATGCCGCAATCAATCATGGATATATATTTATAATTTTGTATCTGTTGCTTGTTTTTTATCTTCTGTGCAGATTTTACAAAATGAAAAATAATATCGGAATGGTGCTTATTGCGGCAGTAATGTTATACAGTTTTATGGAAGCCTTTATTCCTTACGGTAATAAGAATCTTATTATATTGGCAGGAATGGGTATTATTTTGGGAAAAAGAAATGAACAGCATTTACCGAAAAAGTAACGTTGTAAAAACATACAGTCTTATTATTATCGAGATTATCTGCCTGATAATTTCTTATTTGCTTGCAATAGTAGTGAAATACGGTAGTCTTGACACTTCAGGTAACAGGGATATGTATTTTACATGCCTTATGTTCATGATAGCTGTTATTGTGCTGTATACGGTTGCAACAGACTGGAACAGGGATTTCTTTATAAGAGGCTATTTTAAGGAAGCAATAATTATTCTCAGGTGTGTAATTATTGTTACGCTTATGGGCGGAGCCTTTGTGTTTATGCTCCATATAGCCGACAATTTCTCACGTAAGGTATATCTTCTTACACCCGCTTTTCAATTTGTATTTACATACGGGGGTCATATTCTGTTTAAGGAATATATGTTGAAATGCTACAAGAAGAGCGTTAACAGTGACAAATTGATGATTATTACGGATAAGTCACAGGCCGAAATGGTTGTTAATAAGATTCTTAATGAAAAAATATGGAACTGCGAATTGACCTGTATTGCCATTACAGATGAAGACATGGTGGGAAAAGAAATACAGGGTATTCCCGTTGTTGCAAGCGGGAAGGATGTTATAGATGTAGCAACCGGTCTTATATTGGACAGAGTATTTATTTCGCTGCCGAGAGCCGAAATCGGTGATATTAAGGATATGATTATGGAATTTGAGGCAATGGGAATTCTGTGTCATTACAATATAGAGATTCCGGAGTTGAGTGTAGACGGAAAAGAAGCCGGAACATTCGCCGGATATTCCGTAATATCATTTTCTCTTCAGAATATGGATTACCGAAGATTGATGATTAAGAGAGTGTTTGATATTATCGGATCTTTGGTTGGAATATTAATTACATTAATTGTTTTTCCTTTTGTCGCACTTGCAATTGTAATAGAATCACCGGGCCCTGTAATCTTTAAGCAGGAACGAATCGGTAAAAACGGAAGACGTTTTATGATGTACAAGTTCCGTTCGATGTACAAAGATGCGGAGAAGCGTCTTAATGACGTTATGGATAAAAATGAAGTAAAAGGACTTATGTTTAAGATAGAGGATGATCCGCGAATAACGAAGGTTGGCAGGTTTATCCGAAAAACAAGTATTGATGAACTGCCGCAGTTCTTTAATGTTCTTAAGGGAGATATGAGTCTTGTCGGTACAAGACCTCCGACAGTAAATGAATTTGAACAGTATAACTCACATTACAGAAGACGTCTCTGCATTACACCGGGAATAACCGGAATGTGGCAGGCCAACGGAAGAAGCGATATAAGTGATTTTGATCAGGTGGTAAAGCTTGATCTTGAATATATAGATCAATGGTCACTCAGACTGGATGCCAAGCTTCTTCTGCTTACAGTTCTGGCCGTATTGTTCAGAAGGGGATCCAAATAATGAATGATTTCAGACTTACGGTACCGGTTGCTTTGATTATTTTCAACAGACCGGATACCACAAGGCGGGTATTTGAAAGAATACGTGAAGCAAAACCCGAAAAACTGTATATTATCGCTGATGCTCCCCGAGTAGGGAGAAAGGACGACGAGGACAAGGTCGCAGAAGTCAGAAAATATGTTGAAGAGCATATAGATTGGGAATGTGAGATTCATAAGAATTATGCTGAAAATAACATGGGTTGCAGAGACAGAGTATCTTCGGGAATAACATGGGTACTTGAAAATGAAGAAAGAACCATTGTAATTGAGGATGACGTATTGCCGTGTAT
Organism: Lachnospiraceae bacterium; assembly: GCA_045639745.1. GTDB lineage: Bacteria > Bacillota > Clostridia > Lachnospirales > Lachnospiraceae > NK4A136. The sequence continues at coordinate 70,010 of JAZUDQ010000017.1, read as the reverse complement.
GGATTTCTTCAGATATATGCAGGAGACCATGGATTATTATAATGACAATCCGCGCGTTATGATGGTGTCGGGAACCAATCTGATGAAAAATGTGTCTATGGAAGGTCAGTATACCTTTACCTGTTACACCAGTGTATGGGGATGGGGAACTTGGAAGAGAGCCTGGGACGGGTATGATCGCAACGTATCCGACTGGCCGGAGGTTAAAAAGAGCAAGAGTCTTAAAAAAGTTCAGTCGGGACTTGCATATGTATTTTTAAAAAGACATATCGATCAGGTTTATGAAGGAAAAGATACTTGGGATTATCAGTGGGATTATCACAGATGGAAGAGAGGCGGACTCGGAATAGTACCGTCTGCGAATCTGATAGAAAATATCGGAATGGACAGAGAGGATGCCACTCATACAAGTTATGGACATCACGAAGATTTTACCGTCGGGAAAATGAATTTCCCAATTAATTTTGATAAGAATGTAGAGCGTGATATTGTCTATGATAAGGCGTATATAAAAGAAAATTTCGGAATAAAAAGTGTTACGGCTTTTGTAAAGAAAAAATTGGGAAAGAAACAGTGAAGATAACGGTTATTACTCCTACGTGGAACCAGGGATGTTTTATTAAAGACACGATGGAATCCGTTTTGAACCAGACCCATCGTGATATAGAATATATAGTTGTGGATAATCTTTCCGATGACGAAACTCAGTCGGTGGTTAATTCATTTACAGAAAAAGATGACAGGATTATATATATAAGGGAAGCCGATAAAGGTCAGGCAGAGGCAATTAATAAAGGCCTTAACAGGGCAACCGGAGACATTGTATGCTGGATTAATTCGGATGACTGCTTTTTTGATGAAAATGTTCTGGCGCGGGTAAATGAATTATTTGAGAAGAATAAGAATATCGATATTATAGCCGGCGACGGATGGTATGCCGATAAAGATCTGAATAAGACAAGGCTTGAAGAGTGCGGGAGACTTGCCGAAAAAGGTGATATTAAGAAATGGTATTACATTATTCAGCCTTCCGTATTCTGGAGGAAAAATGATTTACGGCTTAATGAAGAATTTCATTATGTGTTTGACTGGATGTTCTTTGCCGAAATGTTCATAAAGAACAGTGTGATGTACAGCGGAGAACCCTACAGTATATACAGGATGTATGAAGATAATAAGACCGGCATGAACAATGCAAAGCGCAAAAAGGAAATATGGTATCTAAAGGACAGGATGAAGTCGGGAGCCTTTGATGTTTCCTGGTGCAGATATGTCTACAAAAAATACGAAAAGGCGGAAAAGACCGGTAATGACGGAATAAAGAGAAGAGTGGATTTCCTGAATAAGATACTGTTTCACATTTCCGGGAGAAAGATATGCAGCTTTTAAGAGAAGAGCAAAAGAAGAAAACGGTTGTTATATTAACCTGCTTTAATCGAAAGGAACATACGATAAAAGCCATACGCAGTATTGCGGAAAATAATCCGGCAGAGGAATTTGAATTTGTTGTAACGGACGATGCTTCAAATGACGGGACTGTGTCGGAACTTAATGAAATGCCTTATAATATTCATGTGCTTGAGGGAAACGGGAGTCTTTTCTGGGGCGGAGGTATGAGAAAATCCGTTGATTATGTGTATAATAATATCCGGGATTATGATTATGCTTTCATTATTAACGATGATGTCGAATTTGCTCCGAGAGCAGCAGATTTACTGATAGAGCGGCTCGAACAAACAGGAGCGGATGCGGTGGCCGGTGCTACCGTGGGTGATGACGGATTAATGACTTACGGCGGATTAAAAAAGACATCATCGATGTTTGTAAGATTGGAAAATATAGAACCGTCGGTCGAACCTGTGGAATGTGATACATTTAACGGAAATGCTGTTATGATAAAGAAAGATGTATTTGTGGAAGCCGGTAATTTCGATTCTCATTATATACACAGCATGGGAGATTTTGATTACGGTTTCAGGCTCAGAAAAAAAGGCTGCAGAGTCGTTAACGGAAGTGGTTTTGTAGGAAAATGTAACGGTAATCCCATAAAGGGTACATGGCTTGATTCGTCTCTTCCGAGAAGAGAAAGACTGAAGAAAAAAGAAAGCCCGAAGGGGTTGCCCAAAAATGACTGGTTTTATTTTGTAAAAAAGAATTATAATGTTGTGTCGGCAATTTATCATTTTACGACGCCATATATAAAAATATTAATAAAAAAATAGAGTGAGGAAAAACATGAGTAAACGAATTTTGGTAACGGGAGGGGCAGGATTTCTTGGTTCGCACCTTTGTAACAGACTTGTTGAAGAAGGTAATGATGTTATCTGTCTTGATAACCTTTATACAGGAAATAAGAACAATATTCGACATTTGCTTAAGAGTGATTATTTTGAATTTATTCGCCATGATGTAACCGAGCCGATACATCTGGAAGTAGATCAGATTTATAATCTGGCATGTCCGGCAAGCCCGGTTCATTATCAGTACAATCCAATAAAGACAACCAAGACAAGTGTACTCGGTGCAATGCATATGCTTGGTCTTGCAAAGAGAGTACATGCGCGTATCCTCCAGGCTTCAACTTCCGAAGTATACGGAGATCCCGAGATTCATCCGCAGCCCGAAAGTTACAGAGGATGTGTCAATACAATGGGTATCCGTTCCTGTTATGACGAAGGAAAACGTGTGGCAGAGACATTGTTCTTTGATTACAACAGAATTCATAAGACAGAAGTAAAAGTTATGCGTATTTTTAATACTTACGGACCCAATATGCATCCGGCAGACGGAAGAGTGGTATCCAATTTTATTGTTGAAGCTCTTAAGGGAGAAGATATTACTATCTACGGAGACGGAAGCCAGACCAGAAGCTTCTGTTACGTTGACGACCTTATTGAAGGTATGGTCAGACTTATGAATTCAAGAGCTGATTTTATAGGCCCCGTTAATATAGGTAATCCCGGAGAATTTACAATAAAGCAGTTGGCTGAGATGGTTATTGAACTTACAGGTTCCAAATCAAAACTCGTATACATGCCGCTTCCCTCCGACGATCCTCTTCAGAGGAAACCGGTTATCGAACTTGCCAAGAAAGAACTTGACTGGGAGCCTACCATTGCATTGGAAGAGGGACTTAAGAAGACTATTGAATATTTTAAGACTGTAATTTAATTAAAAGGGGCATTTATGACAGACAATCTGTCCTGCAGAATCATGAATACAAGAATAACAGCAACCACTGTCGATCAGGCAGTGGATTTCTTGCGTTTAAGCCTTATTGAATCGCCCGAAAACGTTATTCATAAATATGTCTTAAATTTAAGCCTTAATGATGTTATGGATGCAGGTGAGGATGAAGAATATGCAGGGCTGATTAACAGAGCCGTTCTTGCATTCCCCGCCAGTCATCAGCTGTCAATGCAGATGAAGAGCGACGGATATCCCATGTCCTCCAAGATTAATATACGTGTATTCATGGATAAGTTTCTGCAGGCCGCCTCATCGCCGGAATATAAACATTTTTTTATCTGTGAAAATGAAAATCAGACGGAGAGCCTCAAAAAGGCTCTTGAGGATAAGTGCCGGAATCTCAATATTGTCGGGATTGTTGCGTATGAAGATAATGAGGATATATCTGCCCGTATTGCACAGAGCGGTGCCAATATTGTCTGGACCTGTCTTAACGGTAAAGCGGCAGCAGTATTTTCATCGGAAATCTGCAATACTGTTGATGCGGTAATTATTAATGCCGGATACGGAATAAATGACTGGATAAAAGGCAAGAGTTCAGAAGTGACGGGAAGATTGACCGGCAAATATTTCCGTATGAATATGAAATACATATTTAAAACCGGAAGAAAATCGGTTATCAGATTATTATCATGGATTCCTGCAATGATTACACTGATTGTGATATTTGTTTTATCCTCGCAAAGAGGCGTGGCCAGTGTCCAAAACAGCAGAATTATCGCCACCAGAATAGTGGAGATTCCTATTGTGGAAATGAATGTTGATATATCCGGAGGGGTTAAGGCACTGGAATCATTTAACAGTGTTGTGCGCACTGTTGCGCATGTAACAGAGTATTTTTGCCTTTCGTTGTTTACGGGATTTGCAGTTACCGTTAACGGAATAAAAGATAAAATCAGATTCATAATTACATGCTTTCTTTGCATGACAGTTGCCGTACTGGATGAATTTTTACAGATATTTATTCCGGACAGGTACGGTGATATCTCAGATGTGATCTGCGACTGGCTCGGTATAATATTTATTGCCGGTATCATCTATATTTTAGGGAAAAAACGCCATAAAAAAGAAATCAGCGGTCATATACATTCTTCCGATACAATTTCCAGAAGAAAATTTCTTAATATACGAATTGATGATATTTCCTTCGAAGAAGCGTTGGACAGAATTATTATTATGGCTAAAGGGGAAGGAAGAGAAGATTATAAAGACAGTAAGTATGTGGTGACCCCGAATTCGGATCATGTGATAAAGATGGAGAAAGACGAAATGTTCCGAAAGATATTGGAAGATGCGGATCTTATTTTGACGGATGGTACACCGTTAATGTGGATTGCGGATTCCATAGGATATCCCATTCGTGAGAAGATACCCGGGGCGGATATGTTTCCGAGGGTATGTGAGAGAGCGGCCAAGGAAGGTGTTACCGTGTTCCTTTTCGGAGCAGCAGAAGGAATAGCGGATATAGCTGCCAAAAATCTGACAGAAAGATATCCCGGACTTAAGATAGTAGGAACTTATTCGCCATCATACGGTTTTGAAAAAAAACCCGAAGAAGTGGATAAAGCCATAGAAGCCGTTAATGCCGTCAAACCGGATATTCTGGTAGTCGGACTCGGTGCACCGAAGCAGGAAAAATTCATATATAAGTATAAAGATCGGATGCTTTTTCATATTGCTTTGCCCTTTGGAGCCGCTATTGATTTTGAGGCGGGGAATGTTCCGAGAGCTCCCAGGTGGATGCGTGAAATGGGGCTGGAATGGTTTTTCAGATTCCTGCAGGAACCGGGACGTATGTTTAAAAGATATTTTGTTGATGACATGAAGATTTTCTATCTGGCATGGAAATACAGAAATGAAATAATCAGAATCGGAGAAGATTCCGAGAAAGAATGATAAGGAATCCGTATGAGAACATTTACAGGACAAATGGGTTTTGGAAAAGCGGGAACCGGCCGTTTTGTATTTTGGGGAAAAGAAGATAAAGGAAGTATCGGTACGGTTAACCGGATTTCTTTTTCCGAGGCTGCGCACTGCCTTAAGAACAGATATAAAAGCAGTTTGGAAAAATGTGTTGATTATGAAATCAGAGATATTCTGTCTTCGTATCTTTTGATTTTGGAAGATCCCGAATTGTCTGAAGATTTTCTTATTAACAGTGAGAAACTGCTGGAAAATTCCGACGATCTTTATTTAAAACAGAGAATAAACGATATACGAAACATATATACGGAAATACATGCTCTTATGAGAAATGAGGAAATATCGGCAGGAGAAAATGTAGTTACGGCGGATTCGATTCTGTGTACCTGCGATGTAACTCCTATGGAGATAGCCCGTTGGGCCGAAGAAGGCTCATATCCAGAAGCGGTAATTCTGCTTGAAGGTCAGGCATTTGGTCACAGTGCAATTCTTTTAAAAAATCTGAATATACCGACTATAATCGGGATGGAATCCGACGATTCGTTTGAGTTATATAACGGAAGACGTGCTCTTGTAATAGGAAATGAAGCGAGGCTTTTAGTTTCGGAAAATAAAGAGGATGAATGTGAAATTGACAGTATCATCGGGAAGCAGGTCTTTGAGCAGGATAAAACAGGTGAATATGCAAAGGTATTTTCTCTTGAAAGTGCATTAAGTGCCCTGGATAAAGGTGCTGTCGGAATAGGTCTTTTCAGAAGCGAATTTTTATTTATGAACAGAGACTGCCCGCCGTCGGAGGAAGAGCAGTTTTCCATATATAAAAGTGTTCTTGAAAGGGCGAACGGCAGAGAGGTCAGAATAAGAACATTCGATCTTGGTGCGGATAAGTCGGTATCATATCTTAAATCGGATCAATATGATACAAGTCCGTATTCGGAAAGGGGAATTAGATTAAGCCTTTATAACAGGGAGATTTTAAAGACACAGATCAGAGCCCTTCTGCGTTCTTCACAGTATGGCAATCTGTCTGTTATTTATCCGATGATATCTGACACGAAGGAAATCTCGGAAATTAAAGAATTGTTAAACGAATGCGAAAATGAATTTAAGGACAAGCATTTTTCTTTCAGACAGGGTTATATGGTTGAGACACCGGAGAGTACGATGATACTGGATGAATTGTGCAAAGAAGCAGATTTTCTTTGCATCGGAACTAATGATTTGACTTACTTTATGTTGAAAAAACAGAGAGGAAAGGACAATATCAGTTCATATGAAATAAATAACAGCATTGAATTAAAGTTTGTTATAAATAAGATAAAAGATAAGGCTGTCGAATATAATATTCCGGTTTATAACTGCGGAGAAATAGACATTATATAAGAAATATCAAAAACGGCACAAATTGAAATAAAGTGTTAAATGAGAGATAATAAAAAAATACAGAAAAAGGAGAAATACAATGGGAACATACGATAAGAGAATACCTGACGAATACAGAAAACCTGCGAAGCACGCAGGTACAATAGAAAAGATTGAATATATGTCCAAAAGGCGTGCCGAAGACGGAGGGGATATTGTCAAACCTGCCATTGTATATTTGCCTTACGGATTTGATAAGGATGCGGGAGTTAATTATAAGGTCCTGTATCTGATGCATGGGGGCGGCGGAGATGAGGAAGAATTCCTTTTCGGACAGACGCAAAACAAGGCATTTCTGAACACAATAGATCATATGATAGAAAACGGAGAACTTGATCCGTTTATCATAGTTGCTCCGACATTTTATTACAGACATCAGCAGGCCGAAGATCATCAGACCGGACTTGCGGGTGAACTTGTAGCTACTTTCCCGGATGAATTCAGAAATGAATTGGTTCCTTACATAGAGTCGCATTATCCTGTTATAAAGGACAGAGATCACAGATTGTTTTCGGGATTTTCCATGGGTGGAGTAACAACCTGGCATATATTCGCACATTGTGCCGATATGGTAAGGTATTTTATTCCGTTTAGCGGAGACAGCTGGATTATTGAGGAAAAAGGATGCCATACAAAAGCGGCTGAATCGGTTGCAAAAATGGCCGAGGTACGTAAAGAGAACGGAACGGACAAATATCCGTACAATATTTTTGCATTTACCGGAGATCAGGATATAGCATTCCCCGGGCTTGATGCTCAGATGAAAGAAATGATTAATATGGGCTGGGGTGAAGGTGACAATGAAATCAGATATGTATCATGGCAGGAAGGTGTACATTGCTATGATCCGTGGATTTATCATTATGCATACAATGTATTTCCGGAATTTTTAAAGGGATAATGGCAAAGAAATGCAGATATTTTCTATATTTGTATTGATTATATCGGGTAAAAGCCTTATAATTACGACATGCGGGTTGCAAAGCCGCTATAATTAGAACCAATATGGAGGGTTAAGAAATGAACAAAACAGAATTAGTTGAGGCAATCGCAAAAGAAGCAGGTCTTTCAAAGAAGGATTCCGATGCAGCAGTTAAAGCTTTTGTAGACGTTGTTACAAAAGAACTTAAGAAGGGTGAGAAGGTTACACTTATCGGCTTCGGTACATTTGAAGTAGGTAAGAGAGCTGCCAGAACAGGTAGAAATCCCCAGACAGGTGCTCAGATTAAGATTAAAGCTGCCAAGGCTCCTAAGTTTAAGGCAGGCAAGGCTCTTAAGGATGCTGTTAACGGCGTTAAGAAGTCTAAATAAATTTAACTTGCAATTGTTATTAAGATAATATACAATCATTAAAAGACAAAGGCGTCTGGCGGATCGTATCCCCCGGACGCTTTTTATGTATTTTTTTATATTTTTAAGGAGGACGTAAAATGTCATACGTAGATGAGGTTTATGAGAGAGTAGTAGCACAGAACCCTGCTCAGCCCGAGTTTCATCAGGCAGTAAAAGAGGTTCTTGAATCACTTCGTGTTGTTATTGAGGCTAATGAAGAAGAGTATAGAAAAGATGCACTTCTTGAGAGACTTACAACACCTGAGAGACAGATTCTTTTCAGAGTTCCCTGGGTAGATGACAAGGGTCAGGTTCAGGTTAACAACGCAATGAGAGTTCAGTTCAATTCGGCAATTGGACCTTATAAGGGAGGTCTCAGACTTCATCCTTCGGTAAATATCGGTATTATTAAATTCCTCGGTTTCGAGCAGATCTTCAAGAATTCACTTACAGGTCTTCCTATCGGTGGCGGTAAGGGAGGTTGTGATTTCGATCCCAAGGGAAAATCAGACAGGGAAATTATGGCTTTCTGCCAGAGCTTTATGACAGAGCTTTTCAAATATATCGGTGCCGACACAGACGTACCCGCCGGTGATATCGGTACAGGCGCACGTGAAATCGGATTTATGTATGGCCAGTATAAGAGACTTACAGGTCTTTATGAAGGAGTTCTTACAGGTAAAGGTCTTTCATACGGCGGATCTCTTGCACGTACACAGGCAACAGGTTACGGTCTCCTTTACATGACACAGGAAATGCTTAAATGCAACGGAATAGATCTTAAGGGAAAGACATGTGCTGTTTCCGGTTCCGGAAATGTTGCCATATATGCTATCGAGAAAGCAATTCAGCTCGGTGCAAAGCCTGTAACATGTTCTGATTCAACAGGTTGGGTTTATGATCCTGAAGGAATTGATGTAGCTCTTCTTAAAGAAGTTAAGGAAGTTAAGAGAGCACGTCTTACAGAATATGCAGCTGCTCGTCCTTCTGCACAGTATCATGATAAGAAGACCGAAGGAACAAACCAGTGGTCAGTTAAGGTTGATGTTGCCCTTCCCTGTGCAACACAGAACGAACTTAATCTTGATGATGCAAAGGCTCTTGTTGCAAACGGTGTTATTGCAGTATGTGAAGGTGCAAACATGCCTACTACTCTTGAAGCTACAAAATGCTTCCAGGATAATAAGGTACTCTTTGTTCCCGGTAAGACTGCAAATGCAGGTGGTGTAGCAACTTCAGCACTTGAAATGAGCCAGAACTCAGAAAGACTTTCATGGACATTTGAAGAAGTTGATGCCAAGCTTCATGACATTATGGTTAATATCTTCCATAATCTTGATGATGCATCAAAGAAATACGGTATGGAAGGTGATTATGTTGCAGGTGCAAACATTGCCGGCTTCCTTAAGGTTGCAGATGCTATGAAAGCTCAGGGTATTGTATAAGTAAAATGTAACAGGATAATCGCGGTGGCGTGTTTAACGCCACCCGGTTATTGTTTATACAACCGGATTTTTTAATCCGAAAAAGGAGAAAAACATATGAAAATTGTTGTGTGTAAAGACTACGATGAAGTATCCTTGGAATCAGCAAAGATTGTTGCTGATGTTATGAAAAATAAAAAGAATGCAATTCTCGGACTTGCCACAGGTTCAACACCTGAAGGAATGTATGCAAAATTAGCCGAGATGAATAAGAACGGAGAGATTGATTTTTCCGATGTTACAACCGTTAATTTGGATGAATACTATCCTATCAGCCCTGATAATGATCAGAGCTACAGATATTTTATGAATAAGAATCTGTTTGATAAGGTAAATATAGATAAGGCTCGTACCAACGTGCCCAACGGAGCTGCTCCTGATGGAGAAGCAGAAGCTGAAAGATATGAGAAATATGTCAGAAGCCTCGGCGGAGCTGATATTCAGGTGCTCGGTATCGGAAGAAACGGTCATATAGCATTTAATGAGCCCGATGAAGAATTGGTACCGGTTACACATGTAACATCACTTACCGATGATACAATTGATGCCAATGCAAGATTCTTTGCAAGTGCCGCTGATGTTCCCACAAAAGCTCTTACAATGGGAATGGGAACCATCCTTTCTGCTAAGAAGATTATCATTATAGCAACAGGCGCAGGCAAACATGAAGCTGTTAAGACAATGCTTAAGGGAACATGTACGACAAAATGTCCCGCATCATTCCTTAATCTTCACGATGATGTTGTTCTCGTATGCGATGAGGAAGCATACAACGGTTAATTAGAATAAGAGCAGTTGTTGCTCGGAATTAGAGGCGAGTATGGGTAAATATTTTGGAACAGACGGTTTCAGAGGCGAATCGGGAACCGTGCTTACGGCAGAGCATGCATTTAAAATAGGTCGTTTTCTCGGCTGGTATTTCGGTAAAGAACGTAAAGCCAAGATTGTAATCGGAAAAGATACAAGACGTTCATCTTATATGTATGAAAATGCCCTTGCTGCGGGTATTACTTCTTCAGGTTCGGATGCATATCTTTTACATGTAACAACGACTCCGTGTGTAGCATATATTACCAGAACCGAAAAGTTTGACTGTGGTGTAATGATTTCGGCAAGTCACAATCCTTATCATGATAATGGTATTAAATTGATGAACTGTGACGGCGAGAAGATGGACGATGCACTTCAGGATGAAATAGAAGCGTATATCGATGGAAATCATGAAGAGATATTATTTGCCACAGGCGATAAGATCGGATGTACCGTTGATTTTTACTCAGGTCGTAACAGATATATCGGATATCTTACAGGAACGGTTTCCAAATCTTTTGAAAATAAGAAAGTAGGTCTTGATTGTGCCAACGGTTCGTCCTGGATGATAGGACCTGCGGTATTTAATGCACTCGGAGCCAAGACTTATGTGATTAATAATGAACCCGACGGTGTGAATATTAATACTGCATGCGGCTCTACTCATATCGAGGGCCTTTGCGAATATGTTAAAGCCAATAAACTTGATTGTGGGTTTGCTTTTGACGGAGATGCTGACAGATGTCTCGCGGTTGATGAGAACGGTGAAGTTGTTAACGGCGATAAGATAATGTATATATGCGGTAAATACCTTAAGAAGGCAGGACAGCTTGCAGGTAATAAGGTTGTAACAACAGTCATGAGTAATTTCGGTCTTTATAAAGCCTTTGATAAGGCCGGTATAGAATATGAAAAGACTGCCGTTGGAGACAGATATGTCTATGAGAACATGAAAGAAAATGACTATATTCTCGGAGGAGAACAGTCAGGTCACATAATTTTCCGTAAATATGCGCGTACCGGTGACGGTATTCTTACGGCAATTCTGTTACTTACCGTAATGACAGAGACACAGCTTCCTTTATCTGTGCTGGCACAGGATGTTACAATGTATCCTCAGGTTCTCAAGAATGTTATAGTTGATGATAAAGATCTGACATTAAATGATGAAGTTGTAAAGAAGTCTGTTGAAAAGGCAGGAACCGAGCTTGGAGACAACGGAAGAGTTCTTCTTCGTAAGAGCGGAACAGAACCGGTTCTTCGTGTTATGGCAGAGGCTTCTTCTGACGAAGAATGTGAAAAACAGGTTGATGCCATTATTGAAGCAATGAAGGAATCAGGTCATCTGATAAAGATTAAATAATATCGGAAAAGAGGAATATATGTCAGAAGTACAGTTAAAAGTATCCGAATTGTATGAAGAAGGTCATTCGCTTGCATGGCCTTATCTTAGCAAAGTAACTTATCCGTGGGAGATTCTTGCCGATATAAAGAAGATTATTCTTGAAATCGGTCCTACCCTTGATAAGGAACTATATGATAATCCCGAGGAGGGAGTATGGGTTGCCAAATCTGCCAAGGTTTTTCCTTCGGCATATCTCGGAGCGCCTTGTATCATTGGCGAAAATACGGAAGTTCGTCACGGAGCATTTATCAGAGGAAGTGCTCTTGTAGGCAACGGATGTGTTGTAGGTAATTCCGTAGAACTTAAGAATGTTATTATTTCCGATAATGTTCAGGTACCTCATTATAATTATGTAGGTGATTCGGTACTGGGATATAAATCACATATGGGAGCAGGTTCTATAACCAGTAATGTTAAAAGCGATAAGACTCTCGTAGTTGTAAGAGCCAAAGGTGAAACAATAGAGACAGGTCTAAAAAAATTCGGAGCTATGCTCGGTGATTTTGTAGAGGTGGGCTGTAACAGTGTTCTTAATCCGGGTACTGTTATCGGAAGCCACAGTAATGTATATCCTACATCATCAGTCAGAGGAGTGATTCCCTCCGAGTCGATATTTAAGAGCGGTAAAGGTGTTGAGATTGTAGCTAAATCCGCGAATTAACAATTGTGTCATATATCACTTTTATTGCAGGACGAATACATTTGTCATTAACGGAAGAATAGTTGATAACAAAGAGATGGCTTATGTGTTTGGGTATTGTATGATAAAAACCGCTGAGCGCCGAGATTTTTATATTTTGGCGCTCTGTTTTTTTGACAATATCTTCATCCGAAAGATTGGTTTTGAGTCTTAGAATGAAATGAAGTCCGGCATCCTGTTCATATATTTCTGCATATTCATTTAAGGGACTTTCCATTATTTCACGGATAATAAGGTCTCTTTTTTTGTGATAATAATTTCTCATTCTGTTAATATGCTTTTCAAAATATCCGCCTTCAATAAATTCGGCAAGAGTATACTGTTCAAAATTGGATACGGTGCATGAATAAAAAGACATTTCCTTATAAAATTTTTTTACGAGGTGGGGCGGAAGGACCATGTAGCTTATTCGTACAGTTGAGGAAAGAGTCTTTGTAAAGGTATTAATATAAATAACTTTTTCAAGGTGATCTATATTCTGCATTGCGGGAATAGCTTTTCCGGTCATTCGAAATTCGGTATCATAATCATCTTCAATAATATATCGTTCTTCTTTATTGGCGGCCCAACCAAGGAGCTCCATTCTGCGGTTTATGGGCATAACAATGCCGGTAGGATAATGGTGTGATGGGGAAATATGTATTACATCGATTTCGTTTTTTTCAAGTTCCTCGGGTATTACTCCGTATTTATCCATGGAAATATAGCGGCATTGAACTCTATGTCCGTTGTAAACTTTATATATTTTATTATAACTCGGATCTTCGACTCCGTAGTGCTTGTCAAATCCGAGAAGCTGAATAAGAAGACCGTAAAGATATTCCGTTCCGGCACCGATAATTATCTGAGCCGGGTCCACATTTAGATTTCTGTATTCCAAAAGGTGATTTGCAATGGCATTTCGAAGGTTCTGTACTCCAGCACACGGTGCGTTTGTAACAAGTTCTTCTTTGTTGTTATTAATAACCTGTCGGGACAGCCTTGCCCATATAGAAAACGGAAAGCATGTGGGTTCGATTCTGTTTCCCGTAAAATCCGCTATAAGTTTACGTGACTTATCTTCGGAATAATCAAGATTTTCCGGCTTATGACGATTATGAGAATTGTTTGTCGAATGCTCGACCGGCAATGAGAGATTGCTAACATAGTAACCTTTTTTGGCGACAGAATAAATATATCCCTCGGCGTAAAGCTGAGAATAAGCATTTTCTACGGTAATAACACTTATTCCGAGATTTTCGGCAAAGGCTCTTTTAGACGGAAGTCTGTCGTTGGCTTTCAATATTCCTTTTAAAATATCCTGTCTTAAGCAATTGTATAAATATTGATAAATCGGCATGTTATCAATATTTTCAAGGTTATAGGTTAGCATTTCACTCCAATCTGACCTTATAAAAAATAATTAAATTGGGTATATCGAAAAGGTCAATTTCGATTATACTTTCATTTATAAAAAAATACAAATTGAAGCAATTCTGTTTATTAATGTATATAAAAGGAGTATTAAAAATATGAAAAAGATTGTTACGGTTCAGGATATTTCTTGTTACGGTCAATGTTCGATAACGGTGGCATTGCCTATTTTATCGGCATACGGAATAGAGACTGCAATACTTCCCTCAGCGGTTCTGAGCACTCATACTTCGGGTTTCAGCGGTTTTACATGTCTGGACCTTACAGATGAGATGGTAAATATAGTAAATCATTGGAAAAAAGAAAAAATAACATTTGATGCGATATATACAGGATATATAGGAGACGCCAGACAATTTGACATTATTGAAAATCTGAAAAGCTCCTTGAATAAAGGCGGTCTTTTGATAGTAGATCCGGCAATGGCTGACAACGGTAAACTTTATCCCGCACTTAATGAGGATATTGTTAAAGGAATGCGTTCTATAGTAAAGAAAGCGGATATTATTTTACCTAACCTTACAGAGGCTGCGTTCCTTCTGGATAAGCCTGTTGATTTAAATCCCGATAAAGAAAAAGTTCAATCGATGATAGAAGCTCTTGCGGATATGGGACCCGAAAAAGTTATTCTTACAGGTGTTTCCTATGAGGAGGGAACTATTGGCGCAGTAATGTATGATAAAACTACGGGTGAAACAACAGAATTCTTTACAGAGAAAACAGAGAAAAGTTATCATGGAACGGGAGATATCTTTTCAAGTGTCGCAATATCTGCTATTCTTAATAATAAGAGCGATGAAGAAGTTCTGGAAGACGCGTGCTTCTTTACTGTTGATGCAATAAAGAAAACAATTCCCGATGAAACACATGGATATGGTGTTAAATTCGAGCAGGTGCTTGCCGAATAAGTATTAATTATCTAAGGAGAACGAAGTGCGGAGAATATTGATTACCAATGATGACGGAATAAGAGCGGACGGGATAAAAAGACTGGCCGAATGTGCATGCGAATTCGGAGAGGTATATGTTATTGCCCCGAAGAATCAGTGCAGTGCAATGTCTCATAGGATATCAATAAGAGAGCCTATAGATGTATATGAGGCCGAATTTCCGGTTAAGGGTGTAAAAGCTTATGCGGTAGACGGAACACCGGCCGATTGCGTACGTATGGGGATTCTTAATATTATGGAGTCGCGTACGGATGTTGTCCTTTCGGGAATAAATAACGGGTTTAACTGTGGTGGAGATGTACAGTATTCGGCGACTGTAGGTGCTGCACTTGAAGCTGCATCCAAGGGTATAACCGCAATCGCTTTTTCGGAAGAAATGAGTGACAGTCATGAAGTTACGGATAAATATCTTAAGGAGATTTTAGAAGAACTGATAGACAAAAATCCCGGAATTAATCGGATATGGAACGTTAATTTTTCCAAAGGTGGTATGAAATCATATAAAGGGAAATTATATGACAGAAAAGTGTCGTTGAGTTCTTTTTTTGATGACAGATATGATGAGGAACCTTTGCCGGACGGTGGTATCAGAATGCAGCTTAACGGTATTTACAGAGAAAAGGCAGAAGAAGGTACTGATTTGAGAGCTGTAATAGACGGGTTTATTTCGATAGGAATAATAAATAATTTGTCGTAAAATTTATCAATTGTATATACATATGTAGTATAATAATACTGATATCTTGAATGTTGAGATATCGGTATTTTTTTTCAATAATCTTCTATAATCTTCAATAATCTTCTATAAGAAGCGGAAAAGGGGTAATTATGGCTAATTATGAGGCTCCTCAAGGATATCAGTATGATTCGGCATCGGGATTATATTTTTCTTTTGTATATATGCCGGATGCGAACGGTAATTTGGTAAGGGTTGAAAGTTGGTTTAATCCGAATACGGGACAATATGAACAAAGGACTGTTGCCGCGCAGCCGGCAGTACAACCTGTGGTACAGCCTCCGGTAGAGCAGCCTGTATATCAGCAGCCTGCAGAACAGCCTGTGGTACAGCCTCCGGTAGAACAGCCTGTATATCAGCAACCCGCAGAGCAACCTGTATATCAGCAGCCTGTTGAGCAGCCTGTGGTACAGCCTCCGGTAGAACAGCCTGTATATCAGCAACCCGCAGAGCAGCCTGTATATCAGCAGCCTGTTGAGCAACCTGTGGTACAGCCTCCGGTAGAGCAGCCTGTATATCAGCAGCCGGCAGAGCAGCCTGTATATCAGCAGCCGGCAGAGCAGCCTGTATATCAGCAGCCGGCACAGAAGCCTGTATATCAGCAGCCTGCAGAACAACCTGTGGTACAGCCTGTGAATACGCAACCTTCTCAACCGCAACAAAATAAGAAGAACGGCGGAAGCAATAAGGGACTTATAGTAACTATTATTATTTTAATTGTCCTTTTACTTGGTGGAGTAACAGTATATACTCTGATGTATTTTGATATTATTAATATTGATTTGAGCGGTGATTCCGATTCTTCTTCCGGAGGAAGAGATTACAGCCACAGCAGAGATAAGGATAAGGACAAGGATGACGATTCCGACAAAGATGACGACTCCGACAAGGATGACGATTCCGATAAAGATGACGTAGATGATAAGAATGACGATTCTGACAAAGACTCAACAGAAGTGTCAGATGGTTCGGATGATGCGGAAGAAGTTTTTCCGTACTGCGGTGTATATATTCTTATTGATGATGAAATAATATATGCGTATAAGCCGATAATTGTTTTAAATGAAGATGGAACTTGTGAAGCATACTTAAATATGGGTGATTCTTTTGCGGATTTATACGGAACATACACATTTGAGTATACCGATTCCTGGTATGTTTATATGCACATGGAAAATTGTTCCGGATTCCCGGAGGAGATGGTGCTTCAGTTTGATAACAGTGATACAACGACTTTCCTCTTCCTGACAGAGTATTGCGGTCTTATGGGATATGATGATTTGGAGGGCTGGTTCAGACTTGATACGAGAGAATAAAGGACATAGATATTGAAGGTATATTTAACAAGACACGGACAGACAAAATATAACAAGGATCATTTAATGCAGGGGCGAACCGATGAACCCCTGAATGAAACCGGAGTCGAGCAGGCGAGGGCAAGAAGAACACAGATGGGAAATGTTCGATTTGATGCTGTATTTGCAAGTCCTCTGGACAGAGCGGTAACAACAGCTTCTATTATCGGAGGCATAGATAAAAAAGACGTTATTATCGATGAGCGCCTTATTGAAGTTGACTTTGGTAAATATGAACTTAAACCATATGGTAATCTGGGGTTGAAAATGACCTTGTATTGGACTGTTCCCGAGATCTTTCCGGCACCGGATTCGGTAGAGACGATTGAATCCATGACTAAAAGGAGTGAGGATTTTCTGCGGGAATTGTCTCAAAAGGGATATGAAAGTGTACTGATAGTATGTCACGGCGGAATAATCAGGTCTTTGTCGGGGATTCTTGAGCACAGAAAAAACAAGATAAAATGGAGACCGAAGCCTAAGAATTGCGAAATTCGTCAATATGAGTTGTAAGGCGGAGAGGGCGCCTGTTATATTGACAGTAGCTTTTTTTAAATGATAAAATTAATTTTGTTGGGGGCAGATGGATTTGAGTGCTCTGCTTCAAAAAAGATTGCTTATAAAGGAGATTATTATGGGACTTTTTGACAGCATTAAAAATTCAATTCAATCAGAAGTAAAACAGTCGGTTAATTCTTCGGCCAGAAGAACGGTTAATGATATCGGAAACGGGGCAAAGCAGATGATTCAGAATAGTGTTAAGAGTAAGACAGAGACATTTACATTTGCTTCACTTCCTACGAATGTAAGTGAGTTGCAGGCTTTACCCGAATGCTCTCTGGATACACCTTTTAAGACAGTTGCTCTTGCAATTGCCGCATTGTGTAATTTCGCCAATAATGAAAATGAAACATTCGCAATGCTTGATTTCTTAAAAGGTCCTGAAAATACAAGTACATACGAAAAACAGTTTATTAAGGAACGTTTAGCGAATAAAACATATAAGACATTTGCTTTTTTT
This sequence comes from Lachnospiraceae bacterium, assembly GCA_045639745.1. Classification (GTDB taxonomy): domain Bacteria; phylum Bacillota; class Clostridia; order Lachnospirales; family Lachnospiraceae; genus NK4A136. Next base: position 52,210 of record JAZUDQ010000017.1, on the reverse strand, counting down.
GAAGGAGCCAACACACAGAACGGATATAAGCCTTCTGTTCCGTATACTATTAAGGTCAGCGACAGTCCTTATTCATACAGTGAAGAAAACTGGGCTACCCTTTATGTAAAGAGCGCCGGAGCTGATTCTCCGGGACTTGTTAAGCTCCGCCGTAAGCCTTCTACAGGACAGTGGTTTATTAATGATATTCAGTGCTTATCGGATATCAGAATTCCGGCAAGTGAAGATCCTTGGGCATAAGTGGATTACGGGTCGGTACATTATGTACCGACCTTTTTTATTTGCACGGGGCTGCAAGAAATTTTATTGCTTTGTGATATCGACCGGACATGATTTTGATACATATGCAACTGAATATGGTATATTGGGAAATGACGGAATAATACAACTTAAGAAAATCAATATTATAAAGGATGATAAATTTATAAATGAATAATTCATATCGTTTTTTTCAAAATAAGGAATGCGAGAACTACCCGTGTCATAAAGAATCTGACAATTTTAATTGTTTATTCTGCTATTGTCCGATGTATCATATGGAGAATTGTCCGGGTACCCCGGTTTATATAGAAAAAGATGGTCGTACAATTAAAGTTTGTTCCGAATGTATTTTTCCCCATGATCCGAATAATTACGATAAAATACTCGAAATAATACAATAGGGTATTTTGATCATCATATATTTATTTCTTGATTTATTATTATTAAAATGATAATCTTTATTAAAACTGTATAAACTTACTAAGTGCTTATCATTCTTTTCTTTTCAAAGGACGTTATCAGTATTTCGGACGTTAATTTCGGTGTTGAAGTAATGACTTTGAAAATTGGAATGGATAAGATAATAGGGAATCCGGTCAGAATCCGGAACGGTACCGCCACTGTATCAGAAGAGGTTATGTATTTGACAATTGTCGGTCATTGGGTAAATACCTGAGAAGATTGTACATAACTGTTGACTCTCAAGTCAGGAGACCTGCTTACTAAGTATTCATTTGTGTCTCTCGGAATTGGAGTTGCGGATGTTTTGCGAATTTTCGGAGCACAGCTGTATTATGCTGTGCTGTTTTGTTTATTTGCATTTTCTTTTTCTTTTCCTTCCATTTTTCCGAGAAGTAATAAATGGGTTTAAATTATTAATTAATGGAGGAAAGTATGAAGAAAACAAGTAAATTTTTAGCGATTATAGGAATGTCATTGATGATGACGGCCTGTTCGGGTAATAATGCACCATCGGAATTTTCCGAGGCTGATGATTATATACCGCAGACGGATGAAAGAGAAGGGGCTGTTTGCGTTACCGATATGACGGGACGTGAAATAGTAATTGACGAACCTGTTACAAGAGTGGTTGCTCTTACAGCATCTGATTGTGAAATTCTTTATGCAATCGGTGCCGGAGAAATGCTCGTTGGAAGAGGCGAATATTGTGATTATCCTGCAGAAATATTTGATATACCGTCAGTACAGTCCGGAGCGGAAACCAATATAGAACAGATTATTGCCCTGGAGCCACAGGTTGTTCTTATGGATTCCATGGGACAGAGTGAAGAGCAGGTTAATGAACTTGAAGCGGTCGGCATACATGTTGTCGTAAATGATGCAGACGATATAGAAGGTGTGTATGAATCCATAGAAATAATCGGAACTCTTATGGGTAAGGAAGATGAAGCTGCTTCGGTAATTAATGAAATGGAAACGGTCTTTGCGGATATAGAGGCTAATGCTTTGACTGAAGGACAGACTGTTTATTTTGAAGTGTCTCCTCTTGAGTGGGGACTTTGGACCGCGGGAAGCGGAACATTTATGAATGAGATTGCCGAAATGATAGGCCTCGAGAACTGCTTTAGCGATGTGGAAGGTTGGGCAGAGATATCTGAGGAACAGGTACTGGAAAGGAATCCCGACTATATTGTTACCATAAGCATGTATTACGGCGAGGGACCTACTCCCGTTGAGGAGATATTGTCACGTCCCGGTTGGGAGAATGTAAATGCCGTTATGAACGGAGCGGTATTAAATCTTCAGGATAATGAACTCTCTCGTCCCGCACCTCGTCTTGCGGATGGAGCAAATATGCTTTTTGAGTTTGTTAACGAATGTGTTAAGACCGATTCGGCAGAATAAATATTTATATTCTTATATTTTATGGAGTAAGTTACGGTGCATAGTAAAAGAGAACAATTGACACTGCCAATATGTTTTATGATGTTGTTAATAACGTTATTTGTCGCATGCGTTTGCGTATGCCTCGGCAGTGTTAATATTCCCTTTAAAAATATAGTAAAAGTGATTTTTAATCTGATTTGCGGAATGCCACAGGAAGAAAGTCTGAGTGCTCCGATTATTTTATCTGTGAGAGTGCCGCGTGTAATATGTGTTGCTTTGATGGGAGCGTCATTGGCGCTTTCCGGCGCAGCTATGCAGGGACTCCTGAAAAATCCTCTTGCTGACGGTTCTACTCTCGGAGTATCCTCAGGTGCCTCATTGGGAGCAGCAATTTCTATTGCATTTGGAATTACTTTTCCGTCATTACCTTTTGCGGGAACGACGATTATGGCGATTTTGTTTGCATTTTTGTCAATTATTGTAATTTTGATGCTGTCTTATAAGCTTGATTATTCTTTTTCCACCAATACGATAATTCTGCTTGGTGTGATTTTTTCCATGTTTGTTTCGGGAATATTGAATATTATTATTACATTTGCATCCGATAAAATAAAGCAGATTACCTTTTGGACAATGGGAAGCCTGCAGGGAGCAACATATCGGGATGCACTTGTGCTGGGTATAACATTGTTGGTTTGCGGAATAATTATTATGCTGAATGCGGAAGAACTTAATGCATTCGCAGTAGGCGAGGATCATGCAACTCATATCGGAGTAAATGTGAAGCGGGTTAAACTGACAATACTTATTACAGTCTCAGTATTAATCGGAGTTGCGGTTTCAATCGGAGGAACAATAGCCTTTGTAGGTTTGGTCACACCTCACTTTGTACGAATGGTTTTCGGACCGAATCATAAAAAACTGTTGCCGCTCTCTTTGTTTTCGGGGGCAGTATTTTTGATGCTGGCCGATCTTATTGCGAGAGTAATTTTTAATCCGAGAGAACTTCCGATAGGTGTGGTAACCGATATAGTCGGTGCAATTGTTTTTGTTGTTATTTTTTACAAATCAAGGGGTAGATAAGCGGGGTAGGAATCGATTATGTTGGAAATAAAGAATCTGACAATTTCATACGGTGATTTCAAGGCTGTTGACGGACTTGATTTTTCTGTAGATACCGGCCGGTGGCTTATGCTTGTGGGACCTAACGGGGCCGGGAAATCCACGGTCCTCGGTGCAATTGCGCAGAGTGTTAATTATACCGGGGAGATTATTTTGGACGGACAGAATCTGCATAAGATGAAGGCTGCGGAAAGAGCGTCAAATATTGGTATTTTGACGCAGAACCATTATGTGGGATATGGCTTTTCGGTAGAAGAAATTGTTCGTATGGGACTGTATTCACGTAAAAAAGGCTTTTTCACGGGAACGGATGAAAATACACACAATGAAGTGGAGGAGGCTCTTGAAATAACAGGTATGACGGCCTTGCGCAATCAGTCTGTGCTTACGCTGTCCGGAGGAGAACTGCAAAGAGCTTTTTTGGCACAGGTACTTGTTCAGAATCCAAAGGTACTTCTTCTGGACGAACCGGCCAATCATCTCGATTTGATTTATCAGAAACAAATATTTTTTTTAATAAAAGAATGGTTGAAAAAACCGGGACGAACCGTGATTTCGGTAGTTCATGATTTATCGCTGGCAAGGAATTTCGGAACCTGTGCCGTATTAATGAATCATGGTAAAGCGGTAACGGAAGGAAATATCGGAGATGTAATGAATCCGGAATGTCTTAACGGAGTATACGGAATGGATGTCGGAGAATGGATGCGTGAATTAATGTCTGTGTGGAAATAAGAGATGGATATGAATAATAAACTGAAGGAAGAAATAAATAAGATAACCGGGCTTGACAAAACTGCATTGCAGCTTGCGGAAGTTCACCAGGCAAAACTTGCAAAACCCCCCGGTTCACTGGGAAAACTTGAGGAAATCGCAATCCGTATTTCCGGAATTACGGGAAAAATAAATAATGAGATTAATCGGAAGAGAATAATTGTGCTCTGTGCGGATAACGGTATTATCGAGGAGGGTGTATCCTGCACTCCTCGCAGTGTTACGGCTTTGCAGGCGGTTAATATGACCGGATACAGTACCGGGATGTCATCAATGGCTGCCGGTTTTGGCGATGAGGTGGTGGTCGCGGATGTCGGTATTGCGGATGAATACAATTCGGAGAAAATATTGAATTGCAATATTCGTAAAGGTACGGCCGACTTTTTAAAAGAAGATGCCATGAAACGGGAAGAATCCGAAAGAGCAATTATGATTGGAATTCGGCTTGCAGAGGAAGCAAAGGCGGATAACGTTGATGCAGTCGGTGTCGGGGAAATGGGAATTGGTAATACATCCACTTCCGCAGCCGTACTGGCGGTCCTGACGAATACGGCAGTCGAAGATGTGACGGGAAGAGGAAGCGGTCTGACCGATGAAGCATTTCGACATAAAAAAGATGTACTTAATGAGGCAATAAGATTAAGGGCACCCGATAAAGATGATGTTATTGATGTTATTTCCAAAGTCGGAGGACTTGATATAGCGGCAATGTGCGGTGTCTATCTGGGATGTGCCAAGGAACGAATACCGGTTGTTATAGACGGTTTTATTTCTGTGGTGGCAGCTTTATGTGCCGTGAGATTGTGCCCTCGTGCAAAGGACTATTTTTTCCCTTCCCATGAGAGCTTTGAGCCCGGTTATAAGAAAGCAATTGACGAAATGGGAATGCGACCGTATCTTAATCTGGAGATGCGATTGGGAGAAGGATCCGGATGTGTTCTGGCATTTGAGATAATGAAAGCTGCCTGTATTATGAGCAATAATACCGCCAGATTTAATGAGGATTCCAATATCGATGACAGCTATCTTTCAGAAATAAGAGAAGGAGATAAGTTCAGCGTATGACGATATATGTGTCGGGAGGATGCAAAAACGGTAAATCCGGCATATCGGAAGATATTTGTGTCAGACTTGCGGGAGAAGGACCGTTGTATTATATCGCAACTATGAGGCCTTTTGACGATGAGGACCGCGATAGAATCGAAAGACATATCAGAGAACGTGACGGAAAAGGCTTTGAAACCATAGAACAACCGGAAAACATTTCAGAGATTCTTGACAAGTCGGATGCCGCAAACGGAACATTTTTGCTGGACAGTGTAACCGCCCTAATGATAAACGAACTTTATCATACCGGTCATTCCTCCGAAGATGATATGAGTGAAATGAAGTCGGATTCCGAGGCTCCGAAACGGGTTGCCGAAGAATTATCTTTATTGTGTCAAAAAGTAAAAAATATTGTTTTTGTTTCCGATTATATTTTTTCGGATAATGATAATTACAGCGAATATACCGTGGAATACATGAAAGCACTTTCTTTTGTGGACAGAACGGTTGCCTCGAAGTGTGACGCGGTCTGTGAAGTGTATTACGGAAATGTTGAAATGTATAAAGGAGAATTACCCGTATGATTCCTTTTTTTATGGCCTGGATGATGTTTTGTTATATTCCTTGTCCTGTTAAAAAATGGGATGAAAGAAAAAAACAGGAAATGCTTGTATGCTTTCCCATAATCGGTCTAATGATTGGCGGGATAGTATTTGGTGTATACAAATTAACGGAAATGTTGTATGTTCAGTCTCTCGGGGCTGCCGTATTGTCATTTCTTCCATGGATGCTTTCAGGGTTCATTCATCTTGACGGATTTATGGATTGTGCGGATGCGGTATTGTCTTGCAGGGATGAAAAAAGAAGACTTGAAATTCTTAAGGATTCTCATGTGGGCGCATTTGCCGTTATTTCCGTTGTAATTCTCGCAATGCTGACAATGGGCGCATGGAATGAGTGTATATTTTGTATTAATCCGACAGTATTGATTCTGATTCCCGCAGCCTCGAGAGCGGTTGCCGGAATATGCGTTCTCGGTTTTGAACCGTTACGGACCAGTTCATATAAAGCTATTCACGAAGAAGGAATAAAAAAGAAAAACATAATCATTCTTTTTGTTATTCTGGTTATGGTTATTGCGACCGGATTTGTATTTACGGGGCGTGAAGGTCTGTCGGTTTTAGCAGTGTCTTTAAGTTGTTTTCTCTGTGTGTACAGGGTGAAAGGGAGACTCGGAGGAATGTCGGGAGATGTGTCCGGCTGTGCGGTGTGTATTTCCGAACTTATGGGGGTAATAATATTATGCTTTTTGTAACAGGCGGTGCATATCAGGGCAAATCGGAATATGTCAGAAAAAGATTTGGCCTGAATGATGAAGAAATTTATACATGCAATGAGGATGAAATGCCTGATTTTTCAAAACGGTGCATCAATCATTATGAAAAATATATTCTCTTTGCCATGAGGAATAATGAAAATCCGCGTACCGATTTTAACGATGATCAAATCATTGTCATGGACGATATGAACTGCGGTGTGGTTCCCGTTGATGAAGAGATTCGGGCATACAGGGAAAGTGTCGGAAGAACAGGTTGTGCGCTGGCTCGAAATGCAACGGAAGTTGTCAGGTTGTTTTGCGGAATTCCTAAGACAATCAGGTCGCGAAAATTTAAAATATGGATGGTACGTCACGGAAAAACCCGTGCAACCGAAGAACATAAATATTGCGGGATCACGGATATTCCTTTATCCGAAGACGGTATAAAGGAATTGAGGGAACTGAAAAAGAAAGATATATATCCGGATATTGCGGGAAAAATCCTCTGTACATCAGGCTTATTAAGGGCTGTGCAGACAGCGGAAATTCTTTTTCCGGGGGTTGAAATCATAAAGGATAATTCATATAACGAAATGAATTTCGGAAGATTCGAAATGCGTAAATATGAGGGCGATCTTCAAAATGATGCGGATTTCCTTGTTTGGGCAAACATTAATAATGAGACAAATATCTGTCCCGAAGGAGAAAGCAGTCTCATTATGAAACAAAGAGTATATAAAGCATTTGAAAAGCTTATTGTCAGAGGTACCGATTCCGTTATTGTATGTCACGGAGGCCCGATAGAAGCTGTGCTTGAAAGATATAATCCGGACAGTGGTTTGAATTATTATGAGATAGAACCAGGGCACGGTAAAGGGTATTGCCTGGAATTCGAAGGTGACAGATTAATCGATTTTCGAAAAATAGAATGATGAGCCCCTGTTATTGTCATTATCTTGTCATTATTACTGTGATAGCATTTTAATCGGATAGACAACGCGTCTGTTCTGTTTCCGTCGGGGCTCCATCATCCCATCCCCGCCCCGGCGGCATTTGAAAAAATAATAAAATAAAGCAACTGTTTATGTTGATAAAAAATCTCAGGCTCTGCGTGTGCGGGGCTTTTTTATTTCCAATAAGTCTTGTTTACAAAGGGGCAATAATATAAAATAGTGAGTATTGGGGTAAGTCATAAATAATAATATATTAAAGGACGTAACGGATATGAAAATTGGATTTATCGGACTTGGTAATATGGCAGGTGCCATGATCGGAGGCTTGATTAAGAACAAAACAGCCAAAAGCAGTATTATCGGTTTTGATGTTAATGATGGATTGGTACAGAAGAGAGTACAGGAATTCGGCATTACGGCAGCAGCATCCAATAAAGAGGTTGTAAAGCAGGCTGATTATGTTGTTCTCGCGGTTAAACCTCAATTTCTTGAGCCGGTTCTTGAAGAGATTAATGATTCGCTGGATAAAAAGAAGATTATTATTTCAATTGTTGCAGGAAAGAGTCTTGGTTTTCTCGGAAGTCGTATCACCAATACATCCAAGATAATCAGATGTATGCCCAATACCGCAGCACTTGTGGGAGCTGCTATTACGGCAGTTACTCCTTCGGATGATGTTACCGTAAAGGAACTTAAGAGTGCGATAGGTATTATTGAGAGCTTTGGATCCGCAAGTGTTGTACCGGAGAAACTTATGGATGCCGTAACAGGTGTCAGCGGTAGTGCACCGGCATATGTATTTATGTTTATTGAAGCAATGGCTGATGCGGCGGTTCTTGAGGGAATGCCCAGAACTCAGGCTTATGAATTTGCAAGTAAGGCAGTATACGGAAGTGCCAAACTTATGATAGAGACAGGAAAACATCCGGGAGAACTTAAAGATATGGTATGTTCGCCTGCAGGAACAACAATAGATGCTGTGAGAGTTCTTGAAGAAAAGAATTTCAGGGCATCGGTTATGGATGCGGTTATAGCTGCATCAGAGAAATCAAAACAGTTATAGGTTGGAGGATATTCGCATGGCTAATGATTTCATTATTGCAACAGCTTCTACATGTGATTTGACAAAAGAATATCTGGCGGAGCATAATGTTCCGTTTGTCGGTTATAATTACATCCTGGAAGAGAATAATGTGACAGACGATTGTGATGAAGAAAAAAGACAAAAGATTTATGAGAGTATGAGACAGGGCTCTTTGTTAAGCACGGCGGCAATTAATCAATATGCTTATCATGAATTTTTTGAGTCTCTCTTGAAAACGGGAAAAGACGTTATTTATATGGATATGTCAAAAGAACTTTCTTCATCATTTAACAGTGCCAGATTAACGGCGCAGGAGATGGAAGAGGAATATCCCAATCAGAAGTTTGTATGTATTGACACATGTTGTGTGTCGGGAGGACTCGGCTTGCTTGTTGAAGGAGCGGTGGCTCGTAAAGAAGAGGGCAAGAATTTTGACGAAGTCGTTGATTGGATTGAAGAGAACAAACTTAAAATAATTCATAGATTTACCGTTGATGATTTTAAATGGCTGAGAATGGGCGGACGTGTTTCAAATGCAGCAGCTCTGGTGGGAACACTGTTATCGATTAAGCCTGTTATGTATGTGCCGGATGACGGAACACTTACGGTGTCAGGTAAGGTCAGAGGCAGAAAAAATGCTCTTAACAGTATTTTGGAATCAATGAAAAGTGATTTGGTAAATCCCGACGGTCAGATAATAAAAATTCTTCATGCGGACTGTAGGGAAGATGCGGAATATATGAAGGAACAGATACTTGCGATGTTTCCTTCGGTGGCAGGAGTGAGTATTTCAAATCTGGGGGTTGTAATCGGCGCTCATTGCGGTCCGGGATTATTTACAATATTTTATATGGGCGAAAAGAGGGTGCCTAAGTAAAAATAATTATTAATTAAAGGAGTAGAGTTATGGCAAAGAAAGAAATTAATATTGAGAATATTGGGGAAGAAATTAATCCTGAGTGGAGGACATGTCTTATCGGAAAGCTTTCTTTTTGTCCCAAATGCGGTAAGGAAGCACTGCTTTGTGACGGAATAAGAGAGGTATGTACGGCATGTTCATATCAGAATAACGTAGAGGAAGAAAAATGATTTATATAGGTAATCATTTGTCAAGTTCCGGTGGCTTTCTTGCTATGGGAAAGAGTGCCGTTAAACTCGGAGCAGATACATTTGCTTTTTTTACCCGTAATCCGAGAGGCGGAAATGCAAAACCTATTGATCCGGAGGACGCTTCGGCGCTTGTCCGGTTTTTGGAAGAAAATAAATTCGGCAAGCTGGTTGCTCATGCTCCGTACACAATGAATGTGTGTGCGGCAAAAGAGGATATTCGCAGTTTTTCTGTGCGGATGCTTGCTGAAGATATCGAGAGAATGCAGTATGTACCGGGTAATTATTATAATTTTCATCCCGGCTCCCATGTCGGTCAAGGTACGGATGTGGCAACAGACCTTATTTCAGAAGCGCTTAACAGTGCGATGTTTCCCGAGATGCAGACGATTATTCTTCTTGAAACCATGGCGGGAAAAGGAACCGAGATGGGAAGAAGCTTTGAGGAACTTAAGTCGATTATTGACAGAGTTGAGATAAAGGATAAAATCGGCGTATGTCTTGATACATGTCATGTGTGGGACGGCGGATATGATGTTAAGGATAATATTGATTCGGTTCTTAAAGAATTTGACGAGATAATCGGAATTGACAGATTGAAGGCGGTTCACATTAATGACAGTATGAACGACCGCGGTTCTCATAAAGACAGACATGAGAAGATTGGTAAAGGATTTATTGGTGAAGAGGCATTTAAAAAGATAGTGAATCATCCGTTGCTTCAAGGTAAGCCGTTTATTTTAGAGACTCCGAACGACGATGAAGGATATGCTTCTGAGATTGCTATGATCAGAAACTGGAATAAATAGAATATTATATCGGGAGTGTGATTAAGTTGTTTGATGCTTTAAAAGTTAAAGATGAATGTGTTGAATGGATAAAAGATTTTTTTGAACATAACGGTAAAGGCTGTAATGCGGTTGTGGGAATTTCCGGAGGAAAAGACAGCTCGATTGTGGCAGGACTTCTTGTTGAAGCACTGGGAAAAGATCGCGTTATAGGTGTTCTGATGCCCTGCGGTGATCAGGCTGATATAGATGCTTCGTACAAACTGGTTAATCATCTTGGTATTAAACATATGGTTGTTAACATTAAGGATACGGTAGATGCAATCAAAAAGTCTCTTCCTTTTGATTGTTCGGTTCAGACAATTACCAATATTCCGCCGAGAGTACGAATGACGGTTCTTTATGCTGTTGCACAGAGCCATAACGGCAGGGTAGCCAATACATGTAACAGGTCAGAGGATTATGTGGGATATTCCACAAGGTATGGTGATTCGGTAGGTGATTTCAGCCCTCTTTCCAACCTGACCGTAAGAGAGGCGAAAGAAATAGGAGAACTTATCGGACTTCCTGTTGATCTTGTCAAAAAAGTTCCGATTGACGGATTATGCGGTAAAACCGATGAAGACAATCTCGGTTTTTCTTACGAAGAACTTGATTCATATATCCTTGAAGGAATTGAACCTTCACCGGAAAAGAAAAAGAGAATCGATGATTTGCATGCAAAGAATCTGTTCAAATTGGCATTAATGCCTTCTTTTGTTCCGTCTTACATGAAATAGGACTGACAGAACTCTGAAATACGGATTATTATGAAAAGATTTACTGCTGTTTTAATAATAACATTTGTTATGGCGTTTCTGTCTGCCTGTCGGAAAGAAGTCGCAGATGATTCTACCGTGTTGGATACTATCCTTATGGAGGCTTCTTATGAAGATGAATACCTTCAGAGCGTTTCGGTTAATTATGAAGTCGATGAAATACATCCCGGTATAATAATAAGTGTCGGTGGGTATGAAACTTCGGAAGAAAAAATCGTGATTCTGAAAAAAGAAGCAGGCGTTAAGTTTTATATTCATGACGCCGTAACAGGTGAGATTGTATTTGAAGGCGTTTCGGAGGAATGCGGTGAAGAAGGCGTTTCCCGCGGAAGATTTACGGAATTTGATTCTGAGGGAGTATTTTATATTTCTGCTGACACTCTCGGACGAAGTAATGATTTTGAAATCTCGGATTCGGTATATAAGGATGCTTTTATCAGTCTGACAACTGAGATTTGTGATGAAGATATGCTTTCGAATCCGGTAATCGGAAGTGCTGCCATCATGGATATTATGCTTGCATATGAGCTGAATAAGAATATTTTTGAGGATAATGACATATCGGAAAGTGTAATGGAGTCTATTTCGAATATAGTTTCCGAAACCGTAACCGATGAGTATTGCAGTATATTAACTGATAAAGAAAAGTTGTTTATTGTTGCCGCGTTATCAAGATTTTCGGGAATATATAAGAATTATGATGAACTTCAGGCGGGAGTATATCTCAGTCTTTCCGAAGCTCTTTATGAGGAAATTCAGGAGCCTGATGAGTATTCTGAAGAATTTTTTTATTATTATATGGCAGCCGCGCAGTTATACAGAGTTACGGGAAAGGATACATATTATCTGGATGTAACTTTCTGTTATGAAAAAGATGGGGGAATTACGGATTTTCCCATGTCGGAAGATTATACCAATCCGGTATTTTTTGGAAATTATGCATATCTGACAACACCGAGACAGACTGATAACGGTATTTGTTACAGCATTATGGATTCAATGATGAACGAGGTAATGAACTATTCGTCTGTTACCGGAAGCAATATATATGGGAACTGCGTAGATTACAGTTCCGATGTTGCTTTTGAAGATATTGGATTATCGGTGCTTGACTGTATGAGAACAACGGCGTATGCCAATTATATTATTACCAACAGTGAATACAGAGAAATGATGAGAGATAACTATCATTTTCTTACCGGATACAATGAAGATAGTTGTGTCATAACGGATATATGGGATGAGGATGATTCTGATTCCTATGACGTATACTGTAAATCAATGCTGCTTGTGCTTTTATCACAGGCCGATAATGTATATGACGGAACGTATTAATAAATAACTAACTAATGGGGGTAATATTATGAATTATGATGTTTTAATTATCGGAGCCGGACCGGGAGGTATCTTCTCTGCTTATGAGCTTATTAAAAAGAAAAGCTCTCTTAAGATCGGTGTATTCGAAGCCGGCAATCCTTTGGATAAAAGAAAATGTCCTATTAACGGAAGTACGGTTAAAAGCTGTATCGGTTGTAAACCATGTTCGATAATGAACGGATTCGGCGGTGCAGGAGCTTTTTCGGACGGTAAATATAATATTACCAATCAGTTTGGCGGGACATTGTACGAATATATCGGTAAAAATGAAGCAATTGACTTAATGAAATATGTGGATGAGATTAATCTTTCTCACGGAGGCCGGGGAACCAAGCTTTATTCAACAGCCAATTCCCAGATTAAGAAACTGTGTCTTCAGAACGGTCTGCAATTGCTTGATGCACAAGTCAGACATCTGGGAACGGATATTAATTATGTGGTTCTGGATAATATTTATAACGCGTTAAAAGACAAAGTGGACTTTTATTTTAATTCTCACGTGGACACGGTTGAGAAAAAAGATGATTCATATGTTATAAATGTCGGAGACCGGTCGTACGAGGGAAAATATTGTATAATTTCTGCCGGCAGAAGCGGAAGCAAATGGATGGAATCCGTATGCGGTGCTTTGAATATTCCCACTAAATCCAATCGTGTGGATATAGGTGTCAGAGTTGAACTTCCGGCAGAGGTATTTTCACACCTTACCGATGAATTATACGAAAGTAAGATAGTATACAGAACAGAAAAATACGGAGATCTTGTTCGAACATTCTGTATGAATCCGAAAGGTGCGGTAGTAAACGAAAATACTAACGGTATAGTCACCGTTAACGGTCATTCTTATGAAGATCCCGAGAAACAGACAGAAAACACGAATTTTGCCCTTCTGGTTGCGAAACACTTTTCGGAACCTTTTAAGGACAGTAACGGATATGGAGAAAGTATAGCAAGATTATCCAACATGCTTGGCGGAGGGGTAATTGTTCAGCGTTTTGGCGATCTTATTACAGGTCACAGAAGTACTCAGAAAAGGATAGATGAGGCATTCATCACGCCTACACTGAATGCAACTCCCGGTGATCTTAGTCTTGTTATGCCTAAAAGAATTCTCGACGGTATTATTGAAATGATTTACAAACTTGATAAGATTGCGCCCGGAACAGCCAATATGGATACGCTTCTTTACGGTGTGGAAGTTAAGTTTTATAACATGGAAGTCGAAATAGATGAGAATCTTGAGACACTTCATAAAAATTTGTTTATTATAGGAGATTGCAGTGGCATAACACATTCGCTTTCACATGCGTCTGCAAGCGGTGTTCATGTTGCCAGATATATAGCATCCAAAGATAGCTGATGGAACTGATATATAGATCCGTTAAACTGAATATTATATCTATTGCGGCACTGCCCTGTCTTATTGTGGCATTTGTATGTAAACTGACGGAAAAGGTTTTTGAAAAACTCGAGACGCTGGTTACAATGCTGCTGTTTTCGGGTTTGGTGGCAGCCGGTCTGTATTTATATGATAATGTCTCACGGACGCCCGAAATTGTTAAGGCAGTGATAAAGGTGGGGTCCTTCGGAGGAATTCTTGTAATGCTTATTCTGATAGTAAGCAACTGTTTTTCTCTGATAAAGATGGTATTTAACATAACAAAAAATGCGATTATAACATTCTTTGAGACTATGTATGAATTGGTTTATACAGTGTATAAGGATATCTATAAAGCCGCGGAGAGAGATTATGAGAGAATAGCGTTGGAGCTGGGAGAACCGGTTGCTTTTTTCTCAGGCTATGCTTTTGATATTTTGAAATTGACCAATTACCTGGTTATTGCATTCATAAATGTTGTTTTTATCGTATTTTTGGCCGCATCGGTTGCAATACCGATAATTTTCTGGATTCAGAAAGATTTAAGTGCTTATATTGCGACGGTTCAGGGATTTGAACGTATCAGATTTATAGTGATTTTTACGGTCGCAGTAATGGATTTGTTTGTGATTCTCGTTTCTGTCGGGCTTGCATGGAAATCATGGGCTAAGGAATTGTCTTTCGATACCGAGGATGAAGAACAGTATAAAGAGGTTATTCACGATCGGGCGGAAGATTTTGACAAGAATCAGAACTATCTGGAAGAAGACGATGAAAAAGGGCAGTATTATTACGATCGTTTGTCTGACCATGTTAATGATGTTGATGCCTTTATGGAAGAGATAAGAGTAGCTTTATCCGGCGGAGAAAATGAAATTCTTGAGGACGCAAGTAACAGATATTTTACTTTATTGGGCAAGATAATGAAATGCTTCGGGGATGCTGACGGTGAATTATCCTCTGAAGAATTCGAAGAACTGATTCCCATGATAAAGAGGCTCAATAAAAAGAAGAATAAGATAGAGAAGTTGATTGATAAGCAGAATGAACTACTTGAGCGACCTGATTTGACAAGTATGTTTTTTGCGGGATGTGATACCGGTGAGAAATTGGATAAAAGATTCAAAGCATTGTGTAAAACATATCATCCCGATGCTGCAAGCGGCGACGAAGATACATTTTTGGCAATTAAAGACGAATATGATCGATTAAAAGAGGAGATATCATGACGGTTTTATTGTGCAGTAGTTTGTTCGGAATGGCAGCAGCCACAATAATAATGTGTTCAAATATGCTGTCCGACAGTTTTTACAGATCCGATTTTAAAGCTATTTTGTTTTCGTTCAGTTGTGTTGGAAGTATTCTCAGTAATCTCGGATACGGAGTGATGCTTCTGTCAAATAGTAATGCTTTGTTTGTGGTTTCACACAGTGTAGCCTTTTTGGGCTATCTGATGTTTTCTGTATTCTGCCTGATGATCTTTCTGAATTGGGTGGATTTTTCCCGAAGAACAAAAAATATAATAACTGTTGTTGTTGCGGTTATAGCTCTTTGCTTGTTCCCTGTTATTATAACGTGCAAGGATGTCGTCCCCGTTTATTCGGCATATGGATTAACATTTGCCTACAAGAAGAATATTTATTTCTTTATCTATCTCGGATTTAAGATCTTGATTACCGCAATGGCAATTGTGTGTACTTTTATTATTTATACCCGATCAAATAAAAAAAGGATTTCCAAAAAAGTAATTTTTCTGATTCCGATTGTTATATTGGCATGTCTTGATATAGCATTCGATACAATGATACTCCAGTTCTCGCAGTGTTATTTTCCGTTTAACTGTATGTTTTTCTTTATATCAACGGTTATTGTTCATAAGGCTGTTATATCGGATGTTCGAGATACGATTAATGTAAGAAATCTGTCGGAAAGTATTTATTTTACGGTTGACACCCCGATATTGATTCTTGATGAAGAACTTAATGTTAAATTGGTAAATCCGTTTGGTACCGAATTTTTCAATCTTTCCGAACAGCAGCTTAGGAAGATAGGAATTACCGATTTGTTCGAAGTTGAAACGGACATGATAAAAAAAGAGGGTTATGTTAAGATGACCCGCTGTAAATTGAATAATGCAATGTGCGGTTTGTCCGTGAACAGCCTGTTAGACAGCTGTAAAGAAGTATTGGGATATATGATTACCACCATAGATCAGACAGAGGTATATAAAGCTGTTGATGAAGCCGAAGAGGCTAAGAAACAAGCCGAGGACGCCAATAAAGCCAAGAGTGATTTCCTTGCTCACATGAGTCACGAAATAAGGACACCGATTAATACCATTGTTGGTATGGATGAGATGATACTGAGAGAGACTACAGAGCAAACACTTGTAAAATACGCATCAGATATAAGAAATGCCAGCAATTCTCTGTTGGCACTCGTTAATGATATTCTTGATTTTTCAAAGATAGAATCGGGGAAAATGGATCTTGTCTGCTCGGATTATTCTTTTGATACCCTTCTGGCAGATGAGATTAATACATTTTCATTTAAAGCAAGAGAGAAAGATATAAAACTGTATTATGATATTGATTCTTCAATACCGAAGAGACTAAACGGCGATGATGTAAGAGTTAGGCAGATTATTTCCAATCTGCTTTCAAATGCCGTCAAATATACATCAAAAGGCCGCGTTATGTTTAATGTTAGGTCATATAAAATTGACGGAACCGATGAGGAAGTTGATATTCAGGTTGCTGTTACGGATACGGGCTGTGGTATAAAGAAAGAAGATATTAATAAATTGTTTGATGCATTTACCAGACTGGATCTTCGAAATAACCGAACAATAGAGGGAACGGGACTCGGATTAAATATTTCGAACCAGCTTGTTAACATGATGAACGGAATCATGGATGTTAAGAGTACTTACGGGAAGGGATCGACATTTTCGTGTTCTTTCCGTCAGAAGGTTGTCGGAGAAGAAACTATCGGTAATTTTGACAGTATGTATCAGCAGTACCAAGGTAAGACATATACTTATCATAAGATGTTTGAAGCTCCTAATGCCAATATACTTGTTGTTGACGACAACAGTATGAATATAAGCGTAATAGAAAATCTGTTAAAGGAAACAAAGATTAATGTTGTATCGGTATTAAGCGGTGAAGAAGCTGTTAAAAGTGCGAGAGACAATGCCTATGATTTGATTCTGATGGATCATATGATGCCGCATATGGACGGTATGGAGGCATTTACGATTATTCGAAGCGAAGAGAACGGTAAAAACGTTGATACACCTGTAATAGCAATGACTGCCAATGCCGTATCCGGAGCTAAGCAGATGTATCTCAATCATGGATTTTCGGATTATCTGCCTAAGCCTGTAAGCCCGATGGATCTGGAGAACTTAATATCCAAGATGTTGCCGAAGGATAAGGTGATTTATCTTAATAATACGGCCGAAGATTGGATGAAGGAGGATAAAGATCATAAAGAGGAACTTAAACAGATAGAGACGTATCTTGAGAAAAAGGGAATTAACGTCATTTCCGGCCTAAGAAATGTAAATAATAATATTTCTTCCTACAGGGATGCTTTGGAGATGTTTGCTAAGACGGCGCCCGGAATTATGTATAAACTGAGATGTCACATGAGAGACAAGGATTCCAAAAATTACGGTATACAGGCACATTCTCTTAAGAGCATGGCAAGGTTGTTGGGAGCCGAACGGCTGGCTGCAATATGCTACAAACATGAAATGGCAGGAAGAGAGTTTCATCTTGAGAGTGCCGTTACTATATGGGATGAACTTGAAAGGGAATACAAATTCGTATTTGAGATTATAGGGGATTATCTTGAAGCAAGTATGGCAACAATGGAAGATGGCGATACCGAGAATAAAGGAGCTAAGACAATTTCCGATGAAGAGTTGAAGAATAAAATTATTGCCATAAAAGAACAGACTGAGGATTATGAACACAGAGCGGCTATGGCACTGATAGAAGAACTTATGGACTATGATATTAAAGATGATATAATTGTAAAATTGAAGGCCGTTTATAAGAATCTTGATTCACTGGATTATGACAGTGCGATAAAAAAAGTACAGGAGCTGATATAAAATGAAAAAACTGTTGATTAAAAATGCCGTGGTTGCCGACCCGGAACAGGATAGAACATATAAGGCGGATATTTTATGCGAAGAAGGAATTATTTCGCAGATCGGAGAAAATCTGTCTGTCGGAGATACAGCTGAAATAATTGATGCAGAGAACGCTTTTGTAGGTCCGGGACTTGTGGATGTGCATGTTCATTTCAGAGATCCGGGCTTTACGTACAAAGAAGATATTTTTTCAGGGGCAAGGGCGGCAGCAGCCGGTGGATATACGTCGGTTGTTCTGATGGCCAATACAAAGCCTGCCGTGGATAATGAGGAAACTCTGAAGTATGTAATCGATAAGGGAAAAGAAACAGAAATAAATATATATACCTGCTGCACCGTGACCGAAAATATGGAGGGCGGGAAAAAGGTAGACATGGATTACCTTTATGAAAAAGGCGCAGTCGGATTTACAGATGACGGTAAACCTATTCTGAATGAGGCTTTGGTCGAAGCGGCTATGGAAAATGCTTACAGGCTGGGCGTGCCGATAAGTTTTCATGAGGAAAACCCCGCATTTATCGAATCGAACGGGGTAAATGCAACTTCTCCGAGAGAAGCCGAGATTGACCTTATCGGGAGAGACATTGAGATTGCATTAAAGACCGGAGCCGCTATAAATATACAGCATATTTCATCCAAGGAAGGCGTTGAACTCGTTAGAAAAGGAAAAATGCGTGCGGAAAAAAATAATATTCATGCGGAGGCTACGCCACATCATTTTTCTCTGACCGAGGATGCCGTGTCCGAATATGGTACAAATGCCAAGATGAATCCGCCCCTAAGAACAGAGGAGGATCGCATAGCCATAATAGAAGGTCTTAAGGACGGAACAATTGATATTATTGCAACGGATCACGCCCCGCATTCCAAAGAAGAAAAATCAAAATCCTTAAAGGAAGCACCAAGCGGAATAATAGGACTTGAGACGGCATTGTCGCTGGCGGTTACCAATCTTGTAAAACCGGGATATATTACGATAAATGAACTTATGAAGCTTATGAGCCTAAATCCGGCCGGGTTGTACGGAATTAATGCCGGTAAAATAAAAGTCGGTGAAAAAGCTGATTTATGTATTTTTAATACGGATGAAGAAGTAGTTTATAACAGTTTTTTGTCAAAGTCGGAAAATACGCCTTTTAAAGGAATTTCTTTATACGGAAAGGTCCTTTATACAATTGTCGGTGGTAAAATCGTGAAAATAAAATAAAGGAATACACAGAATATAAATGGAGTTACAGACATTATACGGCAGAGTGAGAAAAGCTGTACAAACGTATAATATGATAAATGACGGCGATAAGATAGCTGTCGGAATTTCGGGCGGTAAGGATTCGCTGGGACTTTTGTATGCACTGGCGGGCCTCAGAAGATTTTATCCTGTGAGGTTTTCTCTTGAGGCAATTACCGTAAATCTCGGTTTTGAAGGATTTTGTACCGATGACATTGCTGCTCTTTGTAAAAAACTCGAGGTTGATTATCATGTGATTGATACCGATATCGGCAGAATAAGCGCGGAAGAAGGTTGCGGACTTTGCGCAAGGTTAAGAAAAGGAGCTTTGCTTGATAAGGCCCTTGAACTCGGGTGCAACAGTATCGCATATGCACACAATATGGATGATGTTGTGGAGACAATGATGCTTTCACTCATATATGAAGGCAGGTTCTCAACATTTTATCCTGTTACGATTTTTGAGGAGAATGTAAAAGTGATTCGCCCTTATGTATTCGTAACAAACTCAGAATCAATCGGTGTCAAAAACAGATATAATCTGCCGGTTGCAAATAATCCGTGTCCTTTTGACAAAACGGGCAAGCGTTCATATGTGAGAGAACTTCTGAAAGATATTAACAAAAATGCTCCCGGTGTTAAGAAAAGGATGATGACCGCCATTATGGACGGAACCTTAAGCGAATGGTCAAAATAGCTGTTATTTTTCAATGATGTTATGATACAATCTTGGATATGATTCGTATAACGGAGGCTTATAAAGAGATGAAGAGAAAAGAGACGGTGACGGTATACAGTCACGAGAAGATTTCGGAAGGTATTTATTCATTGCAGATTAAGACTGATATGGCAAGTGAAGCTCATGCAGGTCAGTTTTTGGGTGTATATATTAATGACAAAACAAAACTTTTGGCAAGGCCCATCAGTATCTGTGATGTTAACAGAGAAGATGGACTTATCAGAATGGTGTACAGAGTATCCGGAGAAGGAACGCGCGAACTCTCGCAATATAAAGAAGGTACGCAAATCAGTGTTCTGGGAGTACTTGGTAACGGTTATGATGTTTCACTGTTTGAGGGTAAAAAGGTAATTGTTATGGGTGGCGGAATCGGTATTCCCCCCATGCTTCTTGCGACAAAGAGTATAAAAGGAGAAAAAACCGTCGTACTCGGATATTCCAACTCGGACATGTTTCTTTTTGATGAATTTGAAAAAGAAGCAAATACTTTTGTCTCGACCGTTGACGGTTCTTGCGGAACAAAAGGAACGGTAATAGATGCGCTTAATGAAAATAAAATTACCGGAGATGTTATTATTGCCTGCGGTCCGATGCCAATGCTTGCGGGAATAAAGAAATATGCAGAAGAACACAATATGGAAGCATACATTTCTCTTGAAGAAAGAATGGCTTGCGGAGTCGGTGCATGTCTGGGATGTGTATGCAAGACGGTAAATAAAGATCATCATACACATGTTAATAATACAAGAATATGTGTTGAGGGGCCGGTATTTAACGCTCGGGAGGTAGAAATCTGATGAATACAAGAGTAAATATAGCAGGTATAGAATTAAAAAATCCCGTCATGACCGCATCGGGCACATTCGGATCGGGGATGGAATACAGTGATTTTGTAGATTTAAATAAGCTGGGTGCTGTTGTTACCAAAGGCGTTTCAAATGTTCCCTGGCCCGGAAATCCGACACCTCGTGTTACGGAAGTAACGGGAGGAATGCTTAATGCCATCGGCCTTCAAAATCCCGGTGTAGATGTTTTTATTGAGAGGGATATACCATTTCTTAAAAAGTTTAATACACGGATAATTGTAAATGTATGCGGTCACAGTGTAGAGGAATACATAGAAACCGTTGAAAAATTAAACGACACGGATGTTGATATGTACGAAATAAACGTATCATGTCCCAATGTTAAGGTCGGTGCAATTCAATTCGGACAGGATCCGGTTGTCCTTGAAAAAGTGACAAAGAAAATAAAAGAACATAGTAACAAGCCTGTAATTATGAAGCTCAGCCCCAATGTCACAAGCATAAAGGATATGGCTGTTGCAGCCGAACAGGGCGGCGCGGATGCAATATCGTTAATCAATACCCTTATAGGAATGAAGATAGATATTTACCGTAAGAAGTTCGTTCTTGCCAATAAGACGGGCGGTTTTTCGGGACCTGCCGTTAAACCGGTTGCCCTCAGAATGGTATATGAAGCGGCTCACAGTGTAAAGATTCCGGTTATCGGAATGGGAGGAATCGCATCGGGAGAAGATGCAATAGAGTTCATGATGGCGGGAGCCACCGCTGTCAGTGTAGGTACCATGAACTTTGCGGAACCGCGAACTACCGAGTATGTGATTGAAGGTATAGAAAGATACATGGAAAGTCAGGGAATGAAGGATATTAATGAAATTGTAAGGCTTTAAAGATATGATATAATTATCTTAGAAATACAAAGGAAAGAGAGGGGTTATGTTATGGCAGATAAAAATTTTGTGGTTGCACTTACAAGAACCTGTGGAAGCGGTGCTACTTATATAGGTCAGATTCTGAGTAAAGAATATGGCATTGAATTGTATGATAAGAATATTCTCAGAATGGCCAGTGATGACAGCGGAATCAGCGAAGAATTGTTTGCCCGTGCGGATGAGACTATGAAGTCAAGTCTTCTGTATAAAGTCACGAGAAAAGTTTATAACGGAGAAATTATCCCTCCCGAGAGCGCGGATTTTACGAAAAATGATAATCTGTTTGCTTTTCAGGCCAAGGTCCTTAAGGAACTTGCGGAAAATGAATCTTTTGTATGCATAGGAAGAGGTGCGGATTATATTCTTAAGGATTTCCCCCGGGTATTAAGTGTTTTTGTCTATGCGCCGTTTGAAAATTGTGTTCGTACCGAAATGGGCAGACTTGGGTTATCAAGAAAAGATGCCGAAAAACACATTAACGATATGGATAAGCACAGGAGAGATTATTATCGTTATCACACCGGAAAGGAATGGGAGAATCCGTATAATTATGATCTGTGCCTTAATACCGGAGAGATGACTTATGAGCAATGTGCTAAGCTTATTATGGAGTATCTAAGGATAAAATACGGAATAGAATAAGTATAATGAAGCTAAACAAAAGAATTATTATATTATTAATTGTTATGTCATGTGTTATTACGGTCGGCTGCAGTTTCGGAAGCAAAGAAAGAGAGCTTCGAGGCAGTTGGCAGACATATATCGATGTAAGCGATATGGTCATTCCCGCTATAGAGGCTTGGCTTTCGGAAGCTTACAGAGGTGAAAAGGTAAGCGTAGAAGATTATGCAAATAATATTTGCATTGCTGCTACGCTTTCTTTTGATGATGACGGAACTTTCACGCTACTATTGGATAAGGATGGCATTCAGGGCGCCAGGGATGCAGCAATGCAGGCGCTTACGGATTCTTATGTCGGATTTATGAATGAAAGATTTACGGCAGCAGGACAAAGTGAACTTACGAAGGAGGAGATAGAAAAAATGATGATGGAATCGTTTGGCGTGTCTGTTTCGGAGTATCTTGCGCAGTACGGCCCGGATCTTTTGCCTGAAGACGGCGTTCTGTGTGATGAATTGGAAATGAGCGGTGAATATACGACAGATAACGATACAATCTGCCTGGAATACGGTGATGTGTCTGAGACGGTGTATTTTATATGTGACAAGGAGCATTTGGTATTTACGGGAACGGTATCCGGTAACGGGATAACATTTATTGAGTTGCCAATGGTACTGGATAAGGAGGCAAAATGAAGAAACTAATCCGAATAACGGCATTTTTCCTGAGCCTGATTGTTTTTTATGTGTATTCCGTGCCTGTAAAAGCAGATGCATTTACGGAATACCTTGTAAATGCAGGTGTATATGTTAACGGCGAAGATAAAGGTACGCTTAAATGTCTTGATCTTTATTATGTAAATAACACCTATATTTCCCTGAGAGATATGGCATGGTTTTTAAGCGATACCGATAAAAAATATAATGTGGACGTAACAGCTTCTTCGGTAACCGTTACAACCGGGGCCGAATATGAAAAAAAAGAAGGTGACGGCGTTGGCTTTGAAGAAGACGAAGACGGTAATCTCGGAACTCTTAGCACGGATCCTCTCAGGAATTCATTTACATACGATGATTCCATAAGAAAATATGTGACGATTATTCTTCAGGATTCCGACGGTAATTATGACTGCTTTATGAACATGAGCGATTTTGCGCTTTTGTTCGATATGGAAATGTCATGGGATGATAATGTTTTATCGGTAAATACGGATAATTCTTTCTTTATAGACATAGATTATATAAGTTCTCTGGGGCAGTTTGACGAGATTGATTCCGCTCTTGTCGGGGATGTGCTAACCGGTGAAATATTATATTCTTCCGATGAGGATGAGAAGGTAGCAATTGCAAGTACAACAAAACTCATGACTTACCTGGTGGTAATGAATGAAATTTCGGATGGAAATATTACTTTTGATGATATGGTGACAATTTCCGGTGAGGCGGAGACGCTTTCATATTGTCAGGACGGTGTAATCAGGCTGACGGAGGGAGACGAGGTCTCCGTAGAAGATTTGATAAAGGCTATGCTTCTTCCGTCAAGTAATGAATGTGCGTTGGCATTGGCTCAGTATGTCGGCGGAACCGAAGAGGATTTTGTTGAACTTATGAATATAACCGCAAAAGAAATCGGTATGAGCGAAGAAACGGTATTTTATAATTGCAACGGTCTTCCTTCCTTTACGGATGATGTTCTTATGACAAAGCATCAGAATTATTCCACGGCATCGGATATGTTTATTCTTGTAAGTTATATACTCGGGGTGTATCCGCAGATACAGGATATAACGGGGAGCAGGGCATTAAATATCAGCGGACTGGATATGACGGTTTATAACACAAATAATCTTCTTTATAATCTGCCGGGTACGACGGGACTCAAGACGGGAACTACCAACAGAGCGGGCTGTTGTCTCATCTGTTCTTATCCTGTCGAAATAAACGGGGAGACGCATACGATTGTCAGTTTTGAATTCGGAGGAGAGGATTCGCAAATGCGCGAAAATCTTTCTATGGTCCTATTGCGATACGGAATACAGACTATCGAAGGAAAGACTTCGGGAGAATCTGCCGAAGGAGAGGCAAAGATGCCGGAAACCCTTGAGGGTATGGCTTGTTATCTTATAAATATGAGAAAATAATTGAAAAATACTTGATTTCATTGTGCATAATATAGATACAGACAGAGAAATATATTCTAAAATAGGGTATATTTCTCTATTGTTTTGTAAAAATCGTGATGATAACATAGTGACCGTATTATATATTTTAAATGTGATTAAATCACAAACGGAGGAATAAGATGAAAGCAATGAAAAAGTTAGCAAGCCTTGCTCTTGTTGCTGTAATGACAGCTTCATTGGCTGCAGGCTGTAATGGTAACAACGGCGGAAGTACCGGCGGAACAACCGCATCAGGAAATACTACAACAACCGGAACAACCGCAAGCGGAGAAACATTTAAAATCGGTGGTATCGGACCTGTTACCGGTGCTGCGGCAATCTACGGAACGGCAGTAATGAACGGTATGCAGATTGCAGTAGATGAAATCAATGCAGCAGGCGGAGTCAACGGATATCAGATTGAATACAAATTTGAAGATGATACTCATGATGCTGAGAAAGCAGTTAATGCTTACAACTCATTAAAGGACTGGGGTATGCAGGTACTTTGCGGTACTGTTACAACAACTCCTTGTATCGCAGTTGCCGATTATACGGCAGAAGACGGAATGCTTGAGATTACACCTTCGGCATCATCGGTAGATGTTATCGTTAATGATAATATTTTCCAGATATGCTTTACAGACCCCAATCAGGGAACAGCTTCGGCTCAGTATATCGGACAGAACTCACTTGCAACTAAGGTTGCTGTTATTTATGACAGTTCCGATGTTTACTCATCAGGTATTGAAGCTACATTTGTTAAGGAAGCCGAGAATCAGAATTTTGAAGTAGTTTCAATCGAAGCTTTTACAGCAGATTCTAAGACAGATTTTTCTACACAGCTTCAGAAGGCTCAGAGCGAAGGTGCAGAACTTGTATTCCTTCCCATCTACTATCAGGAAGCTTCAATTATCCTTAAGCAGGCCAATGATATGGGATATGCACCTACATTCTTTGGTGTAGACGGTATGGACGGTATCCTTACAGTTGAAGGATTTGATACATCTCTTGCAGAGGGTGTTATCCTTCTTACTCCTTTCGCAGCTGATTCTCAGGATGCAGCTGTTCAGGCATTTGTTTCAACATATGTTGAAAGATTCGGTGAGACACCTAACCAGTTTGCCGCAGACGGATATGATGCAATCTACGCTGCAAAAGCTGCTCTTGAACAGGCAGGTGCAACACCTTCAATGTCTGCTCAGGAAATCGGTGAGATTGCAATCCCCGCAATGACACAGATTAATGTTGAAGGTATTACAGGTACAATGACATGGATTGCTACAGGTGAAGTTTCAAAGACTCCTACTGCAGTAGTTATCCAGAATGGTGTATATGTAGCAATGTAATTTGCTTATATTTGGCCCCCTGATGACTCAGGGGGCTTTTTTTATTACTTTTTTCTATAGACCAAATCGGTATTTGTGCTAAAATGTAGAATTGTGTATGTAGAAATTATCAGCAAATATTTGTTGCTGCGGAATGGAGAAAACTATGGAATTTTTGTCGTATTTGATTAACGGCATCAGTCTCGGAAGCGTATATGCCATTATTGCGCTTGGATATACCATGGTATACGGTATTGCAAAGATGCTTAATTTTGCTCACGGTGATGTTATCATGGTCGGTTGCTATGTTGTTTTCTTTTTAATGGAGAAAGCAAATATGAATCCGCTTGTTGCCGTCGTAATTGCAATTGTTGCCTGTACGGTATTGGGTGTTGTTATAGAAAAGGTTGCATATAAACCGTTGAGACGTGCGACATCTCTTGCTGTTCTTATTACGGCAATAGGAGTAAGTTATTTTCTTCAGAATGGGGCGCTTCTTTTATTCGGTTCGGAGTCAAAATCTTTTTCAAGCGTAATTTCATTTAAAGGTCTGGAGTTGTGCGGCGGTAAATTGATTATTTCGGGAATTACAATTGTCATGGTCCTTGCATGCGTTATTATCATGGTAGGTCTCAGTCTCTTTATAAAGAAGACAAAAGCCGGTCAGGCAATGCTTGCGGTATCTGAAGATAAGGATGCTGCAATGCTTATGGGAATAAATGCCAATGCTACTATTTCACTTACATTTGCAATAGGATCGGGACTCGCAGCCGTAGCGGGAGCGTTATTCTGTTCGGCATATCCGGTTCTTACTCCTTATACGGGTTCCATGCCGGGTATTAAAGCATTTACGGCTGCAGTTTTTGGCGGTATCGGTTCCATTCCGGGAGCATTTATCGGTGGTATTTTATTGGGAATAATAGAGATATTGGGAAGAGCATATATTTCTTCTCAGCTTTCGGATGCTATAGTGTTTGCTGTGTTGATTATTGTACTGCTTGTCCGTCCTACAGGTATTTTGGGCAAGAAGATGCATGAAAAGGTATAAGGTGTCGCGGATATGGAAAAGAAAAAATCATCATTGAAAAAAAGTTCAAAAGATCATCTGATTACATATGGCATTCTCGCAGTGCTGTACGTCCTGATTCAGATTTTGGTTAAAGCAGGAGCGGTAAGTTCGCTTATTCAGGGTATCCTGGTTCCGGTTTGTGTATATTCGTTGGTAGCCATCGGACTTAATCTGTGTGTCGGATATCTCGGAGAACTAAGTCTCGGCCATGCCGGATTTATGTGTGTCGGAGCATTTGCCGGGGCGTTAAGTACCAAGCTCCTTCAGAATACAATAAGCAATGAGATAGTATTATTTATAGTCGCACTTTTGGTTGGTGTTGTTGCGGCTGCCGTCATGGGATTTCTTGTCGGAATTCCTGTACTTAGATTAAGAGGAGATTATCTTGCCATAGTAACTCTTGCTTTTGGTGAGATTATTAAGAATATAATAAATGTTCTCTATGTGGCCAAATGCAAGGACGGAGTGAAAGTTTCGCTTACCGATGCCAATGCATTTGAAGTTGATGAGACTGCCGGAGATATGTGGCTTATAAACGGAGCAAAAGGTATAAGCAGAATGCCGAGAATTTCAACATTTACAATCGGAATGATTCTGATACTCATCGCATTGTTTGTAGTCTTTCATTTTGTGGATTCAAGAACGGGAAGAGCTGTCATGGCAATCAGAGACAACCGTATAGCCGCAGAATCCGTTGGTATTAATATTACCAAATACAAATTGCTTGCTTTCGTAATTTCTGCAGCAATTGCAGGTGCGGGTGGTGTTCTTTATGCACATAACCTTTCAACATTAAATGCAACACCGAGCAACTTCGGTTATAACATGTCAATAATGATACTTGTATTTGTTGTTCTCGGAGGTATCGGAAGCTTTAGAGGTTCAATTATTGCAGCTACTATATTAACGTTGCTTCCCGAAGTTTTGAGAGGTCTTTCAAATTACAGAATGCTTATTTATTCAATTCTGCTTATCGGTATGATGCTGTTTAACTGGGCGCCCGGAGCAATAGTGTGGAAACAGAAGGTTGCTGCCAGGTTTAAGAAGAAAGGTGTGGAGAACAATGGCAATGCTTGAAGTAAAAAATCTCGGAATTTCATTTGGCGGATTGCGCGCCGTTGACGAATTTAATATTTCCATTGAGGAAGGTCAGCTTTACGGACTTATAGGACCTAACGGAGCAGGAAAGACCACTGTTTTTAATCTTCTAACGGGTGTATATACTCCGAATCAGGGAACTATAATGCTTGACGGAGTTAATCTTACGGGCAAGAAGACAATAGATATTAACAGAGCCGGAGTAGCAAGAACATTTCAGAATATCAGACTTTTTTCCAATCAGACGGTTCTCGATAATGTTAAAATCGGTCTTCATAATCAGATGAAGTACAGTACCTTTACAGGTATTTTCAGACTTCCGGGTTATAAAAAAACAGAGAAAGCAATGGACGAGAAAGCAATGGAACTTCTTAAGGTATTCGACCTTGAGAAAGAAGCCGATTTTCTTGCAAGTAATCTCCCTTACGGTAAACAGCGTAAGCTTGAAATAGCAAGAGCTCTCGCAACGTCACCCAAGTTGCTTCTTCTTGATGAACCTGCTGCCGGTATGAATCCCAACGAGACAGAAGAACTCATGAAGACTATTCGTTTTGTCCGGGATCATTTTAAGATGACGGTTCTTCTTATTGAGCATGATATGAAACTTGTATCAGGTATATGTGAAAAACTTACGGTTCTTAATTTTGGACAGGTGCTTTGTCAGGGTGAAACCAAGGAAGTACTTAATAATCCCGAAGTAATTAAAGCTTACATCGGCGAATAGACAGGAGAGATGACTCATGGCGATGCTTGAGGTAAAAGATTTAAAAGTTAATTATGGTTTGATACAGGCAATAAAAGGTGTATCCTTTGAACTTAACGAGGGAGAAATCGTAGCACTCATCGGTGCTAACGGCGCCGGTAAGACAACTATTCTTCATTCCTTAAGCGGAATGATTCCTGCAAAAGAAGGATCGATAGTCTTCGAGGGAAAAGAAATTACAAGAGTTCCCGGACATAAGATAGTATCAATGGGAATGGCACATGTCCCCGAAGGAAGAAGGGTGTTTGCCAATCTTACGGTTCTGGAGAATCTGAAGATGGGAGCATATACAAGAAAAGATAAACAGGAATATGAAGATGTTCTCAAAGAGATATACAGTCATTTCCCAAGATTGGAAGAGAGAAAAAATCAGCTTGCGGGAACTTTGTCCGGCGGAGAACAGCAGATGCTTGCGATGGGACGTGCTCTTATGAGTAAACCTCGTCTTATTCTTATGGATGAACCGTCGATGGGACTTTCACCTTTGCTGGTAAAGGAAGTATTTTCAATTATTGAATACTGCCATAAGCAGGGAATAACAATTCTGCTGGTAGAACAGAATGCCAAGATGGCATTGGGTATTGCTGACAGAGCATATGTACTTGAGACCGGAAAGATAACCATGAGCGGAGATGCCAAGAAACTTATGGATGATGATTCTGTAAAGAAAGCATATTTGGGTGTTTAAATATTAAGCCCAAGCGGGAGTGGATATGGAAGTATCAAATTGTGATATGTGTAACAATTTTGTATATGATGAGGATTATGAATGTTATGTCTGTGATATGAATCTGGATGAGGATGATATGGTCAGATTTTTAAAAGGCGATACGGCTTCGTGTCCTTATTATCAGTCAAATGATGAATACAAAGTCGTCAGACATCAGATGTAGCCGGATACGGTAATAATTCTTTTATATTTTATAACAAATGAAGAAGCGGACATCAGAATAATTTTTGATGTCCGCTTCTAAACTGAAGTCTCCAAAATAGGAATCCTCCCGGAAATAATTTTTTTTTACTGCTTTTTCCTTTCGGATAAATACTTCTTTTAAATAATATTTTGGGAAAGTTAAACAATATTAAATGATACATGCTATAAAAATATAATCAGTAACCCATTGGACCATACCTCTCTTTCCGATCGTACAAGCCTGTGTGTGATAACCTGTATCAATCTTGATAGGTTCATTATAGTTTTTGAGAAAAAGAATATCAAAGACAATTCGGTTAATAATGTGTAAACAAATTGTTAATTTGACAAAATATGGCAAATTGTCAGAATATTCCAAATGCTTTTTACCCAAACACGATATCTTGAGTTACTGCAACAATAAGTTGTGGTGGAAGAGATATTGGGTAAATGGTATAATGTTAACTATGTTAGGTAAAAATGGGGTATAGTTTGAATTAATGACTGAAAAACAGGTGGGAAACAGGTAAATATATGGGTGAATTATATAACAAGTTGGAAGATTATGTTTATAGTGACGCTTATCCTTTTCATGAACCGGGACATAAGCGTAATTATTATGAAAATGATTTTCTGAGCGAACTTTACAAAAGAGATATAAACAGAGTAGATGCTTTTGATAACCTTTTTAATCCGAAAGGTTTATTAATGGATGCCATGAAGAGAGCGTCTAAAAAATACGGAACCGATGAAACACATTTTCTTGTTAACGGTTCAACGGCAGGTATACTTGCAGCTGTGTCGGCAATAGTAAAACGCGGCGGAAAGATGGCTGTCATGAGGTATTCTCAACGAGCCGTTTATAATGCAATGTGTGTGTGTGAAATTAACCCTGTTTACATATATGGCGATGTTGATTCCGCATTGGGAGTGTCACTCGGTGTGACAAGAGAACAGGTAGAGGCTGTAGTAGAGAAGAACTCGGATATTGAAGCCGTATATCTTACCTCCCCAACATATGAAGGAATCTCATCCGATATTGACGATATTGCGGATTACCTTCATGAAAAGCATATTCCGCTTATTGTAGATGCAACATACGGTGCTCATTTTGGATTTGCGGATTTCCTCCCGGCTAATGCATGCGCGCTTTCTGCAGATATTGTAATTCATTCATTGAGTAAGACTCTTCCTGCACCGCAGCAATCGGCACTTCTTCATATCAACGGATCATTGGTTGATCAGGAGAAGATAAGATATTATCTCTCAGTTTATCAGACATCGGCACCGTCTTATATTATTCTTGCGGGAATAGATGACTGTATTTCCTTTGTTTCGGGAGAAAATGCCCCGTGGCAGTTATTCTACGATAAGAGAGAAAAATTAAGCAAGGACATACAGGAACTTGAGTTTATAGGCGCCTTTGAGGCATTTACAAAGGACAGATTCGATACTCCGGAGATTGGCAAGATGCTTCTTTATTCCAAGAGTAAGCATATGGACGGAAGACAACTCGGAGAGAAACTGAGAAAAGAATTTGGCATACAGGTTCAGATGTCAATGCCTGCGTATGCCTTACTTGCATTTTCATTGTGTGATAATGATGAAGGATATGAACGTCTGATAATGGCTCTCAGAAAGATTGATTACGAACTGAGAGAGAAAGACAGAAGTACAAAGGAGATTGATTCAAAGGATTTGGGTAATCTGGAATTTTTATTCGGTGTAAATTCCAACCCTAACGATTTGGGAAGAGTACCGGTATATCCGAGACCTTCAGGTTCGGACATTGAATGTAATATTTATGAAGCATTTAACCGTGAAAAAGAATCAATGTCTCTTAATATGTCTATAGGAAGAACGGCGGGAGAATATGTATATGTGTACACATGTATTCAACCGATAATTGTTCCCGGTGAGAAGATCACAAAAGAAGCAATAGCACTTTATAATTATTTTAGCAGACACGGATTTGAAGTGTCGGGAATCTCGATGGACAGAATCGAGGTATTAAGAAGCATTAAAAATAAAGAATCCGGGGAGAAATAGTCATGGGTAAGATTTATTGCCTGATGGGAAAGAGTGCTGCCGGAAAAGATACTTTATATAAGATGCTTATGGATGACAGAGAACTTGGATTAAAGAATGTTGTTCCTTATACTACAAGACCCCGAAGAAGTGAGGAACGTGAAGGGGTTGAATATCATTTCTGTGACAAAGAATCTTTTAAAAAGATGAAAGATGAACAAAAAGTGGTGGAATACAGATGCTACAATACCTGTTACGGAGAATGGATTTATTTTACCGCAGATGACGGTACGGTGCAGCTTAAGGACGGAGATTATCTGATAATAGGAACCCTCGAAGCATATGACGGAATCAGCAAATATTACGGAGAAGATAATGTAATTCCCCTTTATGTGAGCCTTGACGATGGAGTAAGACTTGAGAGAGCATTAAAACGTGAAAGAAGTCAGGCAAATCCGAAATATAACGAGATGTGCAGACGGTTTCTTGCGGATGACGAAGATTTTTCGGAAGAAAAACTGGCAAGTCTCGGAATTAAAGAGTATTATGACAATTTTGATTTAAATAGTTGTTATGAGCAGATAAAACGAAAAATATGGACATTAAGATAGATCAGATTTCACAAACAAGTCAGGTTCAGAACAATCAGGAGATAAAAAATACGGATGATTCCTTTAAGTTTATTCTGAGCAGTAATATTAAGGAATCGGAACTTTCCGAAAAGCTTACGCAGCTTATGGGGGAGATATCTCTTCAGGGTGAGCGGATAAACAAAAAGAAAGATATCCGCGATATGCGAAGATACAGGGGACTGATAAAAGAGTTTATGAATGAGATTGTTAATCATTCACATCAGTTCTCGAGAGAAAATTTTCTGGACAGAAAAGGACGTCACAGAGTATATGGGATAATCAGGTTGATTGATGAAAATCTTGATGCTCTTGCTCAGGAATTGTGTAAAGAAGAAAAAGACAATATGGCCATACTTGCCAAGATTGGTGAGATCAGAGGTCTTTTGTTGGATATATTTATGTAAGGGGGCGAAGATATGCCATTATTTTCGGATATTATCGGACAAGATCATATTAAGAAACAATTTCAGGGAGGCATTGAAAATAATAATGTCTCTCATGCATATCTGATAAACGGAGAGGTCAGATCCGGAAAAGAATTCATTGCGAAAGTTTTTTCACAGACGTTACTTTGCGAGGAAGGAAAGACCGAGCCCTGTTGCAAATGTCATTCATGTCAGCAGGCAATGAGCATGAATCACCCGGATATTTTTTTTGTTACTCATGAAAAACCTAATGTTATAGGTGTTGATGATATCAGACAGGAGATTAATGATACCGTAATGATTAAGCCTTATAGCAGCAAATATAAGGTTTATATTATGGAAGATGCGGAGAAGATGACGGTTCAGGCCCAGAATGCTCTTTTAAAGACCTTGGAAGAACCGCCGACATATGTGGTTTTTCTTCTCCTGGCCAACTCGACGGATACTCTCCTTCCGACAATATTAAGCAGATGTGTTACGCTTAATATGAAGCCTGTACGTGATAATGATATGCGTAAATATTTGATGAAGCAATTATCGGTGCCGGAATACAGAGCTGAGATTTGTATAGCATTTGCAAGAGGAAATGTCGGAAGAGCCAAAGCGCTTGCTTCCAGTGAAGATTTTGACAAGATAAGAAAAGAAGCACTCGCCCTTCTCAAGAATATTTATGATATGGAGATAGCCGAGGTTATGGAAGCTCTTAAGAGAATCAAGGATTTCGGCTTTGATATTGCCGATTATCTTGATATTATGGGAGTCTGGTACAGAGATGTTCTTCTTTTTAAAGCGACAGGTGACATGAATCACTTGATATTTAAGGATGAGATTCAATCAATAACAAGAGTTGCTTCAAGAACCGATTATGAGGGAATTGAGACGGTTACAAAGGCACTTGAGACTGCTAAGAAACGTATGGAATCAAATGTAAGTTTTGAACTTACCATGGAACTTTTGCTTCTTACAATCAAAGAAAATTAGCCGATAGTTATATCGGAATGCGGTTTATAGATGGAGGTATATAGATAATGAATAAGGTAAAGGTTGTCGGAGTCAGATTCAGGAGTGCGGGGAAGGTATATTTCTTTTCGCCGGGTGAATATGATATTAAGATGACGGATCATGTTATTGTTGAGACTGCCAGAGGTGTGGAGTACGGAACAGTAGTCGGTGGTATCAGAGAAGTTGACGAGGATAAGATTGTTCAACCTCTTAAAGATGTACTTCGAATAGCTACACCCAAAGACGATGAGCAGCAGGTTGCCAATCTCGAAAAAGAGAAGGAGGCGTTAAGGCTGTGTAAGGAGAAGATTGCTCATCACAATCTGGTTATGAAACTGATAGATGCTGAATATACATTTGATAATAATAAACTTCTCTTCTATTTTACAGCGGACGGAAGAGTAGATTTCAGAGAACTTGTTAAAGATCTGGCAAGTGTTTTTAAGACAAGAATTGAATTACGACAAATCGGTGTTCGAGATGAGACAAAGATGCTCGGCGGTATAGGTATATGCGGAAGAATTCTTTGCTGCCATACTCATTTGCCCGAGTTTGCCCCGGTATCAATTAAGATGGCAAAGGAACAGGGATTGTCTCTTAATCCGACTAAGATATCGGGAATGTGCGGAAGACTGATGTGTTGTTTGAAAAATGAAGAAGACACATATGAGTATCTTAACAGAAGGCTTCCCGGTGTCGGAGATTTCGTAACAACTCCGGACGGAAGCAAGGGAGAGGTTCATTCCGTAAATGTATTAAGACAACTTGTTAAAGTCTTGATAGATGTCGGAGATGAGAAGGAGATGAAGGAATTCTCCGTTGACGATCTTAGATTTAAAAAACGTCATCACAGCGAAATATCATATTCCGAAGAAGAACTTAAGGAACTGAAAGAACTGGAAAAACTTGAAAAACAAGATAAAGAAGACAACCAGGAAAGTCAGAATAATAGGGATAATAAGCGTAACGGCGATAACAGAAAATATAACGACAACAAAAATAAGGAAAATACAAAAAATAATAATACTGATAACTATGTTCGTAACAAACATAACGAAGACGGACAGGGACAGAATCAGAAAAAGAATTTTAAAAACAATAAACACGGTAAAAACCATCGAAACGTTGATGGGGATAATGCCAACGGAGTGAAAGATGGAGATTCTGTTAAAGACAAACGAGAGGGTGGACGACCTTCAGAGAAACAACCTGAGAATAATACAGAATCCTGATAAATTCTGCTTTGGGATGGATGCGGTGCTGCTTAGCGGCTTTGCGGCGGAGACAGTTAAAGATAAAAGTAATGTACTTGATTTGTGCACCGGCACCGGCATAATTCCGATTCTGCTCAGCGCCAAGACGGATGCGACCGATTTTGTCGGCATTGAGATTCAGAAGGATAGCGCTGATATGGCAGAAAGAAGCGTAAAGCTTAACAATCTTCAGGATAAAATATCAATAGTGTGCGGTGATATTAAAGAGGTGGGCAGATGTTTTAAGCCTGCCTCTTTTAAAAATGTTACCTGTAACCCTCCTTATATGCCGGCGGGAAAAGGTCTTAAGAATCCTGACGGACCTATGGCGATTGCACGTCATGAGATATTGTGCAGTCTTGAGGATGTAATTGCGGCAGCTTCATCCTGCCTGGAAGAAAAGGGACATTTTTATCTGGTTCATCGCCCCAATCGATTAGCGGATATTTTCAGAATAATGAATAAATATCGATTGGAACCGAAGAGACTTAAGATGGTACATCCTTTTGTCGATAAGGCTCCCAATATGATACTGGTGGAAGCAACAAAGGGCGGTAATCCGTTTTTAAAGGTCGAAAAACCGATTATCGTATATCAAAGTCAGGGACAATATACCCCTGAAATATATGACATTTACGGATATTGAAAGAGGAAGAACTTAAAATGCAGGGAATTTTATATTTGTGCGCAACGCCAATCGGTAATCTTGGGGATATCTCACCAAGAATTCTTGAGACACTCAACAATGTGGATCTTATTGCGGCTGAGGACACAAGAAACAGTATTCATTTGTTGACTCATTTTAATATTAAAACACCGATGACCAGTTACCATGAGTATAACAAAGTGGAAAAAGCATATACCCTAATTGATAAACTTAAGGAAGGTAAAAACATAGCACTTATTTCCGATGCGGGTACGCCGGCTATTTCCGATCCGGGTGAAGTTCTGGTTCGTATGTGCAATGATGAAAATATAACGGTAACATCACTTCCCGGTCCTTGTGCTCTGATAACGGCATTGACACTCTCGGGTCTCTCGTCAAGAAGATTTTGCTTTGAGGGTTTTCTTCCGCCGGAAAAAAAGCAGCGCAGGATGATTTTGGATGAACTTAAAAATGAGACGAGAACAATAATACTGTACGAAGCGCCGCATCATCTTAAAGCAACTCTTGATATATTGTTTGATACTCTCGGAGACAGGAAGATTACTTTATGCAGAGAACTTACAAAGAAATTTGAGACTGTTCAGCCGATGACAATAAAGAGTGCGATTGAATACTACAGTGAGGAGGAACCGAGAGGCGAGTATGTCCTTGTAATTGAAGGAAAGAGTCCGGAGGAAATAGAATCGGAAAAGATTGAATCTTTTGAAAAAATGACAATCGAAGAACATATGGAATTATACCTGAATCAGGGTCTTGATAAAAAAGAAGCGATGAAATCTGTGGCTAAGGACAGAGGAGTAAGTAAAAGAGAAATTTATGATTTTCTGAACAAAAATTCCTGTTGACAAACATAATACCGATTTATATACTTTACTTGTCTTTGAAAAGGACATTTAGTAAGTATTTACAATTGAAAGGACTATGTGGGTTATGTTAGAGAAAATAGTGGATATTATTAAAGATCAGCTGCATGTATCCCCGGGAGTAGTAATTGATGAAGATACATCTTTTAAGAATGATCTTCGTGCAGATTCCTTCGAATTGATGGAACTTGTAATGGCAATTGAGAATGAATACGGTATTGAGGTTGAGGATGATGAACTTGAGAAATTCGAGACTGTAGGCGATGTAATAGAATATATTAAGGGCCTTGGAATCGACGATGAGGAATAGTTCTCATCAGATAATATGTTTTTTAACTCAGGGATAAATCCGCAAGATTTATCCCGATTTTTTTAATAAAAAGTATTGGAGAATAGCGGAATTATGGAAAATATAATGACAAACCGATTGGATAGAGGTTTTTATATGCATCAGGAGGAATTTGAGGAAGCAGCTCTTCGCGTTCTCCGTTCCGGCTGGTATATTATGGGAAAAGAACTTGAAGAATTTGAGGCGAGATTTGCCGAATATGTCGGAACAAAATATTGTCTCGGAGTGGGAAACGGCTTGGATGCACTTACGCTCGCATGCAGGACGCTCGGCCTTGGAAAAGGAGATGAAGTCCTTGTTCAGGGTAATACATATATAGCAAGTGTGATGGGAATAACAATCAACGGTGCAACGCCTGTATTTGTTGAACCGAATGAATATTATGAACTTGATGAGACTCTTCTTGAGGAAAAACTTACGGAGAAGACAAAGGCTGTTATGGTTGTCCATCTTTACGGACAGAGTAATAATATGACGGCTATTACCGAATTCTGTAAGAAACATTCTTTAAAGCTTATAGAAGACTGTGCACAATCTCACGGTTCTGTGCATGCAGGCAAAATGACGGGATCTTTTGGAGATATCAGTTGCTTTTCGTTTTATCCCTCAAAAAATCTGGGTGCGTTCGGTGATGCCGGAGCAATTGTTACAGATAATAAAGAATATTACGATAAGATTAAAATGTTGAGAAATTACGGTTCATCAAAAAGATATTATTTTGATGAAGTCGGTATGAATTCCCGCCTTGACGAGATGCAGGCAGCCCTTCTGTCCGTAAGACTTAAATATATGAACGAACTTACCGAAGAGAAGAAAAAAATTGCATCGAAGTATTATGAAGGAATTAACAATCCTAAGATCGAACTTCCTAAAGTCAGGGAGGGTGAGGATCATATTTACCATCAGTATGTTATATATTGTGAGGATAGGGACGGATTAATCGATTTCCTTAAAGAAAACGGTATAAGTACAATAATTCATTACCCTATTCCGCCTCATTTGTCGGAAGCATATCGCTGTCTGGGTTATAAGGAAGGGGATTTGCCGATAACGGAACGAATGGCCAAACATGTACTTTCGATTCCTATGTATAACGGTATGACAGATGAAGAAATTGAAAAAGTAATCGAAGTGATTAACAGATTCTAACATGGATGATAATTAGGAGTACCTATGGAGATTAAGATACCATCGGCCGTACTTGAAATATTGGAAGATATTAATAACGCCGGTTATGAAGCATATATTGTCGGAGGTTGTGTACGTGATTTTCTGCTCGGAAAAGAACCTAATGATTGGGATATTACTACCGGTGCAACACCGGAAACGGTAAAAAAAATATTCCGAAGAACAATCGATACCGGTATCGCACACGGAACCGTAACGGTTATGAAGGACAAAGAAGGGTATGAAGTTACTACATATCGGATTGATGGTGAGTATGAAGATTCAAGACATCCGAAAGAAGTAATTTTTACTCCGAGTCTTGAAGAAGATTTAAAACGCAGAGATTTTACAATCAATGCGATGGCTTATCACCCGAAGAAAGGGCTTGTTGATATATTTTCGGGGGAAAAAGATTTGAAGGAAGGCATTATTCGAGCTGTAGGTAATCCGATTGAAAGATTTAACGAAGATGCTCTCAGAATGATGCGTGCCATAAGATTTGCTGCCACACTTGGGTATACAATAGAGGATGAAACTTTTCAAGCAATAAAACAACTTGCACCGACGATTTGCAGAATCAGTGCCGAACGTGTTCAAGCAGAAATTGTCAAACTCCTTATTTCCGATAATCCTTATCGTTTCAGGCTTTTTTATGAGAGCGGACTGTCTTCGTTTTTTATGCCTGAATTTGATGAAAATATGAATACACCGCAGAACCATCCTCATCATGTATATAATGTCGGCGAACATATTCTTCATTCGCTGGAATACGTGGAAAACGATCGTATACTTCGTCTTGCCATGCTGTTTCACGATATAGGAAAATGCAGGACACTTACGACAGATGAAGACGGTATAACACATTTTTACGGCCATCCGGGTGTAGGTGAGAATATGACAAGAAGTATTATGAAACGACTTAAGTTTGATAACGAAGCTATTGATACGGTTAGTATTCTTACAGGCAGCCATGATATTACAATTAATGCGGATTCGAGAGCCGTAAGGCGGGCACTTAATAAGTTCGGCCCGGATAATTTTGAAAGATTGCTGAAAGTTAAATATGCCGATTGTAAGGCACAGAGTGATTATAAAAGGGAAGAAAAACTCAGCGAACTGTCCAACATTAAAGAGATTTATGATAACATAATGGCGGAGGAGTCTTGCTTTAATCTGTCTATGCTTGCAGTGACAGGAAGAGACCTTATAAAAATGGGTTGCGAACCGGGACCGTTGCTTGGGAAGTTGCTGAATGAGATGCTTGAGGATGTCATGGATAATCCTGAGCATAATAACAGGGAATATTTGCTAAATGAATTTGTATGTAAAAAAAGTGGTCAATAGAATTTTGATTTTTACAGCCATGTTTGTGATGGTTGGTGCTTTGTGCGCCTGCGACAGTGATGTTGCCCCTTCCGTAAGCAGTCAGGATACCGGTTTTATGGCGGCGCTGCCGGGTAATTATGACAGCATGGATACGGCTGTTGTTGTAAAAAAGGATACTGAAAACAGTACAATTCAGTTTATGACGTTGGCCATCGGAAAGTATTACACGCTATCTTATGACGGAGCTACTACATTTGCCGATAAATACGGTAATGCACTTTCTCTTGCACAGGTCAGAGAGGGCGATGTTGTCGATGTGACATTTATGCGTTCCAGAAAACGTCTTAATTCTCTTGCCGTTTCGGCGGATATGTTTTCCTACAGCGGAGTGGAAGAATTTACAATTCATGACAGCGGAAGAAAGATTACATATGCGGGCGAGGATTATTCCTTAAGTCAGGATATTGTAATTATCGGTGAAAAGGGAAAGTGTGAACTGATTGATATCAACAGTGTGGATACGCTTTGCCTTATTGGTAAGGACCACACAATATACAGCATAATTATAGAAAAAGGACATGGCTATCTCAGATTGGCCGGACAGTCATTTT
Source organism: Lachnospiraceae bacterium (assembly GCA_045639745.1). Lineage (GTDB taxonomy): Bacteria > Bacillota > Clostridia > Lachnospirales > Lachnospiraceae > NK4A136. The sequence continues at coordinate 12,192 of JAZUDQ010000017.1, read as the reverse complement.
TTGTGGGAGGCTGGTTGGAAGTCGACCAGTCATATTTTTACAAGGTCGAAGAAGATATGCTGATTCCGGTTCCCACCGGCAATATTTCCGTAAGTATTTCCGGTGGCGGCAGTCAGGGAACAGAGACAATAACAATTGAAACTGGCTGTGAATACGAGTGGGATGTTAGTAAATGGCAGGCTGAAGCACAGCAGGGTACTATTTATTTTACCGTAGATCCGTACAATTCATCGGTGCTGATAGATGATACCGAAGTTGATGTGACAGAGGCAGTTGTGCTCGACTACGGATTACATCAATTGACGGTAAGTGCAGAAGGATATATTACAGTAACAAAATATATAAAAGTTTCGGCAGATGTGGCATATCTTAGCGTGGATCTTGAAAAAGAAGGTTCGAATTCGGATGATACGGAGACTGTAAGTGTGAATTCCGTAAGTGATAACAGTGTAAGCGGTAACAGTTCCGCAGGCGGTGATACTTCGCAAAATGCAGAGACACAGACCGGTGTTCCGACAACTTCGGTTTACACCACAACATCGGACAGGGGACTTGTTTATATTGACGGTCCTGCAAATGTTGAGGTGTATCTTGACGGAGTATATGTCGGCGTTTCGCCTGTAAGTTTTGAAAAACCGGAGAATTCAGCGGTTGTAACACTTAGGTTGTCAGGTTATCAGACAAGAAGTTATACATTGTCATTTTCTGACGATAATAAAGATGAGACATATTCATTTTCTGATTTAATTGCGATTGGAGATAATTGATGCGACTGGATAAATTTTTAAAAGAATCAAGAATTATTAAGAGAAGAACTATTGCCAATGAGGCTTGCGATAACGGAAGAGTAACCGTTAACGGACGTGTGGCAAAGGCATCGCTCGAGGTAAAGCCCGGAGATGAGATTATAATCGGTTTTGGCAATAAAGAGACAAAGATTGTAGTTTTATCCGTGAAAGCTCCTTTACATAAAGAGGACGCGGAAGGCATGTTCAAGTATATTTGAGTTCTATTGACAATGCTTCCGTTAATTAATATTATGTAAACGAGAGATTATTTTTTTCATATATTGTTTGGGGAGAAAATATGCAAAAGAAGCCGGCCTTCAGAAAAAAGAAAAAACAAATGGCACCTTTAATAATATGTGTATTGCTGATCTTTTCGTTTTGCGGTTACATGGGATTTAAGGCCAAGAAAATGAAAGAGACCAGGGACCAGCTTCAAAACGAAGTGACCGAATTGGAAGTAAAAATCCAGGATGAGAACAACAGGACGGAAGAGTTGGAGGAATTTGAGGTATATACTCATACAAAGATGTATGCCGAAGAGGTTGCCAAAAATATACTTGGTTACGTGTATGATGACGAGATAGTATTTAAACCCGAAGAATAACACATGATAAAGCAAATGAGTTCCGTAAAAGGGACTCTTTGTTATTTTGAGAGGTTTATTTTGAAAGAAACAGACGATGTAGAAAACAAGGTTAAAAATTTTATAGATGAGAATAAGCTGATATATCCCGGCGACAATATCGTTTTAGGTGTCTCCGGCGGTTCGGATTCTCTTTGCATGCTTATGATTATTAATAAACTGTACGGTGATTCGGTTAATCTTTGTGTGGCTCATATTAATCACAAATTGCGAGAAGAAGCGGATGAAGAGTCAAAATATGTGGCCGATTTGTGTAAAAAACACTGTATACCGTTTCGGTTGTGTATAAAGGATGTTTCCGAATATTCGAAAAAAAACGGAATGGGAACGGAGGAAGCCGGAAGAAAAATCAGATATGACTTTTTTGAAGAATGCGGGAAAAAAGAATGGAATTGCACGGATTACAAGATTGCTGTTGCTCATAACCGCGGTGACAATGCCGAAACGGTTCTTCTGAATATGTTAAGGGGATCGGATCTAAAAGGAATTATCGGCATAGAACCGAGAAGAGACAGGGTGATTCGGCCGATATTATGTCTGACCAAAGAAGAGACAATAAAATATCTTAGGGGGAACGGTATCGAATATTGCAAGGATGCAAGTAATGACAGTGACGATTATGCAAGAAACAGAGTAAGACATAACATTTTGCAATATGCCTCCGAAAATATAAACTCCGGGGCGATTAATAATATTTGTAATCTTTCGGAATCACTTGCTCTTTTGAATGATTATCTGGAATCTCAGACAGAAGAACTGTTTTTAAAATATACATATGAAAGGGAAAGCGGAAAACGGCTTTTTATTAAATCAGACATTTTGCACGAATGCCATCCGTATATGGTAAGAACGGTATTATATAAGGCATTCGGGTTTGTAAGTACAAGACTAAAAGATGTTGAAAAAAAACATATTTTACTTATCGGCAGCCTTTTTGAAATGGATAATGGCAAAAGTTTTAATCTGCCATATAAAATAACGGCTTTAAAAGTTCCGGGAGCGGTACTGATAAGTTCACAGGATGCTGAAGACAATACTGATTCAAAAAAGATAACGGTTGAAAACTCACCTGTGGAACTGATTCCGGGGGAAGTGCTTCAGGTTATGGGAAAAACAATAGAAACCGAACTGTATTCGGTTAGCGGGGAAGAAGCAAGAGAGCTGATTAAAGGCATTTCAGAAGAACAATATACGAAACTGTTTGATTATGATAAAATATCTCATACTGTTTTTTTCAGAACAAGAAAAGAACATGATGAGATTGTGGTAAATGATGCGGGGGGCAGACAGACATTAAAAAAATATTTTATCAATTCAAAGGTTCCGTCCGATAAACGTGATGAAATTCTTCTCATGTGCGATGGAAAAGAGGTAATCTGGGTAATCAGCGGACGCATCGGTGCCAATTATAAGCTTAGTGAAGAAACACGCAACATTCTTAAGGTGACTGTGAAGGAGCCGTAAGAACAAAGAGGAGAAATGGAGATTTTTATGGAAGATAAGATTACTGTAATGATTCCGGAGGAAGAACTGGATAAAAAGATCAGATATCTTGGAGAACAGATTAGTAAAGACTACGAGGGAAGAACCGTTCATCTTGTGGGAGTATTAAAGGGTGCTGCATTTTTTATGTGTGAGCTCGCCAAGAGAATAACAGTTCCGGTTACAATGGATTTTATGAGTGTATCAAGTTATGGCGACGGAACGAATTCGAGTGGCATTGTTAAGATAGTAAAAGATCTTGATGAGAGCATTGAGGATAAAGATGTGATTGTTATAGAAGATATTGTGGATACCGGAAGAACATTGAGCTATCTTCTCGATATGCTTTCTGACAGAAAGCCTTCATCATTAGCTTTGTGCACGCTCCTTGATAAACCCGAAAGGAGAACGCATAATGTCAAAGTTGATTATACAGGATTTCAGGTTCCGGATGAATTTGTTGTCGGATACGGCCTTGATTATGCACAAAAATACAGAAATCTGCCTTATATAGGTGTAGTACAGAAATAAATTTCAGTTTTTATACTTTATACATTGGAGGAGTCAATTGAAAAAGAGAGTGGTAATAAACCCGTTTGCGCTTATTATTTTACTGCTTATTATTGCGGCAATATGGTATACGATATCGGGAATAGAATTTAATCCGCAGAATCTGGGACAGTTTTATCAGAATGCGGCAAGCGGAAATGTTGTTTCGGTAAATATAGAACAGGGAAAGACCCGTGCCGGTACGATTTATGCGGAAGCAAAAGACGGAAGCTATGCTCAGTACAATGTTACCGATGTCAGAGAAATACAGAAATATTGTGTAGATAATAATATTCCGGTATTTATTGAGAAGCCGAGTGATGATTGGTTTTCCAAGATATTAACAATTACAGGTATCATATGTATCTGTGTGTTTTTATTTGCATTATTGACAGGTCGGGGCGGAGAAGACAGAACGTCACAGAGCGAAAGCAAAATGATGAATTTCGGAAAGAGCCGTGCTCAGATGATTGAACAATCGGATAAAACCTTTGCGGATGTTGCAGGTATGAAAGAAGAAAAAGAAGATCTTGAAGAGATTGTTGACTTTCTGAAAAATCCCGGCAAATATACGGAACTTGGTGCAAGGATTCCGAAAGGAATTTTACTTGAAGGTCATCCGGGTACAGGAAAGACATTGCTTGCAAAAGCTATAGCGGGAGAAGCCGGCGTACCGTTTTTCAGTATTTCCGGATCGGATTTTGTTGAAATGTTTGTCGGCGTCGGAGCATCAAGAGTAAGAGATTTGTTTGCGGAAGCAAAGAAGAATGCGCCATGTATTGTATTTATTGACGAAATAGACGCTGTTGCCAGAAAACGTGGTTCCGGAATGGGCGGAGGTCACGATGAAAGAGAGCAGACACTGAATCAGATGCTTGTGGAGATGGATGGATTCAGTAATAATCAGGGAATTATTGTACTTGCCGCAACAAACCGTGTGGATATTCTTGATCCTGCCATTTTAAGACCCGGACGATTTGACAGAAAGATTGCGGTCAGCTTGCCGGATGTACGTGGAAGAGAAGATATTTTGAAGGTTCATTGCAAAAATAAACCCATGGCGGAAGATGTAAATCTGGAAAATGTCGCAAGAATTACGGCAGGATTCAGCGGTGCCGATCTTGAGAACCTGATGAATGAGTCGGCAATTAAGGCTGCAAAAGAAGAAAGAAAGTACATTAAAGACGAGGATGTTAAAAAATCTCTTATAAAGGTAGGCATAGGTGCGGAGAGGCGAAGCCGTATTGTATCGCAAAAAGAGAAAAAAATTACCGCTTTTCATGAAGCCGGACATGCAATTTTGTTTCACAAACTTCCTGATGTCGGACCGGTTTATACCGTATCAATTATTCCGACAGGTGCCGGTGCGGGAGGGTACACAATGCCTTTGCCGGAAAAGGATGAGATGTATCTGACAAAGAACAAGATGATGCAGGATATTATGGTTTCCCTTGGCGGTCGTATAGCAGAGGAATTAGTTTTCGGAGATATAACAACCGGGGCTTCCAGCGACATTAAGAAAGCAACCAATGTTGCCCGACGAATGGTTACAAGATACGGCATGTCGGATAAAATAGGTCTTATCAATTATGAAAATGATGATGACGAGGTATTTATAGGACGTGATTACGGACATGTAAAGAGCTATTCAGAATCAAAAACCGGAGAAATTGATGAGGAAATCAAACACATTATCGATGATTGCTACAAGGAAGCCAAACGAATTATAGAAGAGAACAGAGCTGTATTAGACAGTTGTGCAGAGCTTTTAATTGAGAAAGAACGTATTGGCAGAGAAGAATTTGAAGCACTGTTTGTATAACGTGCACAAAAAGAAAAGATACATTTTGTATTATTTGTGAATTCTTTAAATGGACTTCAGGGGGTTGCATGCTATAATGCTATTTGTAACCCCCAATACATTATAGTTATTTGCTATAACCCCATTAATAGGAATATTAAAAAACCTTCTCTGAAAATGACAGTCTTTTGGCTGTCATTTTTACTATCATTAAATAGTTATTTATAAACAGATGTACTCAGGAATGAGGTTGGTATGGATTTATATAATGACGATATTCTGGAAAGAAACAGGGATTATATTTCAAATATGAGGCCGGTACTCAATAAGAAGGCTTTATATTCGGATACTACAGCTAACTTTATTTCACCTTCGGAACCCAGTTCATATGGTACGGTCACCATTACTTTCAGAACGGCAAAAAATAACGTAGATTATATTATTATTGCGGAACAAAAAAAGAACCACAATATGGAAAAAGCGTACAGTGATGATATGTTTGACTATTATACTCATGAGATTCAACTGGAAAATGAGCCGATATATTATTACTTTGAGATTCATTCCGGTAAAATGATGTGCTTTTTCGATGTGCGTGGAGCTGTGAAGGAACCTCTTCCGCAATATCGTTTTTTTGTGATTCCGGGATTTAACACACCGGATTGGGCTAAAGGTGCAGTAATGTACCAGATTTTTATTGACCGATTTTATAACGGGGATAAGTCCAATGACGTTGAGACCGGGGAGTATAGTTATATCGGAGACCGCTCCGTGAGGGTAGAAGATTGGAATAAGTATCCTGCCGTTATGGGGGTTCGAGAATTCTACGGAGGCGATTTGCAGGGTGTTTTGGATAAAATGGATTATCTCGAAGATCTTGGTGTCGAAGTAATTTATTTTAATCCGTTGTTTGTATCTCCGTCTAATCACAAATATGATATTCAGGATTATGACAATATAGATCCGCACATTGGCAAGATAGTTAACGATAAAGGTAATTTACTTGAGGAAGGTTGTCTTGAAAATCGCGCGGCATCAAAATATATAAATCGTGTAACAAATAAAGATAATCTGGAAGCCGGAAACAAATTATTCGCGAAAGTCGTAAAAGAAGCACACAAGAGGGGAATGAAGGTAATACTTGACGGAGTATTTAACCATTGCGGTTCCTTTAATAAATGGCTTGACCGGGAGCGGATATATGAGAATGCCGATGGGTATGAAAAAGGGGCGTTTATTGATGCTTCGAGCCCTTACAGAGATTATTTTAAATTTTTTGATACAAATAAATGGCCTTATAACCATACATATGACGGATGGTGGGGACATGATACCCTTCCTAAACTTAATTATGAAGCTTCACGTGAACTGCAGGAATATATACTGGAAATAGGCAGAAAGTGGGTTTCTCCGCCGTATAATGCTGACGGTTGGAGACTTGATGTAGCTGCGGACCTCGGATATTCACCGGAATTCAATCATATGTTTTGGACAAGATTCAGAAAGGCTGTAAAGGAAGCAAAACCGCAAGCAATTATTCTTGCGGAACATTACGGTGACCCTTCCGCATGGTTTGACGGTAAGCAATGGGATTCCGTTATGAATTACGATGCCTTTATGGAACCTGTAACCTGGTTTCTGACAGGAATGCAGAAGCATAGTGATGATTTCAGAAACGATCAACTTAATAATGCGGCAAGTTTTTGGGGGGCTATGAAGCACCATTCGGCAGCATTTCCGATGCCGTCTCTTCTTGTAAGTATGAACCAACTGTCTAATCACGATCATTCGCGCTTTTTGACAAGAACCAACAGAAAGATAGGAAGAGTCAATAATCTCGGCCCGAAGGCTGCGGAAGAAGGTATCAGTATTCCGGTAATGAGAGAAGCCGTGTTAATGCAGATGACCTGGATCGGGGCACCGACACTTTATTATGGAGACGAAGCCGGTGTGTGTGGATTTACCGACCCGGATAACAGAAGAACTTATCCCTGGGGGGGCGAGAACAAAGAACTTATTGATTTCCATAAGAAAATGATAGCAATTCATAAAAACTGCAGCGAACTGAAGACGGGTTCAATAATGCATCTCGCCGAAGATTATGGATTTTTAGGATACGGAAGATTCAATAAGGAAGGACAGTCGGCTGTATTTGTAAATAATACCGATAATGAGGTCACAAAGGAAATAAGTGTGTGGATTCTCGGAATTCCTAAGGATGCAGTGATGATTCGCAAGATGATTACTTCCGAGTACGGATATGACGATGAACCTTTTGAATATAAGCTCAACGGGGGAAAAGTAAAAATAACGCTTCAAAAACATTCAGCCATGATTTTAAGACATGAAGGATGTTTATAGGTAAAAAGTGCTTGAAAAAGCACTTTTTCTTTTGGCATTTTGTATAACATTACCATTTTGAGACTAATTTTTCTTGAATTTGATATTTTACTGTGCTATAGTGCAATAAGCGGGTAGGGTGTGACTATCCGAACAATTAAGAAATCTTTTAAATCATATTACATTATGGGAGGTAAACAAATGAAAAAAAGATTATTGGCTCTTACATTAGCAATGGTTATGGCCGGATCAGCTTTAGTAGCATGTGATAACGGTAATGCCGGTGGACAGGGAGGAAATACTCCTGCTACATCGACCAATGTTGCACCTGATGGTTCAGCAGCCGGTTCCGGAGATACAAGCGCTGAAGCAGCAGGATATACTCCTGTAGCAAGAACAAAGAATGCACCTATTTTCGCTACAAGCACAGATGTATCTAATGACGGCAATGAGTATGCTGATGAAACAGGAGAGTTTGTTATTTGGGGTTGGAACACAGATATTTCCAACATCCTTGATAATGTTTATAAGACATATTCACCTGACAATTATGCAAGAATCCGTTTTGTAAATACAGAAGGATCTAACACATATCAGGAAAAAGTTGATGGTATCCTTACAGATCCCACACAGGCTGATTATCCCGATATCATGGGTCTTGAAGTTGACTACGTTCAGAAGTATGTTAACTCAGGATGCCTTCTTACAGCAGTTGATCTTGGTATCACAGCTGATGATTGTGCAAATGCATATGCTTACAACCTTGCACTTGGCTCATCAGAAGCAGGTGATCTCTGCGCATTCTTCTGGCAGGCAACACCCGGATGTTTCGAAGTTAGAGCAGATCTTGCTGAGCAGTATCTTGGAACAACAGATCCTCAGGAACTTCATGATCAGTTCTTCTGCGATGCAGATACACTCGTAGCAACAGCAAAAGATGTTTGGGAAGCTTCAGAGGGAACAGTTGCTCTCTTCAGTGGTTATGATGAACTCCTTCGTATGTATCAGAACTCAAGAGGTATGGGTTGGTATGATGCTAATGATAAGGTTCTTGTAGATTCTCAGATGCAGGCATATATGGATGTAGCTCAGGCTCTTTATCCTTATACATTTAATACAGCTCAGTGGGGCGACGCTTGGAACGCAGCAATGCTTCTTAATGATGGAGATGATATGGCTGCCATCGCATTCTGTGGATGTCCTTGGTTCTCATACTGGAGTTTGAAAGATGAGTGGGCTGGTAACACAATCCTTGTTGAAGGACCTTTCCAGTTCTTCTGGGGTGGTACAGGACTTGCTGCAACAGTAGGATGCTGCGACAGAGTTATGGCTGCTGAAATCATCAGACTTTTCAGCTGTGATACAGACTTCATGACAGCTATTAACGCTTACAACGGTGACTTCGTTAACAATACAGCTGTTGAAGGTGGTCTTCCTCAGGGTCTTGCATGGGCTCCTTACGGAGATCAGGATGTATACGCATTCTTCAAACCTTTGGCTGATAACATCAATGCTAACACTGTAACAGCTGAAGATCAGGATATTAACGCATTCTTCAATACACAGGTTTCAGAATATGCTCAGGGTAATAAAGATAAAGATACAGCAATCGCTGACTTCAAGGCTGCTGTAGTTGATAAGTTTACATACCTTAGCAGCGAATTCTAAGATTTAGAAATTGTAATAATCTGATTTATTGAGTGACTGCTCCTTTCCATTTGGGAGAGGGGCAGTCATTTTAATGAGTCCCTTTTTCTCGAATTAATATTATATACGAAAGGAGAATATAGGTGGGTTCTGATTCCGAAAAAAAGAAAAAAAGGAAAACTGTAGAGTACGGTAAGTATGGCTATTTCTTTATTGCACCATTCTTTATCGTGTGGCTGGCACTGCAGTTTTATCCTTTAATGAACACATTTTATTATAGTGTATTGAATTATTCTGTTCGAAATATGAAAGAGTCTATTTCGTTTGGTGGTTTGAGTAATTTCAAGACTATTTTAGGTATTGGCGGCGGAACACCGTATGCACTCAGATACTTTGGCAATACGGTAATAATGTGGATGTGCAACTTTTTCCCTCAGATTCTTTTGTCGCTGCTCCTTGCTGCTTGGCTTACAGATAACAAGTTTAAACTTAAAGGAGCCGGAGCATACAAGGTACTTGTATATTTACCTAATGTTATTACGGCTGCATCAATCTCGGTATTGTTTAGTTCCATGTTTGGTCAGTACGGACCGGTTACTTCTTTATTGAAGGAATGGAAGATAATTTCCGAAGATTATAATTTCATGGCAAGCGCTGCAGGTACAAGAGGTCTTATTGCATTTATCCTTTTCTGGATGTGGTACGGTAATACAACAATACTTCTTATCTCGGGTGTAATGGGTATTAATCCGAGTTTGTTTGAAGCTGCTGATATTGATGGCGCTAACAGCTCACAGAAATTTTTCAAGATTACCATACCTTTGTTAAAGCCAATCCTGATGTATACGCTTGTAACATCACTTATCGGTGGTTTCCAGATGTATGATATTCCTGCACTCTTTAATACGCCTTCTAACGGTGGATATATCGGATTACCCGATGATAAGTCTACAACGGTAACTATGTATATTATGAGACTTTATCACAGCGATCCCGGAAAGGCAGCTGCGGTATCTGTTCTTTTGTTCTTTATCACGGTAATTGCGAGTGTATTGTATTTTACCCTTCTTGGAGAAAAGAACGATGATTATGGACCGAAAAAGAAGAAAGGGGGTAAAAAATAATGGAGACTCCTTCAGTAGATATGGGAAAAGACAAGAGTGCATCAGCCGCTATTCTCACAAAGAGAATGCTTAGAGGTGCGGTTTGTATTTTCTTATGCATTATATCATTGATGCCTTTTTATCTTCTTTTTGTAAACTGTACAAGATCTTCGGATATGATAAAAACAGGTATTTCATTAATTCCCAGTAAGTTTTTCCTCCAGAATTACAATGCTCTTGCGGAAAAGCAGAAATGTTCCGATCTTACGGCGTGGAGATCAATGATTAACTCATTCATTATCTGCGTGCCCAGTACTGCTTTTACTGTTTATTTTTCATCGATGACAGCATACGGAGTACATGTATACAATTTTAAACTTAAGAAAGTTGCATGGGGTCTTGTCATGGGTATTATGATGGTTCCCGGGCAGATTTCGATTATCGGTTTCTATAGATTTATGCTTAAATTGCATCTTACCGATTCGTATATTCCGCTTATTCTTCCGGCAATTGCTGCACCGTCAACGGTATTCTTCATGAGACAGTATATGCAGTCTTCGTTATCTTTGGAGATTATTGAAGCAGCTCGAATTGACGGAGCCGGTGAGTTCAGAACTTTTAATACAATTGTTCTCCCTCTGATGAAACCGGCTATGGCAACTCAGGCGATATTTGGATTTATTGCTAACTGGAATAACCTGTTTACCCCTACAATTATGCTTACATCTGCTAAAAAGTATACCTTGCCGATGTTTGTATCGAGTCTTTCATCAGATCAGTTCAAGACAGACTACGGTATCGTATATATGGGACTTGCACTTGCTATTATTCCTATAGTAATTGTGTATGCTCTTCTTTCGAAGTTCATCGTTGCAGGTGTTGCGCTTGGCGGCGTAAAAGAATAATAATTTGATTGTTTATTAAAAACTGTCACAATTATTTGTGGCAGTTTTTTTATTTATAATAAGCCCTTCTTTCCTTGATATAACACGGTATTTATGGTAAAATAAAGTTCAAATGACTATGGGGAACGGAGGGGTTCTGAGTATGATAGACACAAGAAGAGTTTTGTATGACATGATTAGCAAAAGCCACAGCTTTGAAACAACTGCTGTAAATGAGATTGAAGAGCTTGTTGATTATGGAATCGAAAAAACAGAAGAGAATATTCAGAAGGTTGCTCTTGAGTATCTGGATGAGAAGGGATTTGCCAGACGAGTAGATAATCTTGACAGAGCGAAGCAGCATGTTATGGAGAGCTCTGAGTATTCGGATACGGTTTGCGTTCGCAGAAAGCGAGAGATGAAAGAAGATCTTTTGCTGGATTCGGATGAGGAAGACCTTAATAAACTTGCGCTTGCATGTATTCTTGATAAACTTGAGAAATTAGAGGAGAAAGTCAGTAAATTTGCCGTACCTAAATATGAATATGCTGTAGAGATTCTGAGTGATATTCTTTCGGACGGTGACAGAGCACCTGCAAGTCTTACCGAATTTGAATCGTTCCAGATGATGCTTAACAGGTATGCATCTTCGGGATGGAAGGTTCATAGTATAACCTGCCGTGAGGGAACTAACCATAGACTTTCAATGTCCGGCTTTAGTACTTCAACAAAACAGGTTGTGGTTGTATTTGAAAGAGTTAAATAATCAAATTATGCATTTCTTTAAGGCCTGCCGTCCTATTCGGTGGGCCTTATTTTATAAAAGTACAAGAAAACCCACTGCCTTTAGGCGGTGGGTGCTCTTGTACGAGGTGCGGGGATTCAAGCCCCGTACCTCGTAAGGCACGAAGTGCCGCTTTTTTATGAGCAAGTAGCGAAGCGGATTGCGAATATC
>JAZUDQ010000016.1:0-2590 GCA_045639745.1 Lachnospiraceae bacterium | reverse complement strand
AAAGACTGATAAACAGTGGCTTTTATGATTTAGCCACAGCCTATCAGTCTGTGCACGTCAACTATTGAAAGCGCCGTATACCGAACGGTACGTACGGTGCTGTGAGAGGACGGCGGTTAATCACCGCCTCCTACTCGATTTGTTCATTATATATCCCACTACATAAAAACTGTCGAGCTCGCCGTTTATTAATTGCAGGTTGTAATAATCTATAAAAAGATAGGTTGATTCGTTTAATTGTATTAAGGAATCGTTGGTATCAAAATAATATTCATCAGAACTTATTAGGTTTACTAATTCTGAGAAATCATAATTAATTGTATCTCCTGAAATATTAATTTCAAAAGTCCCGTTATCCGAATAGAGAGTTGTCTCTTTAAAAGATGAAAAGCCGGTAACATCAATTACTTCATCGTATGGATACGACCAGGAATAATAAGAATATACAGAGGATGATTGTTCGTTGTAATATACATCCCATTCCTCAAATGTCTTTTGTTCCTCTTCGGAATAGTTACCGTTAATAAAATTGAATCCTTCAATGTTGCATTCATTCATTATATAACGGTACAGTTTTTTGGCGTCGGCTTGCAATTTAAGGTCTGTATCAATTTTTTCATTGTCAGTCATTTCCAGAAGACGTCTTCCTTGTGAACGTACCGAAGAAGAAAAAATGTTAATTCCGGGAACAAGGAGAGTCGCCGTAATCAAGGCGATGGCTGCAAATGTTATATATTCAATGTATTTTCCCGATTTAACCGCAAAGAGAACTATATAGATAATCTGAAAAATAATAATCATAATTCCCAGGTATCTTGTGTTCGTAATACCGTATTCGGAGATTCTCATCGCAAGAACAATGATTTCCGGAATTACGAGCGGAGCGAATATGTAGGGGATTTTAAAGGCCAGCTTTCCAAGTGCCTGATCTTTATAATTCATTGTCAGTGTCCATATGGGAAGACCGATGATGAAGAGCAGGGACAAAATAGGAAAAATCTGATTTGACGGGTATGAGTGCGTAACGATGATTTTAATTATATATATATAAATAATTGCAAAAGCCGCCAGTAACAGGGGGAACAGTGTGAATTCGAATACTATTTTTGCAAATTTGCCGGCATTTTCCTTAATAACCGAAAAATCGTTAATAATCATGGGTGTATAAATTGTACCTGCCAAAAAAAGCTCCAGTCTGCCGAGCAGTGAGAATTGATCGCTGTCCAGAATAAGAATATTAAATATCAGCACGACAAGCGCAATACCTATTGCGAATAAACCGTAAATGACAGTGGATTTAACTAATTGACAGAATACATTAAGACAGTATTTATTAAAATCCGACTGAGAGGATTTATACATTTTATATATTGTTGAAAGGAGCAGACCGGTTATGTAACATACGAGTATTCTCGGGGAGTACATATTTAACAAATTCGGTTCGGAATCACTCTTGCTAAATAATATTGCAACAAGGGCAAAAGAAACAATTGCGGAAACAGCATAGCCTGAAAAACGTTGAATCCTGGCGTTCTTAAAATATTCTTCGGAAAATATGGAGCCGGCAGAAAAAATTGCAAGAAATGAAATTGTGTGAATAATAAAATTGACTTCGTAAAATTTACGGTCTATTATTATACATCCGAGTATTGTTGCAATAATGATTGCCCCCATGGTAAAAGGATATATTTTAAAGATTTTTTTGAAACTTTCGATAAAGACGGTTATGAATGCCTGAATTTTGCTTTCTTTTTTTTCTGTGCTTGCTTCTTTCATAATTTATTTCGGCTCCCTTCGTATCCTTAATTAAATCATAAACTTGTATTAATAATATGTCAAAAAACGTTCGGGATGCTGTATTTCGACTTATTTGTAGTGTAAAATGGTATAAATGTTAAAACGAAGGAAATGCATTTAAATGATTTTAATTATTACCGGAGCGGGACATGTCGGGAAAACCGCCCTTGCGCAAAAACTGATGGAGAAACTTCATATTTCATACCTTTCGCAGGACCATATTAAAATGGGATTAATAAGGAGCGGCATTTGTAATCTTTCACCCGAATCACCCGATGAGAGTCTGACGGAATTTCTTTGGCCCGTAACCCGTGAAATAATAAAGACTGCAATAGAAAATAAGCAGAATCTGATAATCGAGGGATGTTATTTTCCTTTTTCCTGGAAAAAGGATTTTGATGAGGAGTATCTCTCGGAGATACAATTTATATGCCTTTGTTTCAGTGATGCATATATAGAAGAACATTATTCGGATATTATCCAATACGAAGATTGTATAGAGTATAGAGTTGATGACGGATACTGCACCAAAGAACTCTTAAAACGTGAAAACGGAAGATTTCGTGACGGCTGCAGAGAAAATAATCTTAATTGTGTTCTTATAGAAAAAAACTACAAAGAAATGATTGAAGATATTGTCGAAAATCGGACGAGTGGTCCTCTGTCAAGATTTAGAACAAATTAAAATGGGAGATTTCTCATATTAACTCACTTTCTTCTGTACGCCTTCTTCGGCTACAGACAGATATAGATTTTCGAATTCATTAGGCGACATATAGTTATTGTGGCTGTG
>JAZUDQ010000015.1:0-4649 GCA_045639745.1 Lachnospiraceae bacterium | reverse complement strand
AGTTCTTGAGTGCTCAGGTTTCTATACATCAAAAGAAAAAGCACAGGCTCATATCAATGCAGGTGCAAAGAAGGTAGTTATCTCAGCTCCCGCTGGTAACGATCTTCCTACAATCGTTTACAATGTTAACCACAAGACACTTACAAAAGATGACAAGATCATCTCAGCAGCTTCTTGTACAACAAACTGCTTAGCACCTATGGCTAAGGCTCTTAACGACCTTGCAGGTATTAAGTCAGGTATCATGAGTACAATCCACGCTTACACAGGTGATCAGATGATCCTTGATGGTCCTCAGAGAAAGGGTGACCTTAGAAGATCTCGTGCAGGTGCTGTTAACATCGTTCCTAACTCAACAGGTGCTGCAAAAGCAATCGGACTTGTTATTCCTGAACTTAACGGCAAGCTTATCGGATCTGCTCAGCGTGTTCCTACCCCTACAGGTTCAACAACAATCCTTGTTGCTACAGTAGAGAAGTCAGTTACTAAGGAAGAAATCAACGCTGCTATGAAGGCTGCTGCTACAGAGTCATTCGGATACAACGAGGAAGAAATCGTTTCTTCTGATATCGTTGGATCAAGATTCGGTTCAATCTTTGATGCTACACAGACAATGGTTGGAGCTGATAACCTTGTACAGGTTGTTTCTTGGTATGACAACGAGAACTCTTACACATCTCAGATGGTAAGAACAATTAAATACTTCGCTGAATTAGCATAATCGTATTTAATGAGATTTTAGGCTGCGTGTATTATTACACGCAGCTTTTTTTGTTATCCCGAATGAGCCAAGTAAATGCTCATGCTTGCATGAAAGGATTTATTTGGCGAACGGTAATCACCGAGAAGAAGCATGGCGGATTCGAGGTGTCCCGAAGGGATGTCGAGTAGGAGACAGCCTACTCGATGTATCCCGAATGAGCCAAGTAAATGCTCATGCTTGCATGAAAGGATAATGATAATTGGTGCATCATTCTGTAAAATATAACGTTCGGGTACAATTTATCGTATAAATATATATATTAATTTTATTTTATCGGTGCTATAATAAAAAATGTTTCGGCTTAGCCGGACAAAAGCCTTCTGTGGCGTTGCGCAGACCACAGAGAAAATTATATTTAAGGAGGACATTTAAATGTCATTAAACAAAAAGAGTGTTGATGATTTCAACGCAGCAGGCAGAAGAGTACTCGTTAGATGTGATTTTAACGTTCCGCTTAAGGATGGCGTTATCACAGATGACACAAGAATTAAAGCAGCTCTTCCTACAATTAACAAACTTATTGGTGATGGTGCAAAGGTTATTCTTTGTTCACACCTTGGTAAGGTTAAAGAAGGACCTAACGAGAAAGAATCCCTTGCTCCCGTAGCAAAGGCTCTTTCAGAGAAACTCGGCAAGGAAGTTAAATTCATTGCAGACAATAATGTAACAGGCGAAGCAGCTACAAACGCTGTTGCAGCTATGAATAACGGAGATGTAGTTCTTCTTCAGAATACACGTTTCCGTATGAAAGAAGAGACAAAGGTTAAAGAAGCAGGCGAGGCATTCGCAAAAGAACTTTCTGAACTTGCAGATGATTTCGTTTGTGATGCATTCGGTTCTGCACACAGAGCTCATGCTTCAGTTTCCGTTGTTACAAAATTCATCAAAGAAAAAGGCGGTACCAATGCAGTTGGATACTTAATGCAGAAAGAAATCGATTTCCTCGGAAATGCTGTTGAGAATCCCGTACGTCCTTTCGTTGCTATTCTTGGTGGCGCTAAGGTTGCTGATAAGCTTAACGTTATCGCTAACCTTCTTAACAAGTGCGATACTCTTATTATCGGTGGTGGTATGGCATTTACATTCCTTAAAGCTAAGGGATATGAAATCGGTAAATCACTTGTTGATGATGAGAAGATTGATTATTGTAAAGAGATGATGGAAAAGGCAGAGAAACTTGGCAAGAAACTTCTTCTTCCTATTGATACAGGTGTTGCTGCAAGCTTCCCTGATCCTATTGACGGACCTATCGATGTTGAATATGTAGATTCCGATAAGATTCCTGCCGATAAGGAAGGCCTTGATATCGGACCTAAGACTCGCGAACTCTTTGCTAACGCTGTTAAAACAGCTAAGACAGTTGTATGGAACGGACCTATGGGTGTATTTGAGAATCCTACACTTGCAAAAGGTACCATTGCAGTAGCTGAGGCTCTTGCAGAAACAGATGCTACAACAATTATTGGTGGCGGTGATTCTGCTGCTGCATGTAACCAGCTTGGATTTGCAGATAAGATGAGCCATATTTCAACAGGTGGCGGAGCTTCTCTTGAATTCCTTGAAGGAAAAGAACTTCCCGGTGTTTACGCAGCTGATGATAAATAAACTGATGAATTAATTACAGAGGAATGTTATGAAACAAGATAATCAGGATAAGAAAACTTTAGGAACCGTATTTTTGTTTTTGGGAATCATTTTTCTTTTTATCTGTTTGATTTTTGGTATTATTTTTATATTGGTGGGCCGCGGACTTGAAAATTCTGCTTCGAAGAATGCGGAGGCTTTTGAGGAATTTAAGGATTCCGCAATCAAGACACATGGTGAGGTTATTTCTTCGCAGGACAGTGGTACCCTTGTATTATACGAAGATGATGAGGGTGAAGAGTTTGAAGTTGAACTTAACATTGAATCATCTGAATATGCTATTGGAACAAAGGTTGATGTTTATTATGACGAAGATCATCATGAAGAAGCATTTGTGCCCCAACTTCAAATCGAGACAATTGAATCGATTTCTGAAATAATGACAAAAGTAGGACGCATCGCATTTGTTGTCGGAGGCGTTCCCGGAGTTCTAGGCATAGTATTGGGCTTGGTTTTCTTGATTAAGTCAAAGAAAGAATATAGTTGATTATATTACGGATTTTACTATTTCATTCTGATGTATCAGATAATTAATAAAGGAGATTATTAAAATGGCAAGAAGAAGAATTATAGCCGGAAACTGGAAAATGAATAAGACACCTTCTGAGGCAGTTGAACTTTGCGCAACTCTTAAGGATCTTGTAAAGAATGATAATGTTGATGTAGTATATTGCGTACCTGCAATTGATATCGTTCCCGTTGCTAATGCAATCAAAGGAACAAATGTTAAGCTTGGTGCAGAGAACTTCTACATTGAAGACAAGGGTGCTTTTACAGGTGAAATCTCTGCTCCCATGCTTAAAGATGCCGGTGTTGAATACATCATTATCGGACATTCTGAGAGAAGAGATATCTTCGGAGAGAATGATATCCTTATCAATGCTAAGGTTAAGAAGGCATTTGCTGCCGGATTAAAGCCTATCCTTTGCTGCGGTGAGTCGCTTGCTCTTCGTAAAGCAGGAACATATAAAGAGTGGATTGCAAGACAGATTAAATGGGATCTTACAGATGTTTCCGCAGATCAGGTTAAGGAACTTGTTATCGCATATGAGCCTATTTGGGCTATCGGAACAGGCGAGACAGCAACAGCTGATCAGGCTCAGGAAGTATGTAAGATGATTCGTGACGTAATCGCTGAAATGTATGATGCACCTACAGCTGAAGCAGTTCGTATCCAGTACGGCGGTTCTATGAATGCAGGAAATGCTGCAGAACTTCTTTCTAAAGACGATATTGACGGAGGCCTTATCGGCGGTGCCGCTCTTAAGCCTGACTTTGGTCAGATCGTTAATGCATAAGACTTTCGAAATTCTGTGAAAGATTTGCAAAAATAAATAGCTGAAAAGCCTATAAATAAAGGGTTGTGTTGGTAATAACTTCCAACACAATCTTTTTTTACTTAAATAATTGCGTTGGTGCTGTGGTAAAATAGTTCTGGAGACAACAAAAGTTTTTTTTATAAAGTATTCATATTGCTTTTTCTGTAGGTTCAAAAGAAAAAGTTGATACTTTGACTGATAGGCTGAAAGCGGATGGATATCACCATCTTCGTTTTTGCATATTACCGATAAGTCGTTCGATGGGAAGGTGTTATTACTCACGGCAAACCATTGAGAAGCGGTTAATACGGTGATGGGCTCAACAGATGAATTATCAACATTTGCAAAATCATAATCACAAGAAAATGATTTATCCGAACTTATATACATCAGTATCCGTGGGAACGGATCGGTATAGTTTTTGTCCTTTATATAAATCACAAAACGAAAGCTACCATCAACCTGTTCATATCGTTGATATCCGGGAATAGGTGTTTAAGTTTGATCATATTTCATAATTATGAAGATTATGAAAATTATGAAGATTATGAAACGAAACTTGAATTATGAAAAATATGAAAGTGTAATTGAATTATGATAATTATGTAATATATTGATTGCTATGGAGAAATAATATGACAAAGTGGGATAGAGCAAAAAAGATAATGCTATTTCTAATCCATTTACTTTAACTTTTGCGAAGGTGCCAAATGTTTTAATTGAGCGCAATGCACAGAAAAATCAGATTGAGAACATGTTTAATAGCATGACTCCGAGTAATATGATTTATAAAAGTACAAGAAAACCCACTGCCTTTAGGCGGTGGGTGCTCTTGTACGAGGTGCGGGGATTCAAGCCCCGTACCTCGTAAGGCACGAAGTGCCGCTTTTTTATGAGCAAGTAGCGAAGCGGATTGCGAATAT
>JAZUDQ010000014.1:0-14172 GCA_045639745.1 Lachnospiraceae bacterium | reverse complement strand
GACACTTCTTTGATTTCTCTAAGAAATGTCCTCTGATTTTCGGTGTGAAAATAACACTGAAATAATAAGTTCCGTAAATTCCAAAAAGTACTGTTGCACCTGTAGCCGTACCAAACGGCGAAATTTTGTTGTACCTAGTGTTGCACCACTACAACAAAAGAGTTTTTTCACACTATCAAATATTCAATTGAAAATCCTTATTTTAGTCCTTAAAAAGCACACGCTTGCGGTCAATCATTTCCTCTATTTTACTGATATACAGGTTCACATCCTTGACAGTATCACAGCGCTCGATACGACCGTCCGGATATACCCTTTTGGTAACCGTTCCGGCTCCGCATGCAACGATGGTCTGCACTTCCTCCATCATGAGGATATTGTAAAATCCATATTTTTCGTTTCTTGCCATACCCGTATTTTCAAGATTTCCCCCCATATCCTTCTGACGATATAAATAATACGGTTTAAATCCGGAGATTTCTGCTTTCTCAAGAACGATATTCATGGCCGCTTCCATATCCATCTGCTTTCTGTAGAAATCCGAATCCTTCTGTGAATCAAGCCATTCCTTTAATCTTGAAGCACGCTTAACAGCAAGGGAATGAACCGTCAGATTGTCCGGAAGGAGTCCGCATATCTTATCCATCGAATATCTGACATCATCAATTGTCTCGCCCGGAAGGCCAAGGATAATATCCATATTAATATTATCGTATCCCATTTCTCTTGCCTTATAATATATTTCTTCAACATCTTTTCCCGTATGAGTCCGTCCGATAAGTTTAAGCGTTCTGTCCGAGAAAGTCTGCGGATTAATGGATATTCTTGATACCGGATAATTCCCGATTACTTTTAATTGTTCTGCGGTTATGGTATCCGGTCTGCCGGCCTCAAGAGTAAATTCTCTTATATTACGATTGGAAAGATCGGAAAGATTAAAAACATCGCTAACATACGAAAGCAGGATATCCAATTCTTTCGCAGTAAGAGATGTCGGTGTCCCTCCTCCGATATATATAGTGTCAATTTTTTTGCCTTTCATAATATCAACGGTAGCCAAAAGTTCTTTTTTTATACAATCCAAATAATCCATAATTCTGTCATTATATGTACTCTTCAGATTTGAAGTAAAAGAACAATATAAACACCTTGAAGGGCAAAACGGAATTCCGATATATACGCTGTAAAAATCATTATTATCAATGGATTTTATTATTCGATCTTCTCTTACCGCAATATCCGCAGCCAGTTTTCCTTTTTTTTCACTGACTCTAAAAACGGAATTAAGATTATTCATTGCTGTGTCAATATTGCCGTCAACCCTTCTGATTTCATTTAAATAGAGTTTTGTCGGCCTGATTCCGGTCAGATTTCCCCATGGAAGACTGCGACCAAAATAATCAACAAGGCTGTCATAAATGTATCCGC
The DNA here is from genome assembly GCA_045639745.1 of Lachnospiraceae bacterium. GTDB lineage: Bacteria > Bacillota > Clostridia > Lachnospirales > Lachnospiraceae > NK4A136. The sequence goes on along the minus strand of JAZUDQ010000014.1, from coordinate 12,744 downwards.
GAATTTCATCCTTATCTTCTGCGTCATTTAAATTATACTTATATTCTTTATCCGACGGGAAAAGTTTTCCTTTGTAAAACGAAATTACCAGACTGTCCGAATTAACAACCACATCTATAACGTCTTCATTTTCGCCGACATCATCCCGGGACTTATTATGTTCCGCTGTATCCGGAGCAAGTACTTCGGCATCTTTGTAAAATGCCTTTACCATTGCAAAAATAAAATATTCGAGATCATGTCTGTTTACATTAGTTTTAATCATAGGTATATCATCCAAATTCTGTTTTAATCTATTTATCCGGCGTGATATTCTCGAAAAATAAAAGCCTCTGCCTTTTGGCCGAAGCTTTCATTACAATCAACACCAAACTAAGATATCTTTAATTGGTTCTTGTGGGTATATAACGTTTTATTACATCTGCCACATGAATTGCAGGCATCGTCTGAAGGCAAATCTTTCCGGGACCGGTAATAACGGTGTTAAACCAGCCTTCGCCTCCCAGAAACATATTTTTCACGCCTTTTACGGTTTGAACATCCATTGTACAGGTTGCATCCATCATAGCCAGATATCCGGTATCGACAATCATACTCTGACCCGGCTGAAGTACATGTTCAACAACAGCTCCGTCTATCTCCACAAATGCAATTCCGTTTCCGGATATTCTCTGCATAATGAAGCCTTCTCCGCCAAAAAAACCTGCTCCTACTCTTTTGTTAAAAAATACAGACACATCAACATCTCCGGCTGAAGCAAGATATGCTGATTTCTGACAGATTACATCATGTCCGGGTACAACCTGAATGGGAATGATACTTCCCGGAAAACTTGATGCAAATGCAATCATACCCGGCCCGCCTACTGCCGTGTATTTATTTGAAAAAACGCTCTCCGAGGTAATAGCCTTTGAAAACATTTTTCCTATTCCGCCACCTGAAGTCTCCATCTGCATATTGGCAGACATCCAACTCATGGAGCCACCCTCACAGCGCATACTCTCGCCTGATTCAAGATAGCATTCAACTACCGGAAGCGGCGTTCCCTTAATCTCATAATTCATATTTTTCCCTCCATTGAATTCATATCTTTCTTCAAATAATATTTAACTTTAAACGAAAGCGTTATATTCCTTTTCATGAGCAATATCCGTCGAAGGGCCGTGTCCCGGGTATACAACAACATCATCCGGAAGATTAAACAACTTTTCCCTAATCGAGGCAGTCAATTTTGCCATTGACCCCGTAGGAAGATCTGTTCTTCCCACAGATTCATAAAACAAAGTATCTCCTCCGATAAGGAGCTTGTCTTCCGGAAAATATATACAGCTCGATCCGATTGTATGCCCCGGCGTAGCTATAATTTCAAAATTCATTCCCGCTATATTGTAATGTGCACCGTCTTCAAAATACTCATCCGCTTCCACGGTATATTTTGCAGCCCATTGCGCCGAGTAATTTACATAAGCATCATTAAGAAGAACCTTATCGGCCTTGGGCGCATATAATTTGGCTCCGCTTAGTTTCATTAATTCGGTACAGCCCATAATATGATCGAAATGACCGTGTGTCAGAAATATGGCAGCAATCTTGAAGCCCTTTTCTGTCAGCTTTTCATATATATGACTGCCGTTACTTGCCGGATCGATAAATACAACCTCCGAGCAACCTGCCTTATATAGAAAATAACAGTTGGTCTGACACATTCCCATTGTAATTTTTCCGATTTTAACATCAGCCATAATTATCACCCATTGGACTGTCTGTCGACATCTTCGACACTTTCAATCTGTCGCAGTCTCTCAACAATATGTCCGTATTCCTCACGATTTGATACTTCAAAACTCATTATTATTGTTGTAATGCCCTGTTTATTGGTTTTTGTATTCATGGATAAGATATCCACATCCTTCTCCATCAGGGTCTTTGACACATCTGATATAAGTCCGCTTCTATGGCTTGCGTAAATTACAATCTCTACAAGATATTTTGACTTATTGTCCTTATCGGCATCGCTTCCCCATTCTGCTTCTATCAGACGCTCTCGCTCCACAAGAGGTAAATTCAATATGTTGGCGCAATCCGTTCGATGTATTGAAACGCCTTTACCTCTTGTAACAAACCCTATAATCTCATCCCCGGGCAGCGGGTTACAACATTTTACAAATCTTACCGCTACATCATTTAATCCCTTCACAATGATTCCCCTGGAAGTCTTTGTTCTGGGAAGCATTGAAACATTTTCATGTGCGGTATTGATGTCTTCGATAATCTTATCGTCAGATACAGTCTCTTTATTCTTAAGATTGTATATTTCAAGAAGACGATTTACTACCTGTCCTTCTTTAAGAGCTCCGTGACCTATCGCAGCCATCAGGGCATCCCAATCATGGAACCCGTATTTCTCAACAACAGCATCCGCATACTCGGATGCCACAATGTCACTGATATTAATGCTTCTCTGTTTGCAATATGTATTTAAAAGTTCCTTACCCTTAACAATATTGTCTTCTTTATATTCACTCTTAAACCACTGATTGATTTTATTCTTGGCTTGGGCACTCTTTACAAGTGCAAGCCAGTCACGACTCGGTCCTCTTGAATTCTGAGATGTCAGAATTTCAATATAATCCCCGTTCTTAATCTCGTAATTGATGGTGACAAGTTTTCCGTTAACTCTGGCCCCTATCATCTTATTACCTACAGCAGAATGAATACTGTATGCAAAATCTATCGGCGTTGAACCAACAGGAAGACTCTTGACATCTCCTGACGGCGTAAAGCAATAAACATCATCGGAATACAGATTCAAATCACTTTTAAGAACCTTCATGAATTCTTTATTATCCGACATATCCTGCTGCCACTCAAGAATCTGTCTCAACCATGTGAGTTTTTCTTCTTCCCCAAAAGAACTCTTCTTGCCGTCTGAGGCTTCCTTATATTTCCAGTGTGCCGCAATACCGTATTCGGCAGTCTTATGCATTTCATAAGTTCTTATCTGAATTTCAAAAGGAATACCGGTCGATCCCAAAAGCGTCGTATGAAGCGACTGATACATATTGGGCTTCGGTGTCGCAATATAATCCTTAAATCTTCCCGGAATCGGCTTATATATATCATGAATAACGCCGAGTACCGCATAACAATCTTTAACCGAATCAACAATAACCCTGACCGCAAACAAATCATAAATTTGGTCAAGCGTCTTGTTCTGATTCTTCATTTTCTTATATATGCTGAAAAAATGCTTTACACGGCCGTCAATCTTGGCCTCGATTCCCGCATTTCTCACATGAAATCCTACTTCGTCAACAATGCTCTGAACATACTTTTCGCGCGAAGTCTTACGAACATTAATCTTCTCAACAAGATCCTGATATGCTTCGGGTTCAAGATATTTTAATGATAAATCATCCAATTCTACCTTTATCTTTGAAATACCGAGTCGCTGTGCAATCGGAGAGTAAATCTCTATAGTTTCCTTGGCGATACGCTGCTGACTCTCGGGTTTCTGATACTGCAGCGTTCGCATATTATGAAGACGGTCAGCCAATTTTATAATAATTACACGTATATCCTTGGCCATAGCCAAAAACATCTTTCGAAGATTTTCGGCCTGCATTTCCAAACGGTCTTTATTTTCTCCCGAAAAATGAAGATTCTGAAGTTTGGTAACACCGTCAACCAAAAGAGCCACATCGGAACCGAACTGCTCTGTAATCTCGTCGAGTGTCATTACCGTATCTTCCACTACATCGTGAAGTATTCCCGCTGCTATGGTTTCCTTATCCATCTCCATATCTGCCAGAATAATGGCAACACAAAGAGGATGTATAATATACGGCTCTCCGGACTTTCTCACCTGATCCTCGTGGCATTTTTTTGCCACATCATATGCTCTTTCAATAAGCGAGATGTCATCCGAAGGATGGTATTTACGCACCCTGTCTATCAATTCTCCGTATAATGTTTCCGGAGGCTGAAATTCTGCAATTTTCTCTATTCGTCCGTCATCAAGGACCATCTTTGTATGAGGAATATCACTTATCATAATATTCTCTGTTCCTCCAAGACAAATTATTTACCTTCGTATTTAAGGGCACTGTCGACTCTGTATCCTTTAAGTCTTTCACGTCCGTTAAGGCCGGCAAGTTCCATAAGAACAAGTATTCCTGCCACTTCTCCACCGAGTTTCTCAACAAGCTGAATCATTGCTTCTATTGTTCCTCCCGTAGCCATAAGGTCATCAACGATAAGCACTCTGTCGCCTTTATTTATTGCATCTTTGTGAATTTCTATCGTTGCCTTTCCGTACTCAAGTTCATAAGAGGCTTCAACTGTCTCTCTCGGGAGTTTGCCTTTTTTTCTGATCAAAACCATTGATTTATGCAGATTATATGCAATAGGGGTTCCAAACACAAAGCCTCTTGACTCTGCTCCGACAACCACATCAAAATCAATATCACTAACCAGTTCTTCCATTGAATCAATAGCCAATTTAAGCCCGTCGGGATCCTGAATAACGCTCGTAATATCTCTGAACATAACTCCGGGTTCCGGAAAATCCGGAATGGTAACTACGTAATCTTCCAGTTTTTTCATATACAAACCGCCTTTCAACAGAAAAAAAGGTACGGTAAAGCATTTGCTCTACCGCACCTTATTATAATTCACCAAAGTATTTATTGTCAAAGAATTTAAACTTTAATTAATAGCCCATTCCGGGTGCTCCGCCCTGAGGCATCTGAGGTGTATCTTCCTTGATTGTAGCAACAACCGACTCTGTTGTAAGGAGTGTTGATGCAACCGAACAAGCATTCTGAAGAGCCGAACGAGTAACCTTTGCAGGATCAAGAATACCGGCTGTTACCATATCTACATACTCTTCTTTAAGAGCATCAAATCCTGTACCGACTTTGGATTCGCGAACCTTGTTAATAATGACGCTTCCTTCAAGACCTGCATTGTATGCAATCTGGAAAAGAGGTGCTTCAAGTGCTTTAAGAACAATCTTAGCACCTGTCTTAACATCACCTTCAAGAGTATCAACAAGCTTTGCAACCTGCTTTGAAGCATGAATGTACGCAGAACCGCCACCGCAGATAATTCCTTCTTCAACAGCAGCTCTTGTAGCAGCAAGTGCATCTTCCATACGAAGCTTAGCTTCTTTCATCTCTGTTTCCGTAGCAGCTCCGACCTTGATAACCGCAACACCGCCGGAAAGTTTTGCAAGTCTCTCCTGAAGTTTTTCTCTGTCAAAATCAGAAGTTGTTTTTTCAATAAGACCTTGAATCTGAGATACACGTGCCTTAATGTCCTTACTCTTTCCCGCACCGTCAACGATTACTGTATTCTCCTTCTGAACCTTAACCGATTTTGCTCTTCCAAGCATATCAAGTGTAGCATCCTTAAGTTCGAATCCGAGTTCCTCTGAGATAACCTGTCCGCCTGTAAGAATTGCTATATCCTGAAGCATGTCTTTTCTTCTGTCACCGTATCCGGGTGCTTTAACAGCAACAACATTAAAGGTTCCGCGAAGTTTATTTACAATAAGTGTTGTAAGAGCTTCTCCTTCAACATCTTCCGCAATAATAAGAAGTCTTGCACCGTTCTGTACTATCTGCTCAAGAATAGGAAGAATTTCCTGGATATTTGATATTTTCTTATCTGTAATAAGGATATAAGGATCATCAAGAGTAGCCTCCATCTTATCCATATCAGTAGACATATATGCTGAAATATATCCTCTGTCGAACTGCATACCTTCAACAAGGTCAAGTTCAGTCTTCATGGTCTTTGACTCTTCTATGGTAATTACACCGTTGCCGGATACCTTTTCCATAGCGTCCGCTACCATGTTTCCGACCTCATCGTCGCCTGCTGATATTGCGGCAACCCTTGCAATCTGCTCCTTGCCTTTAACCTTGGCGCTCATCTTTGCAATAGCTTCAACAGCGCAATCAGTAGCCTGCTTCATACCTTTTCTGAGGATAATAGGATTAGCACCTGCTGCCAGGTTCTTCATTCCTTCATTAATCATTGCCTGTGCAAGTACTGTAGCTGTTGTAGTACCGTCACCGGCTACATCGTTGGTCTTTGTAGCCACTTCTCTTACCAGCTGAGCTCCCATATTTTCAAATGCATCTTCAAGTTCAATTTCTTTTGCAATTGTAACACCGTCATTAGTAATAAGAGGTGCACCGTAAGATTTATCAAGAACAACATTTCTTCCCTTAGGTCCGATTGTTACTTTTACTGTGTTTGCAAGTTTGTCCACACCTGCTTCAAGTGCTGCACGAGCCTCTGCTCCGTACTTAATATCCTTTGCCATTTTTATTTCCTCCAAACATTAAATTATTATTATTTTACAACAGCAAGAATGTCATTCTGCTTAACAATAATGAATTCTTCTTTATCAAGTTTTACTTCCGTTCCGGCATATTTAGAATATATAACCATATCACCTTTCTTAACTTCCATGTTTACTTCTTCGGATCCGGGTCCTACGGCAACAACTTCTGCCTGCTGGGGCTTCTCCTGGCTCTGACCGGGTAAAACGATTCCGCTTTTGGTTGTCTCCTCAGCCTTAAGCTGCTTAAGTACAACTCTGTCTGCTAATGGTGTTAACTTCATCTTAATAACCTCCTAAATATATTTAAAATATATACTCTTCTTTTTTTGTTAGCACTCTTAACATATGAGTGCTAATCACAAAGACTATAATAGATATACATATGCCCATCTGCAACATTGTAAAATTAATTATTACTCTTTTTTTCTCTTTTTATCTTCGTTTTTCTGTCATATTCTCGTATTTTTGCAAAAGAATTGTTTTTTTCTTTATGATAAAGTGTTCTATTCCTTTGAAATAAAACGATATTAGTGATAAAATGAACATATATGAATTTCGTTTTTGATGAGGTATTCCGCATATCATATTCAACGCGGAAATGTTGAGGGGGCCTATGAGTAATTTCCGACACTATTTAAATGTAATAAGCCAGGGAAGTGAATTTTTCACTCTTGAAAAGAAATTTAATTTTGCCCTTGTGGTAATGTCCGTTTTTCATGTAATTCTCTGTATCACGATGTTTATATCGGGAGTAATTCCCCTTTGTATATACAACGCTTTTTCTGCATTTGTTTTTGCAATACCTTTCCGAGCAACCGTTAAAAGAGGTAATTATGCTCTCACGCTTATACTTGCCATTTGCGAGGTTGCATTCTGTTCGTTTTTTTCAACACTTATTATAGGATTTGACTGCGGCTTTTCATTATACAACATATCCATGATTGCCGGTGTTTTCTACTGCACCTTCGTAATTGATACATTTAAAAGGAAACAGACAGTTCCCGTTACGGTTACTCTGATTCTTGTAGCCTGCTTTCTCTTTAACTATATTATGTCCATTTTAATTGCTCCTCTGAGAACATTTCCCGAAGACTATTGGTATCATTTTTTCTACATAACAAATGCACTTATTTCATTTATTATGATAATAATATTCAATGTCCTGCTTCTTTGGGAACTTAAACTCAGCAACGATCGTCTGTCAACTCAAAACGAGCAACTGGATGAAATGGCTCATCGCGACCCTCTTACTCATCTTTACAACAGAAGAAGTATGAATCATTTTCTTGATATATCAATGGACGCGCTCAAACGAAAAGGCAAACGTTTCAGTCTTATACTTGGAGACATCGATGATTTTAAAGTTGTAAACGATACTTACGGTCACGATGCCGGTGATTTGGTTCTTACACATGTTTCTCAGATTATCTCGGGTTCTCTGAGAGATAACGATTATGTATGCAGATGGGGCGGCGAAGAAATCCTGATACTGATAAACGATCCCGTTGAAACGGCAATTATGGCCGCAGAACGAATCAGAAAAAGTATTGAAAATACCACCGTTGTCTCCGACAATCAGCAAATAAAAATCACAATGACTTTCGGAATATCCGAATCCATTCCGGGATTTAAAATCGAAAGCCTTATCCAACAGGCCGACGAGAAACTGTACGAAGGAAAGAAATCAGGCAAAAACTGTGTAGTCTCTTAATTATTCAAAAGCAATTTTATATTTTTGACGCTCACATCATTATATATTTTAACCAAAGGAACTTCCGTGCGAAGTTCTTTTTTGGTTTTTTAATGTCATTGAAACAATCCTTTCTTTTCTATAAAATATGTAGGTTGATAAAAAGTGTTTATATATGGATCTAATTAGTATGGAGGAAATATAATGATAAGCGCAAACAATGTAACCTATCGTGTAGGAAAAAAAGCTCTTTTTGAGGATGTAAATATTAAATTCACCGAAGGTAACTGCTATGGCTTAATCGGAGCCAACGGTGCAGGAAAATCAACGTTTCTGAAAATTCTTTCAGGAAAGCTTGAGACAACCGCAGGCGATATTTCCATCACACCCGGTCAGCGTCTTTCGGTATTGGAGCAGGATCATTTCAAATATGATGATTATCCGGTAATGGATACCGTTATCATGGGCAATCAAAGGCTCTATGATGTCATGAAGGAAAAGGAAGCAATCTATGCCAAAGAAGATTTTTCCGATGAAGACGGAATTCGTGCCAGTGAACTCGAAGGCGAATTTGCAGAGATGGACGGCTGGGAAGCCGAAAGCAACGCCGCAATGCTTCTTAACGGACTCGGAATTGATACTTCACAGCATTACAGCACCATGAAGGACCTTAACGGTAATGAGAAAGTCAAAGTTCTGCTCGCAAAGGCACTTTTCGGCAATCCCGATATTCTTCTTTTGGATGAGCCTACAAACCACCTCGATATGGATGCCATTAACTGGCTCGAAGAATTCCTTATCAATTTTGAAAATACGGTTATAGTTGTATCCCATGACCGTTATTTTCTTAACAAGGTATGTACACACACAGCCGATATAGATTACGGCAAGATTCAGTTATATGCGGGCAACTATGATTTCTGGTATGAATCAAGTCAGCTTCTTATTAAGCAGATGAAAGAAGCCAACAAAAAGAAAGAAGAAAAAATTAAGGAACTCCAGGAATTCATTTCCCGATTCTCTGCCAACGCTTCAAAATCAAAGCAGGCAACCAGCCGTAAACGTGCACTTGAAAAAATTGAGATTGACACAATAAAACCCAGCAGCCGTAAATATCCTTATATAGATTTCCGTCCCGAACGCGAGATCGGTAACGAAGTTCTTTTTGTTGAAAATCTCTCTAAGACAGTCAACGGTGAAAAAATAATTAACAACATTTCCTTCTCTCTCGGCAGACAGGACAAAATTGCATTTGTCGGAGCTAACGAGCAAGCCAAAACAATGCTCTTTAAGATTCTTACCGGTGAAGAGGAACCTGACGAAGGATCATACAAATGGGGTGTAACAACATCACAGGCCTATTTCCCCAAGGATAATACCAAAGAGTTTGATAACGACTATACAATAACCGATTGGCTTATGGGATATTCTCCGGTAAAGGATGTTACTTATGTACGAGGTTTCCTCGGAAGAATGCTTTTCCCGGGCGAAGACGGTGTAAAACGCGTCAAGGTACTCTCCGGTGGTGAAAAGGTAAGATGTCTCCTTTCCAAAATGATGATCAGCGGTGCCAACTGCCTCATTCTTGATGAACCCACCAACCATTTGGATATGGAATCCATTACAGCCCTCAACAACGGCGTAATTAAGTTCCCGGGTGTAGTCCTCTTCTCTTGCCACGATCACCAGTTCGTACAGACAAGTGCCAACAGAATTATAGAATTTATGCCCGACGGAAGCATCATGGATAAAATTACAACTTATGACGAATATCTTGAGGCTGATGAAAATGCAAGAAAACGTACTGTATATCAGGCAGAAGCCGAAGATGAAGATAACTTTGAAGGTTAAATAATAATGAAGACTGTGGATTTACATGTTCATTCCAACAAATCCGACGGGTCATTGTCCCCATCGATGTTGGTTGATGAAGCCGTAAAAAAAGGACTTCGTGCCTTTGCACTTACAGATCATGACACAACCGAAGGCATAGAAGAAGCTGTAGGCCATTCTCAAGGAAAGAATATAGAAGTAATTCCCGGAATAGAATTTTCTACCGACTATCATGGACAGGATGTCCATATAGTCGGTCTTTACATTGATTACAAATCTCGGGAATTTATAAAAAAACTTGCCGATTTTATCGATTCCCGAGATATAAGGAATCAAAAAATGTGCGCCTTGATGCAGAGTGAAGGCATTGACATTTCCCTGAAAAAAGTAACCGACGAAAATCCCGATTCTGTCATAACCCGAGCTCATTTTGCCAACTATCTTACCGCTCACGGTTATGTCAAAAATAACACGGAAGCCTTTGATAAATATCTTGGCGATCACAGTAAATGCTACGTGCCCAGAGAAAAGATTTCTCCTGTTGACGCAATTATGCTCACACTTAAAGCCGGAGGTATTCCCATTCTTGCCCATCCGGTTCTCTATCATATGTCTTTTGCAAGACTTGATTCGCTTGTGAAAGAATTAAAAGAATCCGGTCTTATAGGAATAGAAGCTTTATACAGTACATATACCCCCTCCGATGAACGTGATATTAAGGCTCTTGCCTCCAAATATGAACTGTGTCTCAGCGGTGGAAGCGATTTTCACGGACTTGCAAAACCCGGGTTGGAAATGGGAACAGGCTACGGCCGACTTTTTGTTCCGGAAGAAATTCTGGACAACCTGATTTCGCGAACTCCCTATAATAACAAAATAAAGAACGGAGACAAACATTGAAAAAAATCTTTTTTACGGACCTTGACGGCACACTTCTGACCGATGCCAAACTCATATCCCCCAAAACACGGGAAGCACTGGACAATTGGATGAATAAAGGAAATATACTCGCACTGTCCTCCGGTCGTCCACTGGAATCGATTAAAGAAGTAATGCTCCAAAATAACCTCAGACAGAAAAATGTATATCTTATAGCCTTTAACGGAGCTCTGATTTATGATGCATTCAATGATAAGATTATTAATTCCAAAGATTTATCTCTGAATCTTGTACGCGAAATCAGTAATCTCGCCAACCTCAGCCATGTTTATTGTCATACATATAATATGACTCATATCATTACCCCCAAAGCCGGCGCCGAACTGAAAATGTATACCAAAACAATACATCTTCCATATATCGAACTTGATAATTTCCCCGAAGGAATAAAAACTCCTCCCTGCAAAATGCTATGCATCGACATATCCGAGAATAACCGATTAAGCGAATTCGGTGAAATGCTTATGAAAAAATTTCCCGGCCAATTGACCTGTCTAAAATCCAACCCTCACCTTTTGGAAATCTTTTCCAGCAATTCGGGAAAAGGCAACGCGGTAAAAGATCTCGCAAAAATACTAAATATTCCGATTACCGATACCATTGCCGCAGGTGATGAAGAAAATGACTTGTCAATGCTGACAGAGGCCGGTGTTTCTCTTGCTATGAAAAACGGTAATGATAAACTTAAAAATATAGCCACCTTTGTAACAAAAAGTGACAATAACAGTGACGGTTTGGTATATTTTTTAGAATCTTTATCAGTTGACTAAAAAACCAATACACTATATAATCGGTATTGGTGTAAGAGAATTGTAATATTTTCTCAAAAAATAAAGCAATACTATAAAAGAAAGGGAGACTTATAATATGAAAAAATGTCCTAAATGTAATGTAGAACTCGATGACAATGCAGAGTTCTGTGCTAATTGCGGTACTAATCTGAATGCAGTTTCCGGTCCCGCACCCGCACCTTCAGCAGCCCCCACCGGCAACGAAACTCTTGCAGCAGCAAAAGAAACCAACAAGAATACAAAAATCGGTATCATTGCCGTTGCAGCCGTAGCTGTAGTTGTTCTTGTCTTACTTATTGCCATTGTTTTAGGCGGAGGCGGATATAAGAAAGCACTCAAGACTTATATGAACGCAGTTATTAAGGGTAAATACGAAACAATGTTTAATATCATAACACCTGCAAGTGTACGTGAAGATGTAATTGATGATCGTGACTATGATCTTGATTATGATGAATTTATGTCAGGTTGGAGTGAAATATACAAGACAACATTTGAAGAGATGAAAAAAGAAGGCAAGGGAAAACCTAAGCTCAAATTCGAAATAAAACAAGCTGAGAAACTTGATGATCTCGACAAATTGGAAGATGAAATTGAAGATTATTATTGGATTGAGGATTTCGACGATTTCGTTGATGGTATGGATGATCTTTATGACGATTATGATTTTGATGCTGACAAAATCAAAACCGCATACGCTGTAGAATACAAATGGGAAGTTGATATCAAAGGTGAAAAAGTTGCCAAAGGTACGGATATAGTAATCATTTACAAATACAAAGGAAAATGGTATATGACAGACGGTATTACAATCTCAAACATCGTATACGAGCTTGATAGTGATGATTTTGAAGATACAATAGAAGCATTCAATGATGCATATGATGATTTATATGATGATTTGTACTAATATCTGATAATTGGTTATTCAAAACTTCTCTGATGAAAATCAGAGAAGTTTTTTTATTTCGGAAATATTTCGCAACATCTTTTTTATAAAAATCGAGTAGGAGGCGGTGATTAACCGCCGTCCTCTCACAGCACCGTACGTACCGTTCGGTATACGGCGCTTTCAATAGTTGACGTGCACAGACTGATAGGCTGTGGCTAAATCATAAAAGCCACTGTTTATCAGT
>JAZUDQ010000013.1:0-6309 GCA_045639745.1 Lachnospiraceae bacterium | reverse complement strand
GGAGCAAGGTCCGGCGTCTGGCCGGAAATAACCATACCGTTCTCCGTCACAAGTTTCGGGAAATGTTTCGTATCAATGAAAATGTTAAATCCCTGAATCGATTCAAATTTATCAATAGTGCCGCCCGTAAAGCCTAATCCTTTTCCGGTAAGTTTAACGAGATTAACACCGAAAGACGCAGACAAAGAAAGAACAATAGGAGTACACTTATCGCCTACACCGCCTGTACTATGTTTATCTACAGCCTTATTACTGAGGAAAGATAAATCAAGCATATCTCCCGAATGAGCCATTTCCATCGTAAGAGTCGAATACTCACGTTCATTCATTCCGTTAAGAACAATAGCCATAAGGAGCGCGGATGTTTGATAATCAGGAATATCACCTGAGGTTACACCTTTTACAAAATACTCAATCTGTTCATCGGAAAGTTCCCTGCCGTACCTTTTATCGGCAATGATATCCTTCATATTCATATGCTTTACCTCAATGAAAGTATTTATAGTAATTATAACAATAAGTTATGATAAACTATAGGCAATCTTCTTCGGGGAGGCTTTTTTATGGAAGTTTTAAAAGTAGCAATTATCGGTTGCGGCAGAGTTGCCGCCAAGCATCTTAAGGCAATAAAAACACTTAAAAAGAACCTTGTATTGGTAGGAGTTTCAGATACCAACAGCGATAATGCCAATAAACTTCTGAGTGAATTCGGTTTTAAAAATATTCCCGTTTATTCTGACTTTAAGCAGATGCTTGATGAGAAAAAGCCTGACATATGTGCTTTAACGGTTCCTTCCGGCCTTCATTACATGATGGCTTGCGAATGCTTAAACCGTAAGATTAATATTCTTCTTGAGAAACCAATGACAATGTCTTCCGCTGAAGCAAAGGATTTATACGAATTATCACGTAAAACTGAAGCTAAAATCTGTATGGGTCATATCTACAGATATTTCCCTCTCGTTGGATTAATTCAGAAAGATATCGAAAACGGTGTTTACGGCAAAGTAACCCACGGCGTAATAAACGTCAGATGGGGCCATAACCAGGACTACTATGATTCAGCAGCTTGGCGAGGAACTTGGAAAAGCGACGGCGGTGCACTTATGAATCAAACTATTCACGCCGTAGATCTTCTTTTCTGGCTTATGGGCTTAAAACCTGTCTCTGTTACCGCTTCAATCTCAAAAAGATTGAGAAACATCGAAGCCGAAGATCTCGGTATGGCTGTTTTCACTATGGAAAACGGTGCGCTTTCAATGATTGAAGGAACTACGGCAACATTGGAAAACAATAAAGAAGCAATGTTTAGCATCAGCTGTGAGAAAGGTTTTATCAATCTCGGTCTTCGCAAAGGTATGCCATTCCTGAATATTCTTAACGAGAAAGGAAAAAAGATTAACGGCAAATATATTAGAAGACAACTTAAAGTCGGCGGCTTTAAATCTTTCAAATATGCGCTTAATCCTCACACCGGAATATATGCTGATTTGGTTGAATCAATCAGAAACGGTAAAGAACCTATTGCAGATGCATATGCCGGATATACTTCTGTCGACAATTTGCTTGGAATCTATAAATCTGCCAAGCTTAAAACCCCTGTAGAACTCCCGCTTACTGAGCCTTTCTGCACTCTTGATATGGCTGATTTTTTCGAGAAGAAAAATATATAAAAAAAGTGTTGACATAGCATAATCATATAGATATAATAATCACCGTCAGTCAGAAAGACAGCAAATGCACCTTTAGCTCAGATGGTAGAGCAACTGACTCTTAATCAGTGGGCCCCGGGTTCGAGTCCCTGAAGGTGCACCATAACAGAGGTCATACGACCTCTGTTTTTTTGTGCAATTTATTAGTCCATTTTCGGTATTTATTATTATAATAAATATATTAATTTAAGGACTCTATATAAATATGAAAAAACATAGTACCGATAATTCAAAGGTCGGTGTACCAAGTGACCTTAACAGAGCAGGAAGCGGAAATGTCAGAAGGACTATTCCTACCTCTTCCACCCCCGTTTATCATAAAGTAACTAATAATCCCGCATCTAACGGTAACAAATCCGGAAATGCTAAAAAGGATACAAAGAAAAAGAAGAAAAACCATACCGGTTTGCTTTTTACAATTGTAGTTATTGAATCAATTATATTGTGTTTCGTATACTGGATTGTTCTTCCGAGAGGATATACGGACATTTATATTGAAGCCGGCAATAACGTCGGCGTAAACGATTTTTTGTTTGTACCGTCGGAAATGGCTTATTTTGCTTCCGATGTCTCCGGTTTAAATACTTCTATACCGGGAGATTACCCTGTGACAATCGGATACGGTAGTCTTGTTAAGTTTGATTCCGTTCTTCATGTAGAAGATACAATATCTCCTGTCGGTCAACCTGTTAGTCATGAGATTAAGCTTCATGACGAACCTTTGGTTGCAACAGATTTTGTAACAGATATTTCTGATGTTACAAACGTAAGTATAGAGTTTTTAAACGACCCAGACTTTACTTATGTAGGTACTCAGGAAGTAAATGTTTTAATAACCGATACAACAGGTAATAATTCAGTCGTTACCTCTGAGCTTACAATTATTACAGATACAGAATGTCCAATTATCTATAACGTTTGTGATTTGGAAGCATATATCGGTGATCCGATAAGTTATATGAACGACGTTTATGCCGAAGATAACTGGGATGAGGATATTGAAGTTACAGTTGATAACAGCAACGTAAATCTTAACGAAGAGGGCGAATATGAAGTTATATATTCAGCCGAGGACGAATACGGAAATGTTACAACAGAAACCTGCATTTTAACACTAAAAATCAAACCTGAAGGCTTTGAACAGATGGATGAGATGAAAGCATTGGCTCAGGATGTCCTCTCATCTATTATTACGGACGATATGACTGATATGGAGAAAGCATTTAAGATTTTCGGTTGGGTCAGAAGTAACGTCTACTATGCAGCTGATTCGGATAAAACCAGTTATATCAGAGAGGCTATAAGAGGATTTACTACTCATACGGGTGACTGCTTCACTTATTTTGCTGTCTCTAAGGCTTTGCTTGATGAAGCTGGTATCGAGAACATCGATATGGTTAAAAGTGATACTACTTACTCTTCGCATTATTGGAATCTGATTAATGTCGGATTCGGATGGTATCATTTTGATACAACCGCATTTGAGGATACCGATAATCATAGATTTATGCTTACCGATGCTGAACTTGATGCATCAACGCATTGGAATTCTCATGTTTTCGATGAGTCTTTGTACCCTGACAGAGAAACAGAGTCTTGTCAGTATATGCTGAATTATTATGACTTCACTATTGTTGAGGGGGCAACTCCCCCTAACGGAGGAAACTGATGGAAACACTGGGAATTATCGGTGGTTTGGGACCGATGGCAACCGCATATTTTTTGGAGTTAATTGTAGAATCGACAGATGCCACAGTCGATCAGGAACATCTTAATTCTATTATCTATAATTACCCTTCTATTCCTGACAGAACGGACTTTATTCTCGGTAAATCAACCGAAAGTCCTAAGCCTTATCTTTTGGATATCGCAAAGAAACTTCAGGATTCGGGAGTTGTTTGCATTGCTGTACCTTGCATTACTGCTCATTATTTTCATGAGGATCTTGAATCTGCCGTAACTATTCCTGTTATTAACGGAATACGTGAGACCTGTAAGGTTTTAAATGATAAAAAGATTAAGACTGTAATGGTTCTGGGTACTGAAGGAACAATTAAAAGCAAGATTTTCGAGAATGAATTAAACAAATTCGGGATTTCCGCTATTACTCCTGATGAATACTGCCAAAAGACCGTAAACAAACTGATATACGATAATATTAAAGCCGGCACCAAACCTTCTGCCGATGATTTTTATAATGTTAAGAACGATGCTTTAAGACAAGGCGCACAGGCAGTCATCCTTGGATGTACCGAATTGTCATGTTTAAGAAAATTCTTCGATTTAGGAGATAATGTTATCGATACTTTGGAAGTATTGGCTGTTACCTCAGTACAAAATTGCGGAAAGAAAACAAAAAAGAGTTTGGTTGATTTGATTAACATTAAGTAAGGAACATATTATGCAACAAAGAAACGTTCTTGAATATTTAGATAATATTGTCAAGTTAAAACCTGAGAAAACAGCGTTTTCGAACGGTACTGATTCACTTACCTTCTTGGAGCTATATAACGAATCAAGATCCGTAGCTTCGAAAATTGCCGACATCGGTTTATATAACGAACCGGTAGTAGTTTTTATGCGAAAACATCCGAAGGAGATTGCTGCTTTTTTCGGTACAATTTATGCAGGATGCTTTTATGTTTGTATCGATGATGAGATGCCTAAATTCAGAATTGATTTGATTTTGGAGAATTTGCAGCCAAAATTGATGATATGCGATAACGACACGATTGATAAGGTCGGTGATTTTAAATTCGACGGTCAAATCGTTTGTTATGATGACATCTGTTCTTTTGAACATAACGACTCTGCTTTAGCCGTAATTTCAGAAAGGCAGCTTGATACAGACCCAATTTATGTTGTTTTTACTTCAGGATCTACAGGAATACCTAAAGGCGTTGTAGCTTGCCACAGATCGGTTATCGACTATATCGAGAATCTTTCTGCTGTTTTGGAGTTTAACGAGAACACTGTTTTCGGAAATCAGACTCCGCTATATTTTGATGCCTGCCTTAAAGAGCTTTACCCGACATTGAAATTCGGTGCAACAACATACTTGATTCCAAAGGATTTGTTCATGTTCCCTGTTAAGCTTGTCGAATACATGAACACATATAAGATAAATACCGTATGCTGGGTAGTATCTGCACTTACAATGATTTCAGCGTTTAATACGTTCGATAAGGTCATTCCGGAATACTTAAGCAATATTGCTTTCGGTTCCGAGGTCTTCCCTATTAAGCAATATAACCGTTGGAAGAAAGCTCTTCCGAATGCTTCATTCACAAACCTTTACGGTCCTACGGAAGCTACGGGAATGAGTTGCTACTATAAGGTAAACAGAGATTTTGAGCTTGATGAAGCAATTCCTATAGGAAGACCTTTTACCAATACCGAGATTTTGTTGCTTGATGAGAATAACAAGTTAGCACCTGAAGGATCTGTCGGAGAAATATGCATCAGAGGAACCGCTCTGACACTTGGATATTATCACGCTTTCGATAAAACTAACGAGTGCTTTGTTCAAAACCCGTTAAATGACAGATATCCGGAACTGATATACAGAACCGGTGATTTGGCTAAATATAACGAGTACGGCGAGCTGGTTTTCGTTTCGCGAAAAGATTATCAGATTAAGCATATGGGACATCGTATCGAATTGGGAGAAATCGAAGTTAATGTAAATATGCTTGATAAAGTTAATCAGTCTTGCTGTGTATATGATAAAGAAAAGAGTAAAATAGTATTGTTTTACAGCGGAGATATCGAGGCAAAAGACCTCATAGCAATATTGAAGGATAAACTTCCGAGATATATGCTGCCGAACAGCGTTAACAAACTTTCGAGTCTTCCGACAACACCAAACGGAAAGCTTGACAGAAATAAATTAAGTAAAATGATAACGGAGAAATAATTATGGACGATTTAATCAGCATTTTGTGTGATCTTCACCCTGAAGTAGACTTTGAGGAATGTGATACTTTGATTGATGACAAGATTTTGGATTCTTTTGATATTGTTTCAATCATTTCCGAAATTGATGAGAATTTTGATGTTGCAATTCCTGCAGAAGAAATCATCCCTGAAAACTTCAACTCGGCAAAGGCTCTTTATGAGCTAGTTATGCGTTTAAGTGAGGATTAATGGGGCTTCTCTTTACTTCTTATGAATTCATTGCATTTCTGCTGATTGTTTTCGCGGCTTATTATCTTTTACCTCGAAAATGTCAGTGGCCGCTTCTTTTGCTTGCAAGCTATGTATTTTACTGCATGGCTGATGTTATTGAACTCATAAAAGTATCTAAAGTTACCGGATTCTCCTGGGAATTTTTCTTATCTTTCCTTCCTAGATTCAGATATTTCATTTATATTCTCTTTACTACGATATCGACATTTATTTTCGCGAGATTTATCGAGAGAACTGAAAACAAAAAAGTCGAATACCTGAAAGCCAATAAAGAAAGCCTTTCCAAAGACGAGAAAAAAGCATATAAGGAAAAGAACAAAAAGCATAAGTTCATTCTTATTCTTATTTGCCTCCTTATTAATTTAGGAGTTCTCGCTTTTACTAAGTATACAAATTTTACAATTCACAA
>JAZUDQ010000012.1:0-5713 GCA_045639745.1 Lachnospiraceae bacterium | reverse complement strand
TTTTTATGAGCAAGTAGCGAAGCGGATTGCGAATATCATTGACTTACATATTAAGACCGAATTCTGACAGGTTCGTTATTGCGAATAATTCAATTTCACTATTGTGAATATCACGTGATACACATATCGCAACCTGATATTCCGAAGAAAAACGGGGTTCAAGTACTTTGACAAATGAAGTCTCTTTTCCGGAAATTATATAGGCACAATCATCTGCATAAGAATCGGAACAGGGAGCAATTGTAACATTAAACGAGTTAAGCGGCTCTGAAAGACCCGTACCGAGATATTTTAAATAGCTTTCTTTGATGGCCCATATTCTGAAGAATTCATTTTTCTGTTTTTTAATATCCAGATTTTGTAAATAATTGTTTTCGTTTTCGGTGAAAAATCGGCCGGCAATATCCATAAGTGTTCGGGAACTTTTTTTGGCGTCCGTATGTTGGACATCAAGACCGCATTCGTAATCGGAAATCAGTACAGCGACAAGTTCTTCGGAGTGAGAAATATTAAAATAATAAGGATTGTCTCGAAGGAACGGTTTGCCGTGAGCATTGTAGTCTATTATGGAAATAGGATTAGCGATGCCGGAATCGGAGCTTGCTTTAAATAAAAGAAATTGTGCAAGTAACGATTGCTTTTGTGCATTTTCGTTTTTAAAACCCGATATTTTTTTCATGGTTTCGACAGGAAGTATTTTTATAAGATCGTTGATATTCACATTGTCCAATATGGGGGTATATGTATAATACAATTTCAACATGCGTAAATTTCTCCGAATAAAAGCGTTTTGTACAAATCTGATTCTTAACGATTTAATGTGTTTACTTTAGTATTATAATATGTTGGGTAAAGAAAAAATAACTTATTTTGAATTTTTAGCGGTATTTATCTATATTTGATTTACTTTTTTTAAAAAATGATTTAGCATAAAACTTGTGGTTATAAAAATATTTATATAAAGGAGTAAATGATATGAATCTTTCACCACTTCAGAAAGCAAGATACGAGTATTCTCCCAAACTTCCCGGGATGCTCAGAAACGGTATTTCGGAAATCTGCGTTAAGGAAGGCGCAGCTACAAAGAGTGTAGCAGATCAGGATAAAATCGCAGCTCTTTTTCCTAACACATATGGCAAGCCCGAAGTAACATTTGAAAAAGGACAGAACACATCGGCAACAAAGAAACAGGTTGTAGGCGTTATCCTTTCAGGCGGACAGGCACCCGGAGGACATAATGTTATCAGCGGTCTTTATGATGCACTTAAAGCAACCAACAAGGATAATGTTCTTCTTGGATTTAAGGGCGGCCCCGACGGACTTCTCAAAAATGATTACGTTGAATTTGATGATGCATTTATAGATGCATACAGAAATACAGGCGGATTTGATATTATCGGATCGGGAAGAACCAAGCTCGAGACTAAAGAGCAGTTTGCAACCGTAGCAGAAAATGCTAAGAAAAACGGACTTACAGCTGTTGTTATTATTGGTGGTGATGATTCCAATACCAATGCAGCAACTCTTGCCGAATATATGGCAGCTGAAGGAACAGGTATTCAGGTAATCGGTTGTCCCAAGACAATTGACGGTGATCTTAAGAATGAAGATATTGAGGCTTCATTTGGTTTTGATACAGCAACCAAGACATATTCAGAGCTTATCGGCAATATTGAAAGAGATGCCAATTCAGCTAAGAAATACTGGCATTTCATTAAGGTTATGGGTAGAAGTGCTTCACACGTTGCACTTGAATGTGCACTTGAGACACAGCCCAATATCTGTCTTATAGGTGAGGAAGTTGCAGCTAAGAAGATGACACTTGCTCAGATTACAAGCTATATTGCAGATGCAGTTGAGAAACGTGGAAATAACGGAAATAATTTCGGTGTAGCAATTATTCCCGAAGGTATCGTTGAATTCGTTCCCGAATTTTCAAAGCTTATTGCTGAAATCAACGAACTTCTTGCAGGATCAAAGACAGAAGAATTTAATGCTCTTCCCAACTGGAATGCAAAATATGATTACATTAAAGCCGGTCTTACCGCTGAATCATTTGGCGTATTCGATATTCTTCCTCAGTTCGTTCAGCAGCAGCTCTTCCTTGAGAGAGATCCTCACGGTAATGTACAGGTTTCTCTTATTGAATCTGAAAAACTTTTCTCTGAAATGGTAAAAACAGAACTTGCAAAGAGAAAGGCTGCAGGCTCATATAAGGGTAAATTCGGTGCACAGCATCACTTCTTCGGTTATGAAGGAAGATGTGCTTTCCCTTCAAACTTTGACGCAGATTACTGCTACTCACTCGGATACAATGCATTTATGCTTATTCAGTATGGCTATACAGGATATCTTTCAAAGGTTTCCAATATTGCAAGGCCTGCTGAAGAATGGGTTGCAGGTGGTATGCCGATAACAAAGATGATGAACATGGAAAGAAGAAACGGTGAAGATAAGCCGGTTATCAGAAAAGCTCTTGTAGAACTTGACGGTAAGCCTTTCAAATATTTTGAAGCTCATCGTGATGAGTGGGCAGTAGAGACATGCTTTACTTTCCCCGGAGCTATACAGTATTACGGTCCTTCAGAGGTTTGTGATCTTACAACAAGAACACTTGCTCTTGAAAAAGGAACAATGTAATTCTGACTGAGTCTTGATTATATTTATAGCCATCGATGATTCTTCGTCGGTGGCTATTTGATTATATGTTGATTAACGGAAGTAAAAGTGATTATATGATTAGACGTGCTAAGGAAAAAGATGTTGAGGTGATACAGGAACTGCTTGTACAGGTCCTTAAAGTTCATAACGACGGAAGGCCGGATATATTTAAGAAAAACGGATATAAATATACCAAGGATGAATTAATTGATATTATACAAAATGACTGTACACCGGTATTTGTATATGAAAATGATAAAGGTGAGGTTTTGGGACATTGTTTTTGTATTGTAAACGACAATCGGGAAAAATGTCATTCCT
This sequence comes from Lachnospiraceae bacterium, assembly GCA_045639745.1. Classification (GTDB taxonomy): domain Bacteria; phylum Bacillota; class Clostridia; order Lachnospirales; family Lachnospiraceae; genus NK4A136. Next base: position 2,731 of record JAZUDQ010000012.1, on the reverse strand, counting down.
ATGCCTACAAAAATATATATATTGATGATTTATGCGTAAAAGAATCGGAAAGAGGTAAAGGAATCGGTAAAGCTCTGTATCAATTTGTAAAGGAGTATGCACTTCGTAACGAATTTCATAATGTTACTCTTCACGCATGGGAGTGCAATCAAAATGCCGTGAATTTTTATAAATCTCTGGGAATGAAGATTCAGCAATATACATTTGAAGAAGTTTTGGAAGAATAATATGTTGGCGTCGGTATAACAAAGATATGGTAGAGCAATATGTGATTACAGGCATGAGTTGTGCGGCCTGTCAGATTAGAATTGAAAAAAGTGTGCGTAATGTTCGGGGTGTTGAATCCTGCTTTGTTAATCTGCTTACAAATTCGATGATTGTGGAGGGAACTGCTTCAACGCAAGACGTTATCAGAGCGGTTATATCAGCGGGATATGGGGCAGAAAGAAAAAATGCAACCGTTATTTCGGAAAATAAACAGATTGATTTTGTTAATCGGAGAGAAATTTCAAAAATAAAAAAGAGACTGATTATTTCCGTAATTTTGTTAATCCCGCTTCTGTATGTGTCAATGGGATATTCCATGATGAATTGGCCGATTCCCGATTTTATGGTTGATAATTATTCAATTATAGGATTTTATGAAATGGTTTTGGCCGGCCTTATTATGGCAGTAAATCGAAAGTTTTTTGTCAGTGGATTTAAAGGACTTATAAATAAATCTCCCAATATGGATACGTTAATAGCAATCGGAGCAACCGCTTCATACGGTTACAGTATTTATGAATTGGTGGAAATATTATTTTACGAAAGTAATTACTTCGAAGGGTTTTATTTTGAGTCATCCGCAATGATACTTACATTTATTAGTGTCGGGAAATTATTGGAAGGGATATCAAAAGGAAAGACTACCGATGCGATAAATTCACTCATTAATCTGGCCCCAAGGACGGCTGTTTTAATGAATAACGGTGAAGAGATTACTGTACCTATAGAAGAAGTTAAGGTTGGCGATCGATTTGTTGTGCGCCCGGGAGAAAGTATTCCCGCAGATGGAATTATTATTGAAGGCAGGGCGGCGATAAACGAATCAATGCTGACCGGAGAGAGTATTCCTCAGGATAAAACGGAGGGGGACTCTGTTTCGGCGGCTACAATTAATGTCTCGGGATTTATAGTTTGCGAAGCAGTTAAAATAGGAGAGGATACCGTTCTTGCGGAAATAATCCGGTGCGTTTGTGATGCGGCAGCATCTAAGGCCCCGATTTCAAAAATTGCGGACCGCGTTTCGGCTGTGTTTGTCCCGGCGGTTATTGTGATTGCATTTCTTACTTTGTGTCTTCGTCTTATTCTCGGTCAATCAGCAGCTGATGCTATAACCGGAGCGGTTTCCGTATTGGTTATAAGTTGCCCGTGTGCACTGGGACTTGCAACCCCTGTGGCTATTATGGTTGGGAACGGTGTTGCTGCCAAAATCGGAATACTTTTTAAAAGTGCTGTTTCATTGGAACAGACCGGTAAAGCACAGATTGTTGTATTGGATAAAACAGGAACAATTACTACGGGTATTATGCATGTGACCGATATATGGACGTCAAATGAGAAAGGTACATCAGAACTATTGAAAGATGCATATGCCTTGGAAGTAAAAAGCAATCACCCGGTTTCGGGAGCAATTGCACAATATGCTTCCGAAAATAATACTGAGCTTTGCGAAGTTTCGGATTTTGAATATATTCCGGGACGCGGAATCGCAGCCTGTCTTGACGGCGTACGGATTGCGGGCGGTAATTATGAATTTATTTCCAACCTCGGAGTATCGGTCAACAAAGAATTTAAGGAGAAGATGTCCTCATTTGAAAATGAAGGTAAGACGGCGATAATTTTCGCTCAAAATAAAATAGCAATTGGCATAATAGCAGTTGCGGATGTAATTAAAAATGATTCTGCGAAGGCCGTATTCGAACTGAAAAAGATGGGCATGAGAGTTGTAATGCTGACGGGAGATAATGAGGCTGCGGCAAAAAATGTTGCCGAAGCAGTCGGAATTGATGATGTAATATCTCACGTTGTTCCCAATGTTAAGGAAGGTATTATATGTGAACTGAAAAAATACGGAAGAGTAATAATGGTGGGCGATGGGATAAATGACGCTCCGGCATTAACCGCTGCGGATATCGGTATAGCTATCGGTGCAGGTTCTGATATAGCAATTGATGCCGCAGATGTAGTTCTGATGAAAAACAGCATACGTGACGTGGTAGCAGCTGTAAGAATTTCGAAGTCGGTATTACGAAATATTTATGAAAATCTTTTTTGGGCATTTTTCTATAATGTAATATGTATTCCTCTTGCTGCCGGTATTTTTATTAAACCTTTCGGATGGCGTTTGAATCCGATGATCGGGGCATTGGCAATGGGATTATCGGGATTCTTTGTCGTATCAAATGCCCTGAGACTTAAAACGGTAAAACCATACAATGCTCAAAGGGATAAAAAGATAAAAAAAGTGGTAAACGGATGTATAATTAACAGTACAATATCGGATATTATTAATAAAAGCTACGGAAAGGATAATATAATAATGAGAATTGGTCCTCTGTCAAGATTTAGAACAAATTAAAATGGGAGATTTCTCATATTAACTCACTTTCTTCTGTACGCCTTCTTCGGCTACAGACAGATATAGATTTTCGAATTCATTAGGCGACATATAGTTATTGTGGCTGTG
>JAZUDQ010000011.1:0-12669 GCA_045639745.1 Lachnospiraceae bacterium | reverse complement strand
AAAAGTACAAGAAAACCCACTGCCTTTAGGCGGTGGGTGCTCTTGTACGAGGTGCGGGGATTCAAGCCCCGTACCTCGTAAGGCACGAAGTGCCGCTTTTTTATGAGCAAGTAGCGAAGCGGATTGCGAATATCATTGACTAGAGAGAGTATAAAATACGAGGTGAGACAAGTATGAAAAAACGGAAAAGAATTATATACGGATTTTTTTTGTTTATCTTTATTTTGGTGTTAACCGTTCAAACGGTACCGATGTCTGTTTATGCGGAAGATAAGGAATACAGCATTCCCGAAGCGGAATTTAATGTTGTGATAAATGAAGACGGTTCTGTTGATATTACGGAAAAATGGACAGTGTTCTTTTCCGAAGGAACTTTTACAAGATTTTATAAGGATTATTATTCAAATAATCTTCCAAAGGAGGAAGAATATACTAGTGATATTCAGTCATACAAGGTTTGTATAGACGGAAACAGCTGCAGTTACACTAATTCCACGGAGGAAAGAGCAGATAATACGTTCAATATTTCGGCAACTTCGGAAGGATATACTCTCAGTATGTATATGGAGAGTTCGCATGTAGTAAGAGTCTATGAAATCAGTTACAGATTATACGATGCTGTAAAGTATGTGGACAATGATTATTATCTTTTTGTATACAGATTTATCGGTGCCAATTTTGAAAAAATTGTTGATAAAGTTACCGTAAATATTACGAGTCCATCCGGTGCAACCAACTCGGTATTGTATGTTTCAAATAATGCTACCGAATCGTCAAGTGATAATGTATCGACAGTGACATCCGAAGGTTCGGACGGCATGTTTAAAGTAAAGGTCAGAATAGACGGGGCAACAATCAGCAATGCTGTAGGCATAGGAAGTGATGAGCTTAATAATAAAAACAGAAATACGGAAATCTCTAAGGAAGGGTTGATTATTGGAATTATCGGCTTTCTTATCTTTTTAATAATTCCAATAATGATAATTTGGGTAATTGTAAAAAATATCATCAACAGTCTGAAGGTCAGAAAGGCAGTAAAAGAAAATCCCAATTATATAGTTACGGTAATTGAAAAATGGGGAAATAAATTGAAGCCGTTTGAATTTACGTATGGGTTTGATACGGCAGTGTACCAGAAATTGTTCAGTCTTTACAGTAATTATATGGCTAAAAGAGATATTCTCAGATTCGAAGAAAACGGAGATATTTATATTAATTCGGATAAAAACGAGAACAGATATGATTATTTGATGACAGAGTTTATTTTTAATACCGCAAGTATGGGAGACGGAAGACTGAGTCAGCGTAAATTAAATGAAAATATTGAAACGGATTATGAAAACTTCGTTCGATTTATTATTGATTTAAAGAAAGAATTCAATAGAGAAGCCAAATGCAGATTATCAAAAAAGGAATACGGGGAATATCAGAAAGATTGGTTAAAATGCAAGCTGGCACTAAAATATCAGAAAATACGGAATGTTCCGCTTGAAGATTTTTATGAATTTGATTTTAGAGAAGATTTAATTTTTAAAGCAACATTAACCGGAAATATTATTCTTAATACCATCGAACAATCGGATGAATTTACTTATTATAACAATATGGAAAGATACAGAAGTTTAATGATGTCTGAAGAATCAAGCCATAACATGTATAGGGAAGTACATAAATATGACAATTCGGGCTCATCGGGTTCATCGTGCTCATCATGTTCTTCATGTTCCTCATGTGGGGGCGGAGGTGCAGACTGATGCTTCGTCATTATCTTCAGTGGCATATAATTCATAGTTGTAATCTGAAGTGTACTCATTGTTATCAGGATGATTACGGAGCAAAAATGTTATTTGAGGAAATGCTTCCCGTATTGGATAAATATGAAAAGTATTTACAATTAAACGGATATGAAGGTCAGATTAACCTAACCGGAGGAGAACCGCTACTTCATCCCGATTTCTTTAAAGCGGCCGGGGAAATCAAGAGAAGAGGCATTCGTCTCGGAATATTGACCAACGGTGTTTTAATAAATCAAGAAACGGCAGAACGAATAAGTAAACTAAAACCGGTATTTGTTCAAGTCAGCCTTGACGGAACAAAGGATATTCATGACGAAATACGCGGAGAAGGTAATTTTGAAAAGGCTCTGAAGGGTATCGATGAATTAAAAAAGACAGGAACGAGAGTATTGGTTTCTTTTACCGCAATGAAAAGCAATTATCGTGATTTTTCCGATGTGGCACGAATTTGCCAAAATCATAAAGTTGATAAATTGTGGTGGGACAGAGTCGTATCAGACGATGAAAAGGTATATCTTTCAACTGAAGAATTTAAAGAAATATCGGCAAGTGCTGTTAAATTAAAACGAAAATATTCTTTTATATCCAATGACAGAGCTCTTCAGGGGCTGCATATCAATAAATGCGGCTATGAATGCAGTGCGGGGAAAAGACTGCTGATAATATTGGCAAACGGTGATATGATGGCCTGCAGGAGGCTGCCGTTTATTATTGGCAATATAAATCAGGTTGAAGATATTGAAGCTTTTCTTGCTCAAAATAAAAAGATACGTGAGATTGTGAATGCCAGTGAGGTGCCGGAGTGTAAAGGTTGTCAATATTACGTAAAATGCAGAGGCGGTGCCAAATGTGTGACATATGCTCGGGCAGGCAGACTCGGAATCCGTGATGTTAACTGCTGGTTATGAATCAGATTTTTATTCCGAACGCCATTTTCGGATTTTTTCAAGCTTTTCTTTTATTTCATTTTCATCGCCGGATGCGGTGGGTTGATAATATTCTCTTCCTACCAGTTTATCCGGAAGACATTGCATCTTTGTAATCCTTTCTTTCGTATCGTGTGCATAAATATATCCTTTGCCGTAACCTGCTTCTTTCATGAGATTTGTAACACCGTTGCATATATTTAGAGGAACGGGTTCTGCAGGCATATTTTGTATATCTTCTTTGGCCGAAAGACAGCATTTATACAGAGAGTTGGATTTCGGAGCCATTGAGAGGTAAACGACTGCATGGGTTAGGTGAACATCACATTCCGGATATCCGAGGAAATGGCATGATTGATAAACGGATACAGCGAGTGTAAGGGCATATGAGTCAGCCATACCGATATCTTCGCTGGCAAATCTTATAAGTCTTCGTGCAATATATAAAGGATCTTCACCGCCGTCTATCATTCGGTGAAGCCAGTAAACTGCTGCATCCGGATCGGAATTTCTCATTGATTTGTGTAAAGCTGATATGATATTGAAATGTTCTTCACCGTTTTTATCATATAATAAAGAACGCTGGTCCATACACATGGCAAGTGTTTTTTTGGTAACAAGCATGGATGAATCCGGCTGAATATCACCGTTTAAGACAATCATCTCCAATGTATTGAGTGCTGTTCTTGCATCTCCGTTTGCAAATTCGGCAATACTTCTTAAATATGAATCTTCAATCCGTATATCCATGTTCCCGAGACCCTTTTTGGAAGAAATGGCCTGTTTAAGAAGAGTATAAAGGTCTTCTTCTTCCAGAGCTTTGAGAATGAAGACTTTACATCTTGATAACAAAGCTGAATTGATTTCGAAAGAAGGATTTTCGGTGGTTGCACCTATCAGAACAATACTTCCTTTTTCAACATAGGGAAGAAAAGCATCCTGTTGAGCTTTATTAAAACGATGTATTTCATCTGTAAACAGAACTGTTCGGATACCCATTCTAAGATTATCTTCAGCCTGTTTCATTACATCTTTAACTTCTTTAATTCCGCTGGTAACAGCGCTGAATTCAACAAACTGAGCATTAGTGCAGCTGGCAATGATTCTTGCGAGCGTAGTTTTACCAACGCCCGGAGGTCCCCATAAAATCATGGAGGATATCTGGTCGCTTTCAATAAGTTTTCGGAGAATCATTCCCTTTCCGACAAGGTGTTTCTGTCCGATATATTCATCTAAATTGTCAGGTCTTAATCTGCTTGCCAGAGGTGTATGTTGAATTCTGACATCATCGAAAATACTCATCTGTTCCATATTTCACATTATAACACAGCATATACAGAATGAATAAAGTTAAGAAAATTGATCATTGACATAAGTTAATATTTTTTTAATTCTATTTATAGAGTTATGAAAATTACATATAATATTGTTGTAGATATGTTACCAATAATAACTGGTAAAGAGAGGAAGGAGACACATATGCCACATTCAACAGGCGGAGGGTCGCATGGCGGAGGATCACATAGCGGAGGATCGCATGGCGGAGGATCACATGGCGGAGGTCGTAGAACGAGTACCGTTCCCTTTACGGGCAGTCGAAGATATGTATATTATGAAAATAGCCGACCGAATTACGTATATTCGAATGCAGATATGACTAATTTAAAATTCAGTAAAACGAGATATTTTTTGCTGTTGGTTTACATCCCGTTTATTTTCGGTTTTTTTCTTATGGTAGGAGAAGCAATTCATAATCCCAAAAGAATTCAGCCTGCCACAGAAGGTCATATGTGTATAGAAGATAATATAGATATTCTTTCCGACAGTGAGGAAAGTATGATAATGAATGAATTCCGGGATTTTTATTCACAGACGGGTATAACACCTTGTTTGATTACGGGATATAATTCCGATTGGATTAACAACTATTCAAATATGGAAGAGTATGCGTATTATCTGTATGTAAATAAATTTGATGATGAGAAGCATTTTTTGATAGTTTATACCCAACCGGAGGAATCCGATGATTTTGTTAACTGGTACCATTTTGAAATGCAGGGAAATGATACCGATTCGATAATTACGGAATCAGTCGGGGAGAATTATGTAAATTCTCTTCATACTTATTTGTTGCAGGATACCAAATATACAGTCGGAGAAGCTATTGATAATTCTTTCAAAGACATGAATGCGCATATTATGGACTTCAGCCTTGATGCGGGTGCTTTGGTAGGCAGTGTGTTATATATCGGATTTATATGCGTTCATTGTTATTTTATGGTTTTCTATGATCCTAATAAAAAATACAGAGGTAAAAAAATAGCACTTGTTTCAGAAAAATATATTAAAGAAATTGTTTGTAAATATTGCGGTGGTGTATATGTTGATAAGACAGTATCGAGTTGTCCGCATTGCGGTTCTCCGTTAACTTTGGATGAACTTGAAGCAAATGATGAAGATTATAATTATATGTTCGATAGCAACAGATGGTAAAATCTGTTGCTTCCGAACACAGTTATCTGATGTATTTAGCAAGAGTATTAAACATTTCAGTGATATTAAAAGGCTTTGAGATATGATCAACCATACCGACTGACAGCGAATGTTCTTTATCTTCCGAAAAAGCGTTGGCGGAGAGGGCGATTATAGGAGCTTTTAAATCAGGATACAGTTCCTTAATAAGTACGGTTGCCTCATAGCCGTTCATAACGGGCATTTGGATATCCATAAGAATAATGTCAAAATAATCGGGACCTTTTTCCTTTAGTATATCCAATGCTACAGAGCCGTTTTCGGCATCTGTCGTAATAATTCCTTTTTCATTCAGAATTGCATTCGCAATTTCTCTGTTAAGTTCATTGTCTTCCACCAAAAGAATTCTGTAACCGTCAAAAGATACTTTATTCGGTTTGGTGGCAGAGTTCGTGTTTGCGGAACAGTTGACGTCAATCTTAAAATCGATGTTAATGGTAAAGCATGTACCTTTTCCGAGTTCGGATTCAACTTTTATTTCTCCGCCCATATGATCTACAAGATTTTTTACAATTGACATTCCGAGTCCCGTACCCTGAATCTTACTAACTGTAGAGCTTTTTTCCCGAGTAAATGGTTCAAAGATAATTTTAAGGTAATCCTTTGACATTCCGATACCGGTATCGCGAACCGTTAAAACAAAAGAGGCATACCCTTCTCTCTTTGATTCTATTTCTTCAACGGTATAATTAATGGTTCCGCCCTTTGGAGTGTATTTGATGGAATTACCCGCAATATTTAGGCAGATTGAGTTCAGTCGGGCTTTGTCAGCCAGAATATAAGGATGGGTTATATTTTTGGTTGAATGATTGAATTTTAAGCCGAAGGATTTAGCCTGTTCCGTCAAAACGGTTACCATGGAATTGTATTCATCCATTATATTTATGGGATTTTCTTCTATCTCAATTCTTCCCGCCTCTATTCTTGCCATCTCCAAAACCTGGTTAATAAGAGAAAGAAGTTGAAGTCCGGAGGTGTCAATCTTATCAAGGTAGTCCATTACACGCTCTTTGTCATCGATGTGCTTTTGTGCCATATTTGTAAAACCGATTATGGCATTCATGGGAGTTCGAATATCATGAGACATGTTGAACAGGAAATTTGTCTTGGAGTTATTTGCTTCTACAGCTGCAAGACGTGCTTTTTCAAGCTGTTGATTCTGTTGTTTTTCTTTCTCCATGGTGTCGGTCACATCTTTACAACATATGACAAACTGCGAGCCTTCGTCATTTACTCTTATGTAATCATAAACAAAATTACGATCTTGTTTGAGAAATGTATCCGTCATTTCAATACTGAAACGATCCTTAGTTTTAAACTGCTCCAGAACATAATCGGCATCGGTCATTTTAAGACAGCGTTCTCTTTCGTTTATTGCAACATGCCTTTTGATATAGTCGGCCATTGAAGAGTATTTTTGTATTACGTCATAGTAATCTTTGCGTTCGGAAGCCATCTTCCATGAACGTATGTAATCATTATTTAAATCAACATAATATACAGATTCAAAGGCGTTGGCTAATTTGGCCAGAGTAATATGTTCCTCGTCTTTTTCGTTCTGCTGTAATAATTCACTGTGAGAGACGGCAGCAACGGTCTTTATAATATCACTGTTTTTAATGGATTTTTTCGGATTATCGATACAGGTCAAACCGACAACCTCATCGTCATTAATTATGGGAGTAATAAGTAAACTGCTAAGTTTATGTTTTTTAAAATAGACGCGAAGTTCGGAATTAAGCTCTGATGTGTCGGATATATCCAGGAATGTTGTACCGTGGATACATTGCTTTTTTAACCAATTAAATACATTAATATTGACATCGTCTGATATTTCAGGGGTGTTTAATTCGGGAAATGCTTTATCCGCATGCCATTCATAAATATTTTTAATTGTTTCGTTATTCTGCGAGAATTCAAAAAGAAATGTTCTTTCCGAATCGTAAAATTTTCCCAAGATGGAAAGTAATATATTTATGGATTCATTTATCGGCACTTCTTTTGTAAGAATTTTAAAGCAATTGTTAATTGCCTGCTGACTTTGTATTTCTTCATCGTAGGAAGAAATACCTATAACAAGGGCATTGGGTTGTTCGTCGGTATCCTCATATTTGATTGCTGTAATTTCCGACCATTGGTATTCATTGTTAATTAAACGTCTGAATCTTTTGTGATATTGTTTGCTGTGACTGAGTTTTTTCTTTAGGTAGCCGGAATTTATTTTATCAAGTATATGTACATCTTCAGGATGTATTTCTTCATTTTTTATCAACTTATGTAAGCATTCAAATGGATTTTTACATTCAGCGGTAAATTGAGAAACATTGGGATGATATTCTCCGTTGAATCGAAATATTTCAAATATATTATCTGAAATGTTGATATAAAAAAGAGTATCAAAACTTTCTGCAAGACCGCTTATTATATGCATGTCTTCCTTCAATCGAGTCTGGATTTCCTGTCTTTTGACCGCAAGTGTATCGGACAGGCTGCATCCGATGGCAATCATGGCAGGAGTCATATCTTCATGTTTGGAGATAATAAAGCCTGTCATATCTATCCATTTTTCATCATTTATGTTGCCTGATTTGAAGGAATAAGTGAATTTATCATCATTTGCAAATTTCTCAAGAAGATTTTTCATATCGCTTATTTGTTTAAAGAAATCACGGAATTCGCCGGACAGTCTTTGAGAAAATTGCTCCATGGCAAGATTGTAGGAAAAAGCCTTATTGAGAGGAAGCATTTGGAACAGGGGTGCCTTTTTAATTGCTTTAAAAGTCTGAGAATCTACGTCTATAACAAACAGTGATGTATATTCATTATAGGTAATTTCGGAAAGCCGGTTCTTGGTAATTTCAGAGTCCTTAAGTGAGAATCCGATAAGAACCAGACCTTCGGATATGGAAGTCACGCTCATTTCGTTCCAACTGAAGGTTCCGTTGATAAATGATCTGTATTCAAGAGAATATGCTTTAAATTCGTTCAGTTTTTGTATAATTGTCGTATAACTGAGTTCATTTTCCATAAAGCTTCTGTCGGCAGGATGTATTATTTCGTTCAGAAAAAATTCTTTTACTTCGGAAAAAGTATCGAACTTTCTTTCATGTCCCAATAAAATATGTTCATCCAGTCTTATTATTTTAAAAGAATCGTCGGAAATATTAACACTGTAGGCCAGGTCATATTTCAATACGATATTTTCAATCATTTTATTAATTTTGGGCTTCTCGGGACCGAGAGAATTCAATTCTGTGAGTTCCGGAGTGTTCATTACGGATGCTGCTATGTCGAAATCTTCGTCAAATGCATTATTTTGAAGATAATTGAATGCGAGTGCCAGAACGGAAGGTGTATTTTTTTCGTCTCTTTGAAGAACGAACCAGGAAATACCGATTTTTGAATTGAATTCATTGAAAAGTGATTTGAAATTATAAGAACCGAAGTTATTTTTGGAAAAAATACGTTTCAGATAATTAATGTCACTGATATTATTAACGTATTGCTTGTCCTGTTCGTTGGATAATGATTTAAGAAATTTGCACAGTGTCATATAAGAACAGGATTCGCCCGATTCACCGATAAGATAAGGGTGTTCCGTTTTAAGTACTGTCAAAAGACCGAAATCCAAATAGAGATAGTATATGCCGAAATAGTGCTCTCTCAGCTGATTGTCAAATAGTTGAGTAAGTTCATTTTGATTTTTATTGAATGATACATTATCAGTATTAAAAATGTCCATATTTCCCCCAAAGCATGTTCATGAGCCTATTCCAATATTATAACACAGCCCGGGAATCAGTGTTTAAAATTTTGGTGTGTTGATATAAAATATTAAATAAAACCGATAGGAGTATTTTTATGGCAATGAATGAAAGACCGGAGGTAATAAAATTAACCGAAGGCGGAAAATATTGGGAACACGAATTTGAGAAATTTTATTTAAAAGCATACTATCCGGAGAGTAATATCGATGGTCAGATTCTGAATTACACCTTTAGGGCACCGCTTATTGTGATTTTTGAAGAACAAAAAATGACTATGGAAAATGCTGTGGAATTTGCGGAAAGTACGGGTCTTGCCGCAATTGCAAAAAAATACGACAGCATGGTTCTTTTTGTATATCCGACGAACGAGAATGGGTGGGACGGTGCTGATATTTCTCTTTATACAACATTTATCGAACAGGTTAAGAATGATCCTCGTTTTGAGGATGGTATATGTAAAATAGATGATTTTTTTACAAAGGAATTTAAAGGATATTTTATTAGAGGAGCTCTGTTCAGAGCAGATATTTACAGCTTCGGTAAATCGGCAGACTATGTTGCGGGAAAGATTCTTTCTCAGGAGTCTGTTCAGGGAGAAGCATTATGGGGTCCGGGAGACATTACTCCGGCTATGTGTTCTGTGGAGCGCCTGAGTATTACACCGATTATCAACAATAAGAAAACGGCTGTTATAAGTATAGGCAATAACGATGAGATTAATAATGCTTTTAAAGATCGCCCGAATCTTCTTGTTAAGGATAAGGCAGATTATTGTTCGGATTACCGGTCATTTGTTTGTAAATTTAAAATGTGGTGCGGCGAGTTGCAGACCGAACCGGATCTTGATGAGCTTGGTATGATTGAAGAATCGGGAATATGTACTGTCAATACCTCCCGCGACAATAATGAAAAATACAAAGGTTCTGCGACTCATCCGGTAGGTTATTTTGCGTATTATAACAAAGGACTGATGGACAATGAACCGGTTCCTCTTATGATAGGCTTTCACGGAGGCGGCGATTCTTCCATGTATCTTACTTTTGTAAGCGGATGGTATGAGGTGGCGCGCAAAAACAATTTCCTTTTTGTATCGGTGGAAAATCATCAGTTTATAACGGCTACAGAAGTTGTTGAAGTGATAAATCATTTAAAGCAAAAATATAATGTTGATGAAAACAGGATATATGCGACCGGCTTTTCAATGGGAAGCGGAAAGACATGGGATTTGTTTCAGGAATATCCGGAGATTTTGGCGGGAGTATGTCCTGCGAGTGCATTGTTTCCGGTAAAAGATAATTTCCTCGGTCAGTCTCACGGAGATAATTTTAATACCGATAAACCGCTTCCGGTATTTTATTCCGCAGGTGAACAATCACCGGTGCCTGAGATGCCGGGACTTCATGAGAGCACTATCGAGAGACTTCAGTATCTTGCGGATGTAAACAAGCTAAACGTAAAATTTGATATTTCTTTCGAAGAAAAAGAATCCTGGGAAAATCCGTTCTGGGGTTATAACGGTGACCGTTTGGAGAAGGAGGTAAACGAGGAAAACGGAAGTGTACTTACAGTGCAGTACTACACAAGTACCGACGGCGTATGCAGAACTGCTCTTTCAAGTATAAGCGGACAGGGCCATGAATGCAGAAGACATACATGTGAGAAGGCATGGGATTTTATTTCGAAATTTAAGAGAGTGTAAAATTATGCGTGAGGAATATTATTGGGGGTAAGTATGAACAAGGAAAAACGGATGAAGAAAAAAGAAGCGAAGAATCTAAAAAGATACAGAGCTTTGATCGGTGAAAATAAAACGTATGAGATGACTGAAGAAGAAAAGGCGGCTCCCATTACAAAGGAGATCGGCGAAATGTGCAGACATCGCAGAGAAAAATTCTGGTACGCAGTATTAATAACCATAAATACAGGTATGATTCTGGCGGTTGTAATCTGGTTTATTATCAATTTTAAGCAGAACAGTTCTGATTTTATGGATAGTTGTTCCGAAGAATATGAGAACTTTATGGAACAAGTTGTATACAACGAGGAAGACGATACTGAAAGTGATGATGCAGAAGCGGAAGAGTCCGAAGATGCGGAAGAGTCCGAAGAATCGGAAGAGAAGGAACCTTCATTTTTTGACAATACGCCAACGGAGGTAACGATACTCCTGGGCGGTTTGGGAACTCTGATAACCGGTTATTTGGGATTATATTATTTTTACGCCAAGTACAGAGCCAATTCCGTGCGTGTTACAGAGAAAAATTTCCCCGAAATCTATCATACAATTGAGGATTATGCTTCCCGTCTCGGTATTGACGTACCGAAAGCTTATATAAGTCAGGGTGGAGGCATTTTAAATGCATTTTCAACCTTTATTTTTAAGCGTCAGTGGGTACAGATAAATGCTGAACTGGTTGAAGTGGCATACAGAGAACATAAGGATATGGATGCTTTGAATTTTGCAATCGCTCATGAAATGGCTCATATTTATTTCGGCCATTCAACGCTTCATTATAAACTTCCCATATGGTTTTCGGAGAGTCTTCCCATAATAGGTTCGGTAGCTTCAAGAGCCAGAGAGTTCAGTTGCGACAGAATGGCACAGCGGCTTACGGGAAATGACGGTTTGGATACAATGCTTGTTCTCGTTATCGATCGTCATTTGTACAAAATGCTTGATAAGGAAGACTATGTAAATGAGGTAGTGAATCAAAAGGGTTTGTTTATGTGGGCATATAATTTGGTATTGGATCATCCTGTTCTTCCGAGGCGTGTAGAAGCCTTGGTTGAGGGCAGAGGAAGCGGAAGATTATTCTAATGGCAGATATGAATGAAAGATTAAAAAAACAAATCGACTTTATTCTGGAGATCGACAAAGAAAAAAATATTTTCAGACAGACTCACTTATCTTTGGAAGGAAGAAATGAAAATGATGCCGAGCACGCATGGCATATGGCAATCATGGCATATCTTTTAAGTGAATATTCCAACAGGGAAATAGATGTCGCCAAGGTAATGCTGATGTGTCTGATACACGATGTGGTCGAAATAGATGCCGGTGATACATATGCTTATGACGAAGAGGCTAAGAAGACTCAGAAGGCAAGAGAGGAAGCCGCAAAGGAAAGAATATTTTCATTGCTTCCGGAAGATCAGAAACAAAAACTGACATCTCTTTTTGATGAATTTGAAGCCGGAGAAACAGCGGAAGCGGCATTCGCCCATGCTATGGATAATTTTCAGCCGCTTCTTTTAAATAACAGTAACGGCGGTCTGGACTGGAAAGAACACGGTGTTAATGTCGATCAGGTATATGGCAGGCAGTCTGCAACAAAAGAAGGTTCGGAATATCTGTATGAGATTACGGACAGAATCATTCAAGAAAATCTTGTTAAAGGAAGTTTGAAACCGGGATGCGAAGATTAGTCATGTTCCGGGAACAGTGAATCATTGACGTCGGAGGTATAACTAAAAAAATGCATACTTGCGGAGAACCGCAAATATGCATTTTTTATATGTGCGCCTAGCGGCGCACGTTTCTAACGGGTTAAAGTCCCGAATCCGCCCGGTAGTGGGAAGGATATAGCCGAAGGCAAGGGTGTCGAGGGCGACCTCGAATCTGAAGGAAGCTGGATGTGGGGAACATAC
>JAZUDQ010000010.1:0-53848 GCA_045639745.1 Lachnospiraceae bacterium | reverse complement strand
TTCCTTTTCCTGCTCCATCCAGTCCATTGTCGACTCACCATCATGAGTTTCACCGATTTTATAATTTACACCAGTATAATAAAGGATACGCTCAGTTGTTGTAGTTTTACCAGCATCAATATGAGCCATAATACCAATATTTCTGGTCCTCTCAAGAGGATATTCTCTTCCAGCCATTGGTTTCCTCCTTTATTAGAATCTGTAATGTGCAAACGCCTTATTAGCTTCAGCCATCTTATGCATATCTTCTTTACGCTTAACAGCTGCGCCTGTGTTGTTTGCTGCATCTAAAATTTCATTTGCAAGCTTTTCTTCCATTGTCTTTTCACTTCTCTTACGAGAAAACATTGTAAGCCAACGAAGAGCTAAAGCCTGTCTACGGTCAGGTCTTACTTCGATAGGTACCTGGTATGTTGCACCACCGATACGTCTTGCCTTAACCTCGAGCATAGGCATAATGTTATCCATTGCCTCTCCAAACACCTCAAGTGCCGGTTTTCCGCTCTTTTCTTCTACTTTGGCAAATGCTCCATATACAATCTTCTGGGCTACACCTTTCTTACCATCTAACATGATGTTGTTGATAAGCTTGGTAACCACCTTGTCGTTGTATAAAGGATCTGCCAATACATCTCTTTTTTGAATATGTCCTTTACGTGGCACGGTTCTTCCCTCCTTAATCATATTATTTTTTTGAAATAAAGAATCCATGATTAGATCATAGGTACTCACACTTTAACTAATGTGTACGCGCAGTATTCTATCTTATGTGATCAGAATCCCTACACCAAATTAGTTCATGTAGTACTCAAGCTTATTTCTTAGGTCTCTTAGCGCCGTATTTAGAACGAGCCTGTTTTCTGTTAGCAACACCTGCTGTATCAAGTGTACCTCTGATTACATGGTAACGAGTACCGGGTAAATCCTTAACTCTTCCACCTCTTATAAGAACAACTGAGTGTTCCTGTAAGTTGTGGCCTTCACCGGGAATGTAAGATGTAACTTCAATTCCGTTTGAAAGACGAACTCTGGCAATCTTTCTAAGAGCTGAGTTAGGCTTCTTGGGTGTTGCAGTCTTTACTGCTGTACATACTCCACGTTTCTGGGGAGAAGCAGATTCTACAGCTTTCTTATGTAATGAGTTGTAGCTTCTCTGAAGAGCAGGTGCAGTAGACTTCTTCTCAGATGTCTGACGTCCTTTTCTTACTAACTGGTTAAATGTAGGCATTCTTTTCACCTCCTGTCTTAATATTTGCGATATATTTTTGACATCTCATACCAAAGACGTCAAAAATAAAGCCATTATCGGCACGCTAAATCATTATAATAATTTGCAATTTTCATGTCAATATAATTTTCCAACCAAAATATGCAAAAAAAGGGGACCTTTTTAGGTCCCCCTTTGTTAATTATGCTTATTATTCATTAAATACAGGAATCTCTGATGTTATCTCATCATCAATATCGTCAAATATTTCTTCTTCAACTCTATCGTAAGCAAGTTTAACATCTCTGTACTGATTAATACCTGTACCGGCAGGAATAAGTTTACCGAGAATAACATTTTCCTTCAAGCCGATAAGCGGATCAACCTTTCCTTTGATTGCTGCATCAGTAAGAACTTTTGTTGTCTCCTGGAAAGAAGCCGCTGAAAGGAATGAATCCGTTGCAAGTGCAGCTTTCGTAATACCCAGAATAACATCCGATACAACAACGGGATTCTTACCTTCTGCAATAAGTTTCTCATTAACATCTTCAATCTCAAGTCTGTCAACAAGTGCTCCGGGAAGATATTCTGTATCTCCTGATTCTTCTACTCTCTGACGTTTAAGCATCTGTCTTACAATAACTTCAATATGCTTATCCGCAAGGTCTACACCCTGAAGACCATAAACCTTCTGTACTTCTCTGATAAGATAATTTTCAACAGCTTCAATCTTCTTAACATCCAAAAGGTTATGAGGATCAATTGAACCATCTGTAAGTTCATCACCGGCTTCAACATGCTGTCCGTCAAGAACAAGCATACGATCGGAATACTTGATTTTGTATTCTTTCTCTTCACCGTTATCTCCGGTTACCTTAATAAATCTCTGTTTGGTATTATTGGAAATCTTTTCCGTAATTGTAATAGTACCTGCAAAGTCAGCAATCGTTGCAAGACCCTTAGGCTTACGTGCCTCAAAAAGTTCCTCAACTCGGGGAAGACCCTGAGTAATATCATTACCGGCAACACCACCTGTATGGAAGGTACGCATCGTAAGCTGTGTACCGGGCTCACCAATTGACTGAGCAGCTATAATACCTACCGATTCACCAACCTGTACCGGTTCACCGTTGGCCATGTTGGCACCGTAACATTTTGCACATATACCAAGATGTGATTTACATGTAAGTATTGTTCTGATTTTAACCTTGCTTATGGGATTACCGTCTTCATCGACACCGTTTTCTACAATCTTAGCCGCACGTGAAGGAGTAACCATCTGGTTAGCTTTAACAATTACTTTACCGTCTTTATCTTTAATCTCATCAACAGATACTCGACCTTTAATTCGGTTTTCGAGTGTTTCAACAACATCCTTACCGCTTGTAAGAGCTGAAACATACATTCCCGAAATTTCTTTACGGTTAGCACAACAGTCTTTTTCTCTGATGATTAATTCCTGACAAACGTCAACCATTCGACGTGTAAGATATCCCGAGTCAGCTGTACGAAGTGCTGTATCGGAAAGACCTTTACGGGCACCATGAGCTGAAATAAAGTACTCAAGTACATCAAGACCCTCACGGAAGTTTGACTTAATAGGAAGTTCAATTGTACGACCAGAAGTATCAGCCATAAGTCCACGCATACCGGCAAGCTGTTTAATCTGCTGATCGGAACCACGGGCTCCCGAGTCTGCCATCATGAATATATTATTGTATTTATCAAGACCGGCCATAAGTGCCTGTGTAAGAGCTTTATCTGTCTCATTCCAAACATTACATACGCCGTTGTGTCTCTCTTCATCGGTAATCATACCTCTTCTGTAGTTAATACCGATTCTGTCAACTTTCTTCTGAGCTTCATCAAGCATCTCAGACTTAACAGCGGGAACTGTCATATCCGAAATAGAAACTGTCATAGCTGCTATTGTTGAATACTTATATCCGATAGCCTTTACAAGGTCAAGTACTTCGGCAGTCTTTGTTGCTCCATGTGTATTAATAACCTTTTCAAGAATCTTCTTAAGTTGTTTCTTACCAACAAGGAAATCAACTTCCAGCTTAAGGTAGTCTTCGTCAGTCTTCCTCTCAACAAATCCAAGGTCCTGAGGAAGAATCTCATTGAACAGGAATCTACCAAGTGTAGACTCAACTATTCCTGATATCACATTTCCGTTCGGAAGTGTCTTCTCGACTCTGACTCTTACCTTCTTGTGAAGAGTAATTACCTTATTCTCATATGCGAGAATAGCTTCATTTACGTTCTTAAAGAACATACCCTCACCGATTTCATCAGGTCTTTCCTGTGTAAGGTAATAAATACCAAGTACCATATCCTGTGAGGGAACGGCAACAGGTGCACCATCCGAAGGTTTAAGCAGGTTGTTGGGTGAAAGAAGCAAAAATCTACACTCAGCCTGAGCCTCAACCGAAAGGGGAAGATGAACGGCCATCTGGTCTCCGTCGAAGTCCGCATTAAATGCAGTACAAACAAGCGGATGAAGCTTAATAGCCTTACCTTCAACAAGGATAGGTTCGAATGCCTGAATACCAAGTCTGTGGAGTGTAGGTGCTCTGTTAAGCATTACAGGATGTTCTTTAATTACATCTTCCAAAACATCCCAAACCTGATCGTCAAGTCTCTCTACCATTTTCTTTGCAGATTTAATATTTAAACAAATTCCTCTTCTGTCAAGTTCTCTCATAACAAACGGCTTGAACAATTCGATAGCCATTTCTTTGGGGAGACCGCACTGATAAATCTTAAGTTCGGGTCCTACAACGATAACCGAACGTCCGGAATAGTCAACACGCTTTCCAAGAAGGTTCTGACGGAAACGTCCGCTTTTACCTTTAAGCATATTTGAAAGAGATTTAAGTTCTCTGTTTCCGGGGCCCGTAACGGCTCTTCCTCTTCTACCATTATCAATAAGTGCATCTACAGCTTCCTGAAGCATTCTCTTTTCATTTCTGACGATAATATCAGGTGCGCCAAGTTCAAGAAGCTTTCTGAGTCTGTTATTTCTGTTGATAATTCTTCTGTAAAGATCATTTAAATCAGAAGTTGCAAATCTTCCGCCATCCAACTGAACCATAGGTCTTAAATCGGGCGGAATAACTGGTATAGCATCGAGAATCATCCATGAAGGTTCATTTCCGGATTCTCGGAATGCTTCAACAACCTCAAGTCTCTTAACAATCTTTACTCTTTTCTGACCTCTTGACGATTCCTGCTCAAGTTCACTCTTAAGTTCTGCAAGTTCTTTCTCAAGATCAATTTCCATGAGAAGTTCTTTAATAGCTTCGGCACCCATACCTACTCTGAATGTCTTACCATACTTCTCAAGTGCTGCCTGGTACTCGTTCTCGGAAATAACCTGTTTCTTTTCAAGGTCGGTAGTACCGGGATCGAGAACTATATATGCACCAAAATACAATACTTTTTCAAGTACACGAGGTGTAAGGTCAAGGATAAGTCCCATTCTGCTGGGAATTCCTTTAAAATACCAAATATGTGAAACAGGCGCTGAAAGTTCAATATGTCCCATACGTTCACGACGAACATTTGACTTTGTTACTTCAACTCCACATTTGTCACAGATTACGCCTTTGTGTCTAATCTTACGATATTTTCCGCAATGACATTCCCAATCCTTGCTGGGTCCAAATATACGTTCGCAGAAAAGACCGTCTCTCTCCGGCTTGAGAGTTCTATAATTAATAGTCTCAGGCTTTGTTACTTCGCCTCTGGACCACTCTCTGATTCTATCAGGGGATGCTAATCCGATTTTAATAGAATCAAAGGAAATTGACTGAGAATCCATATTCTTAAGTTCAGACATTTTCTTTACTCCTTCCAAGTTATCGTTGAGATTTTATTCCTCTCCGTTAAAGCTGTCTTCAAAGCTGTCTTCGAAGTTTTCAGCGTCATCAAATTCATCTTCAACATCCACAAATTCACCTGACTCTTCTTCAAATTCCTTTGTGCTGTATCCAAATGATTCCATATCTTCCTTGGAATCGTTTTCACCTTCCGATCCCATCTCATAACGGTAATCATTATCGTTATATTCGATGCTCTCTTTAATCTCAACTTCATCGCCGTTTTCATCAAGGACCTTAACATCAAGTGCAAGTGACTGAAGTTCTTTAAGGAGTACCTTGAATGACTCAGGGATACCGGGTTCAGGAATATTCTTTCCTTTAACGATAGCTTCATATGTCTTTACACGACCTACAATATCATCGGATTTTACTGTAAGGATTTCCTGAAGTGTGTATGATGCACCATATGCTTCAAGAGCCCAAACTTCCATTTCTCCGAATCTTTGTCCACCGAACTGAGCTTTACCGCCAAGGGGCTGCTGAGTTACAAGTGAGTATGGTCCGGTTGAACGTGCATGAATCTTATCATCAACAAGATGATGGAGTTTCAAATAATGCATGTGACCGATTGTAACCGGTCCGTCAAAATATTCACCTGTACGTCCGTCACGAAGTCTGACTTTACCGTCTCTTGATATCGGAACGCCCTTCCAAAGTTCTCTGTGAGCCTTATTGGTCTCAAGATATTCAAATACTTCAGGAAGAAGACTATCCTTATGCTTACCGGAGAAGGTTCCCTGTTTCTTATCATAATTAAGAGTTCCCTTTTCAAGCCATACCTTAGCCTCCTCGTCATCAAAAGGAAGGTTGACGTAATCATTGGCTAAGTCAAGGGTATCCATAATGTCCTTCTCGTTTGCTCCATCAAATACAGGAGTTGAAATATTAAATCCAAGTGCCTTGGCAGCAAGAGAAAGATGAATCTCAAGTACCTGTCCGATATTCATACGTGAAGGTACGCCCAAGGGGTTAAGTACGATATCCAAAGGACGACCGTTAGGAAGATAAGGCATATCCTCTACAGGAAGTACTCTGGAAACAACACCCTTATTACCATGACGACCGGCCATCTTATCACCGACGCTTATTTTTCTCTTCTGTGCAATGTATACACGTACTTTCTGATTTACTCCGGGAAGAAGTTCTGTATCTCCGTTTGCTCTCGAGAATACCTTGGCGTCAATTACAACACCGTACTCTCCGTGAGGTACCTTGAGGGATGTATCACGAACTTCTCTTGCCTTTTCACCGAAGATTGCTCTTAAAAGTCTTTCTTCGGGAGTAAGATCTGTCTCACCCTTAGGAGTAACTTTTCCTACAAGTATGTCACCGGCACGAACTTCCGCACCGACACGGATAATTCCCCTGTCATCAAGATTTTTCAATGCATCATCACCTGCATTGGGAATATCTCTTGTAATAAATTCAGGTCCGAGTTTTGTATCACGGGCTTCTGTCTCATATTTCTCTATATGAATTGATGTGTAAACATCCTCACGAACAAGTCTCTCGCTAAGAAGAACAGCATCCTCGTAGTTATATCCTTCCCATGTCATAAAACCGATGAGAGGGTTCTTACCAAGACCAAGTTCACCGTCAGCAGTGGAAGGTCCGTCTGCGATAACCTGACCTGCTGCGACTCTGTCGCCCTTGAATACAATAGGTTTCTGATTGTAGCAGTTAGACTGGTTACTTCTCTTGAATTTAGAAAGTTTGTAACTCATGTCTTCGCCATCATCAGCTTTAATCTTTATTAATTCAGATGAAACATATGTTACTTCACCTGCTTTTCTTGTACAAACACAAACACCGGAATCGACAGCTGCCTTGGCTTCCATTCCTGTACCTACTACAGGAGCTTCCGTAAACAGAAGGGGAACTGCCTGACGCTGCATGTTGGATCCCATAAGAGCACGGTTAGCATCATCATTCTGAAGGAAAGGAATAAGTGCTGTTGCAACAGAGAATACCATCTTATGTGAGACGTCCATGTATTCAAATGCAGTCTTGGGATATTCCTGTGTCTCGGCACGGAAACGTCCCGAAACCATATTTTTAACAAAATGTCCCATTTCGTCCAGTTTTTCATTTGCCTGTGCAACATGATAATTATCTTCTTCATCAGCTGTCATATACACAACTTCTTCTGTTACACGAGGGTTCTCAGCATCAGACTTATCAATCTTACGATAAGGAGCTTCCACAAATCCGTATTCATTAATTCTTGCATATGAAGCAAGCGAGTTAATAAGACCAATGTTAGGACCTTCGGGTGTCTCTATGGGACACATTCTTCCGTAATGTGTATAATGAACATCTCGTACTTCGAATCCCGCACGATCTCTTGAAAGACCACCGGGACCAAGTGCTGAAAGACGTCTCTTGTGAGTAAGTTCTCCGAGAGGGTTGTTCTGATCCATAAACTGTGACAGCTGTGAAGAACCAAAGAATTCTTTAATTGCTGCCTGAACCGGCTTTATATTTATAAGAGCCTGAGGTGAGATTTCTTCAGATCCATGTGCATCATGTGTCTGCATACGTTCTCTTACAACTCTCTCCATACGTGAAAGACCGATTCTGTACTGATTCTGAAGCAATTCGCCAACCGCACGAATACGACGATTACCAAGGTGATCGATATCATCCTTATTACCTATTCCATACTCAAGATGAATGTTATAGTTAATGGAAGCAACCATATCAGACTTTGTTATATGCTTAGGAACAAGTTCATGTACTTCTTTTGCAATTGCATTAAGAAGCTGATCGGGCTTATCCTGATATTCTCTTAAAATTCTCTTAAGAACAGGCCAATATACTCTTTCCTTGATTCCGACAGCTTCTGCATCAAAATCAAGCCACTCATTTATATCAACCATCATGTTTGAAAGAACTTTAACGTTCTTTACTTCATTCTCTTTTGTTTCTTCATTTCTGATTTCGATTCTGATAATAACACTTTCAACTGCAGAATCCTGAATCAAATCTGCATCTTCGGCTGTTAATACAGTTCCTGCTTTGAAAAGGAGTTCTCCCGAAAAAGGATTGCATACATCTTCGGCAAGAACATGACCTCTGATACGATTACGAAGTGCAAGTTTCTTATTGTATTTATAACGACCTACCTTAGCAAGGTCATATCTCTTTGCATCAAAGAAAGTAGATGTTACATAATTCTCCGAACTCTCAACCGAGAACGGTTCACCGGGACGAACCTTGCTGTAAAGTTCTCTGAGGCCGTCTTCGTAGCATGAACCTGCATCTTTTGTAAAAGTCTTTACAATCTTCGGTTCCTCACCGAAAAGATTAATTATCTCATCATTGGTGCCAAGACCGATTGCACGCAAAAAGACAGTAACGGGTACTTTACGTGTTCTGTCGACACGAACCCACATTACATCATTGGCATCTGTTTCATATTCAAGCCATGCACCTCTATTGGGAATAACCTGAGATGATAAGAGTTTTTTCTCATCTTTCTCATTAATAGTTATATCGTAATATATACCGGGTGAACGAACGAGCTGGCTGACAATAACTCTCTCGGCTCCGTTGATAACAAACGTTCCTGTCTCAGTCATGAGTGGAAAGTTGCCCATAAATATCTCATGCTCTTTGATTTCATCTTTATCCTGATTATAAAGGCGAACTTTCACTTTAAGAGGAGCTTCAAATGTCAAATCTCTCTCTTTGCAGTCCGGAATATCATGTTTAATCTCATCTTCAGCAAGTGTAAAGTCTACGAACTCAAGCTTAAGATGACCGCCGTGATCGCTTATAGGCGATATGTCATCGAATGCTTCTTTAAGTCCTTCCTTCAAAAACCATTTGTAGGAATCCTTCTGAACTTCGATAAGATTAGGCATCTCCAAAACTTCATTTTGGCGTGCGTAACTCATACGCATAGTGTTGCCGTTTACAATAGGACGAATTCTGTTTTTTTCCATATTGGCATTTCACCCCGTTCAAAATTTTATTTTTGCTTTTTGGGTACGCAAAAAGCACAACGCACCATAATAGCGCATTGTCCATATTAACACAACTAGTTTTTTAAGTCAACAAAATAATAGGAAAAAAAGTAGCAGAAAGAGCATCTGCTTTTGTAGAAAAACACAAGGGAAATCCTTTCGGATTCCCCTTGCAATTATAATTAAAATTATTTAAGAGTAACCTTAGCTCCAACTTCTTCAAGTTTAGCTTTGATATCGTTAGCTTCTTCTTTAGAAGCCTGCTCTTTAACAACCTTGGGAGCGCTTTCAACGAGTTCTTTTGACTCTTTAAGTCCGAGACCTGTAAGAGCACGAACAACTTTGATAACGTCCATTTTCTTCTCGCCAACTTCTGTGAGTTCAACATCGAATTCTGACTTCTCCTCGTCAGCTGCTGCTGCTGCGGGACCAGCTGATACAACAACACCTGCTGCTGCTGAAACGCCAAACTCCTCTTCGCAAGCTTTTACAAGATCATTTAATTCTAATACTGTCATGCCTTTAATAGCATCGATAAATTCCTGTGTAGTCATTTAAATATTCCTCCGTTTAAATTTAAATTAATAAAACAATAAACATTGCTGCAAATTACTCTGCAGCTGCCTCTGATGAATCTTTCTCAGCAATCTGCTTAAGAACACGAGCAAGATTGGAAATAGGTGACTGCAATGAGCCGAGCAACTTGGAAATAAGTACTTCTCTTGAAGGTATAGATGCTATACTCTGAATACCCTTAGCATCATATGCCTGGCTCTCAACAACACCACCCTTGATTTCAAGCTTAGGTGCTTTCTTAGCGAAATCAGCCAACACTCTTGCAGGAGCAGTTGCATCATCTTTCGAAATTGCAATAGCAGTAGGTCCTTCAAGATAGCTGTTAAGTTTCTCACAATCTGTACCCTGGAACGCACGTACCATCATTGTGTTCTTGTAAACCTTGTAATTAACTCCGGCTTCACGAAGCTGTTTACGAAGTTCTGTATCCTGAGCAACTGTAAGACCACGATAGTCTACAAGCACTACGGATGCAGCATCTTTGATAGCTTCCGAAATCTCATTAACCACAGGTTCTTTGATTTCAACTTTTGCCATGATTCTTTCCTCCTTATTAGATTTTGCCGATAGGGAGTTTATAAAAAAATCCCTCCGAGACCGAAGGGAACAAATTTCGTTAAAAACTCTTTCTTCCTCGGCAGGCTCTTTCGATTATGCCATACGGCACCTGCTGTCTTCGGCATGGTCTTTCGACCTTTATTTTAACCTTTGACAGATTATCATGTATATGAAAATCTGTCAAGGTCAAAATTGAATTAATTAATATTTAGCTGTGTTAACACGAACTCCGGGTCCCATTGTTGTAGCAAGTGTCATGCTCTTTAAATACTGACCCTTGAGTGTGCTGGGTTTTGCTTTAACAATAGCATCCATAATCGCATTGAAGTTATCATTAAGCTGCTCTTCCGTAAAAGATGCCTTTCCGATAGGACAATGAATAATATTGCTCTTGTCAAGTCTGTACTCAATCTTACCTGCTTTAATATCATTAACAGCCTTTGTAACATCCATTGTTACTGTACCTGCCTTAGGGTTAGGCATAAGTCCTTTGGGACCAAGTACCTTACCAAGACGACCAACAACACCCATCATATCAGGTGTGGCAACAACAACATCAAAGTCAAACCATCCGTCATTCTGAATCTTAGGGATGAGTTCCTCACCGCCTACGAAATCAGCACCTGCAGCCTGTGCTTCATCAAGCTTAGGTCCTTTTGCAAATACAAGAACTCTGACAGTCTTTCCTGTACCGTGAGGAAGAACAACTGCTCCTCTGATCTGCTGCTCGGCATGACGTCCGTCACAACCGGTTCTGATATGAAGTTCTACTGTTTCATCAAATTTTGCTGTTGCGGTTTTCTTAACAGCGCTAACAGCTTCTGCGGGTTCATAATATGTTGCACGATTAAACTCTTTTAAAGCCGCATTATATTTCTTTCCGTGTTTCATTTACATTTCCTCCTTGTGGTCTTAGCGATTAAATCTTCCACACTGCTAATTATTCTTCTACTTTAACACCCATGCTTCTGCATGTTCCGGCTATCATACTCATAGCTGCTTCTACAGATGCTGCGTTAAGGTCCGGCATCTTAAGTTCTGCGATCTCACGAAGCTTAGCCTGTGAAATTGTAGCAACCTTATTCTTGTTAGGTACTCCGGAACCAGACTTGATGTTACAAGCTTTCTTAATAAGAACTGCAGCAGGGGGAGTTTTTGTAATGAAACTAAAACTTCTGTCTGCGTATACTGTAATAACAACAGGGATAATTGTATCACCCTTATCTGCTGTCTTTGCGTTGAACTGTTTTGTAAATTCAACGATGTTTACACCATGCTGACCAAGTGCAGGGCCAACAGGGGGTGCCGGTGTAGCTTTGCCGGCAGGAATCTGTAATTTGATATAACCTGTTACTTTCTTTGCCATTTTGGCTTCCTCCTAAAAATAATGTGGTAGTGGCACAGGTGGTTTTAAACTCTGCTTCCACACACGCTTATATCGGTGTTCCCACCTATATATAAAATGAAGCATCAGCTTCATAAGCGTCAAATAAATCGATTATTCCATTCTCTTTACATCAGAGAAACTGATCTCAACAGGAGTCTCACGGCCGAACATCTCAACAATAATTGTTGCGGTTCTTTTACCTTCGTCAATTCTTGAAACCTTACCCGCGGTATCTTTCCATGCACCGTCGATAACCATAACAGTCTCGCCGATTTCGAAGTCTGCTTTTGATACCTGTTCCTGTTCCAAATTGCCAAGTTCCGAATCTTCAAGCGGAACCGGCTTACTTCCGGGGCCTACAAATCCTGTTACTCCACGTGTATTACGTACTACATACCATGCATCGTTATCATCCGCATCCATATGAATAAGCACATAACCGGGAAGAACCTTCTTCTGCACTGTTTTCTTGCCGGAAGTCTTAACTTCAACAACATCCTGCATAGGAACCCTTACTTCAAGAATCTTGTTTTCAAGATGACGGTTCTCTATTGTCTTCTCAATGTTAACTTTAACTTTTTTCTCATATCCGGAATAAGTATGAACAACATACCATCCCATTCCGCGCCCGCTTTTATTTTCGCTCTGACCGATATCATAATCTTCGTCAACAACGGGAGCATCACCATCCATTTTTCGGATAGGTGTATATAACTCATTCTCTTCTTCAGGTCCTTTAAAAATGTTCTGAAGATCACCAAGACGTTTTACCTTAACGGTCTTTGATTCTGCCATATTCTACGCTCCTTATAGGGAAATACTAAAATGTTATCAAAAAATCCACTCCATACTGAATGATTGTATCAAGCAATGCAATAAGCAAACCTACTGCAATAGAAATCACAACTGTAGCAGTTGTCTGCTTAACAATATCATTACGGCTGGGCCATGTAATCTTCTTAAACTCTTTTCTTAAACCCTTGAAGAAACCCGTCTTTTTGGTCTTCTTTTCATTTACGTTAGCTGAATCTCCCATGTATACCTCCCAGGATCAACCTATATAAAAGAATAGGGATTATTTTGTTTCCTTATGCAATGTATGAGCCTTGCAGAATCTGCAATACTTTTTTGTTTCCATACGATCGGGATGATTTTTCTTATCCTTTGTTGTATCGTAGTTACGCTGTTTGCACTCTGTACATGCCAAAGTAATTCTTGTACGCATATTACACCTCCAAATTAATTCCTATAAACTTCATTTTAGCATAAAAAAAAGAGTTAAACTCTTTCGCTCTGTTATAGTATCACGGGCTCTTTTATTAGTCAACTCATTTTTTTATATTTTAATATTTAATTCCAGTAACCTTTTTTTGCTTCTGTCATATCCAAGACTCGCAGCTTTCTTGTAGAACGCCACCGCGCCTTCCGTTTCACCGAACATCTCATTAATCACACCGAGATTATGAAGAGAATAGATATCGGTAACGCCTTTGCTTCTTTCCAATTCTTTATTCATTCCGAGGCAGGTTGCAAATTCTTTATATGCGTCAAGAAGCATATTATTGTCCATATAAATCTTTCCCATCATGAAAATGAAATCAGGCAAATATGACATCTGTGAATAAATATTCCTCAGTCCGAGTGCTTTTTCAGACATACCGTTGGCCAGAAGACAGTCTCCGTATCCGGTCACCATCATCTGAACATATTCCTCCGCACCGTTAAGTTCAAATCCCATTCCCTTTTCAAACCATTCGAGCGCCCCTTTTGTATCTCTTTCCAGCATGTACGACTGAGCGATCTGAAAACATTCATATGGTCCGTTCTTGCCGCAACTATATTCCTGTATCAGAATTCTCCTGTTTCGTTCCGCTTTAGCCGCAAGTTCCTCATTCGAAAGCAAATAACCGTCATGTTCAAAGCATATTCCCACTTCTTTATATTCAAAGCCCATTGATTTATCCACAGGGACAACCTGCTCATGAATACGACCTTCAAAGCAAAATCTTTTTCTGCTAAAAAGTCTTTCGGTGTAGTCCCTTTGAACACCGCCTACATTATCCGCACAAATCAAATTATTCCTTTTCACGCGTCCTATAGTCGCTGTATCCGCATAAACAAATGCCTCTACCTCATCCTGAGAATACTCTGTCATATACTCATCTGCATCCACAACCAGAACATAATCATTCAGCGCCTTGTCCAATGCATAATTTTTAGCGGCCGCAAAATCATCTGTCCAGTCAAAATGATATACTCTGTCCGTATAACAATTGGCAATATCAACACTGTCGTCTTCACTTCCGGTATCAATTACAACAATCTCACCGTTAATGCCGTTTAAACCGAATCCATTTTTCGAAAGAGCTTCCAAACACCGTTTTATATGCTTATGCTCATTCTTCATTATTATACATACGGATATCATTCCCCTACAACCGCTCCATAGTCATACTCAAAAAGATAATTATTCAAATCCATAACCTTAAAGCCGTTAATATCCGAAACATCAATATATATCCAATAATAATCGTTATCTTCAGCCTTCATGCTTACCGCGGCAATTCCGCCTTCCGCCGCCTCTTCATTCGGTACCTTGGCAACATATCCGTATGAATTCAATATATCGCAAAGCATTATTGCCCGTTCTTCACCTGTACAACTTAACATATTTTCATTACTGCAAAGCGAATTAAGAGCCTCCGTCAGATTTTCCATATCCTCTTCGCTATATCCATAATTGATTAATGCCAGTTCTATTTCTGTCGAAGAATTGTACAAAAGATTTTGATAGCCCAATACGTCTTCAGTACCGTTCCTTGAATAATCCATATCGTAACAATCACTTTCGATATCGATATCATACGCCAGCACCGTACCGTACGTTTCTGTCGCATCTTCCATTTCGCTCACGTTGTCTTTTTCAACGTCGTCCGAAGGCGAAAATAGACAATCTAAAGTAGTGGAACGATCATGTGAATTATCTTTTTCTTCTTTAAGAGCTTCCTTTTCTCCCACATTGTTAAGTATTATAAGCGGCACGGAAACCAGAACCACTGCAGCCGCAGCAAAAACAGGAAAATACTTGATAATATTTCCTTTCTTTTTCTTCTTGCTGACAACAGGTTCCTCAACATTTTTTTCGGGCAAATTGCTTTCTATTCTTGCCCAAAGGTCCGGTGCGTCATTCTCAAATAAAGTCATATATTCTTTTTCAAATTCACTTTTTTCACTGTTCAAAACCATATTTCCTCAAGTTCTCTATAGCTTCCCTATACAACCATGTTACTGTTCCGATTGGTTTTTTTATAATCGCAGATATCTCTTTAAATGTAAATTCTCCCATAATCTTCAGATTAACCACTTCCTTTTGAGAAGGTTTTAACCTTTCCAACGCACTTCTTAGATTGATATCTCCGACAACCGTTTTTTCAATCTCCGACTCATCGCATCCGCCGGCGATATTAAGTCTGTTCTCACCTGACAAACCGCCTTCGTCATCCTGATTGGTCTCAAACTCCGCAATCAACATTTCTCTTTTATTCTTCCTAATAAAATCAATACACATGTTTCTTGCTATTGTTGCCAAATATCCCTTATGTCCGCTTCCGGATTTATACTTATCGGAATTTGTCCAGAGTTTTATGAAAAAGTCGCTGCATATATCTTCGGAATTCTCTCTGTTCCCCAGCATCGTATAAACTATTGAATAAATATAAGTATTATACTCCAAATATACTGTTTTCAGCGCCTCTTTATCACCCTGACAGATTTTTATCATACATTCATCAAAATCTTTCTCTGTCATTGTATATGATACGAATAATCCTTTCGTAATTTATGGTTATTTCTTAAAACTTTTTTTATTATATCAAAGAGTTCGAATTATTGCCTATATTTTTTTAGGTGATATAATAATGCATTGAAATGTCACTAACAAAAACTAATAAGGAGAATCTCAATGTCATCCAAAGGATCAAAAAAAAAATTAATTAAAAAAACAGTTTCCGTTAAGGAAAAATCAGATTCTTTCAATTCTCTTCTTTCTATAATTATTGGTTTGTATACATTTCTGATGTTGTGTATATTCCCTTTATATATGGAAAAAAAATATATCAATTTGGGTGAGGCCAAATATCATTTCTTTTACTTCGTCAGTTTGGTTTTGCTTACTATATCCTTGGTTATATATATTATTTCCATATTCAACCAAAAAAACGACGATAAAATGATTATGAAAAAGCCCAACATTACTCAATTCTTTTTACTTGCTTTTTTTATAGTATCAACGTTTTCTTTTTTGTTTTCATTCATCTTTATAAACGATTCTTCCGAACGGGCAGAAGTATTTAATTGTGCACTTAACGGTTTCTACGGTTGGCATATGGGATACTGTTCTCAGGTTATCTTCGTTCTCATATTCTTTTTCATTTCAAAATATTGGAAATGGAGCCCATTTACAATAATAAGTATGCTTTCAATTGCTGCACTTGTTTATCTTATTGCCGTTCTGCAGCGCTTCAACATTGATATTTTAGAATTATATACCAATTATTATCCCGACGGAACATCAGCACGTCTTGATCATCAATATATAGAAAAATTCGTATCTACTTTGGGACAGACCACCTGGTATTCCAGCTACGCATTGCTCATTCTTCCGTTCGGAATGATTATGTACAGCATTTCCTCGAAAGTGTCGCACAAAATACTCTGCAGTATTTTCATCGCACTCGGAGGAGCTTCCATATGTACCGTTAACTGTGATAGCGGCTATGTTGCTCTTCTTTTGATTTTTGTCGTACTTTTTTGGTATTCACTCGAAAGTAACAAGGCATTTAAAAACTTTCTTGAAATCTGTTCGATTATGCTTTTAACATTCAGAGTAATCGGCATTTTGCAAAACTTATTCCCGGAAAAAATGATTACTCCCACTATAGAAACGGAAGCGCTTACGAGCTTTATCAATCACTCAAACATAATGCTCGCATTAACCATAGCGGTAATTTGCATGTGCATCATATGGAATATTCTATGTTTGGATAGTGAAAATTCATCAAACACGCAAAAACGATTTACCCCCGATATAACAAAGATCAAATGGCTCAGAAAAGTTATTATTATCGGCATTCCGTTTGTTCTTATAACTATCGTAGTTCTTATAGTTTTGGTTACACAAAAAAAACTGCCGGAGTTTTTATCTCCCCTATACAATATCGGTTTTCTTACATTTGACAACTCATGGGGAAATCAAAGAGGTTTTAACTGGAGAATGGCTGTCAGAGCTATATCCGAGAGCATTGCTCACGGCAATATTAAAAACTTTTTCTTCGGTGCCGGTCCCGACTGTTTTGTAACGAGCATGAACAAGTACTGTCAACCCGATGTACAGATTTACTGGGGCGGAACCCCTCTTGCATGTGCTCACAACGAATGGTTAAACATGCTTGTAAATGAAGGAATCTTCGGTATCATTGCGTACCTCGGAATCTTTGTCACCTCCGCAGTGCGTCTGGGAAAAGCAGCTTACAAAGAACCTTTTGCCATCGGATGTCTTGCTGCCATTCTTTCTTATATCGGATTTAACTTTTTCTGCTATCAGCAATGTATATGTACCCCTACCATATTTATAATTATGGGTATTGGCGAATTATGTATCCGAGAGGCTTCAAAAAATGATTAGTATCAGCATGTGTATGATAATCAAAAATGAAGAAAAAGTCCTTGACCGCTGTCTTTCGTCAGTTAAGGACTTATTTGATGAAATCATTATCGTTGACACAGGCTCAACAGATTCATCCAAAGAAACAGCACGAAAATACACCGATAAAATCTACGATTACAAATGGCGCGACGATTTTGCCGACGCAAGAAATTATGCTTTTTCCAAAGCCTCTTGCGATTATATTTATTCCGCAGATGCAGATGAAGTCATTACTCCCGAGAATTACAATCGCTTCAAACTACTTAAAAAAACTCTCCTTTCGGAAATTGAAATCGTTCAAATGTGGTATGTCAACTGTGCTCAGTATGCAACTACCGAAACTCTCGAAAAAGAGTATCGTCCCAAATTATATAAGCGTCTCAGGACATTCACATGGACAGATCCAATCCACGAATCCGTTAATCTAAATCCAATTGTTTATGACAGCGATATTGAAATCATGCATATGCCAATATCACTTCACTCCTCCAGGGATTTCGGAATATTCGAGAAGACAATTGAGGCCGGAAAAACTCTTTCTCCCAAGTTGATTAAAATGTATGCCACAGAGCTTATGGTTTCCGGATCTACAGATAATATCTCCAAAGCCGTTCCTTTTTTCAGCACCATTTTAAATGAAGAAAGCACTTCCGATGCAATAAGAAGTTACTGTTATATCATTCTATCCAAACATTACAGACTTTCATCGGATGCGGCCAATTTCTTTAAATGGAGTATGAAATCACTTCTTACAGCCCAATGTTCGGAAATCTGTATGGAACTCGGGTTATTTTATAAAAGCATTAATGATTATGAAGAAGCCATCTTATGGTTTGTAAATGCACTGGAAGAAACCGAACCGATTCTCGACGGATTTTCGCATTCGGTAAAGCCGTGTAATGAACTTGCTTACTGCTACAGAGCCTTGGCTTCACAAAACGAATACCTAAAAGAAACCTACGAAGAAACAGCTTCCGAATACGAAAAAAAATCAAATACTCTGTAGAAAACGCTAAAGTATATTTTATTTTCTTCCGATAAAAATAATAGCATTTTATTAATGACAGGAAGGAGCTTTGTCATGAACGATAATGATATTAACGAACTTCAAAAAGAAACAGTAGAATCTATTAATGAATATCTCACAAATCTGATTCCTGCCATGGACAAAATGGTTGCAGAACTTCGCGGAGACATCCTGGAAGATACCTGGGAATATCTTAGAATGATTATAGATGGTTTCAACTGGGTTATTGAAGCTTACAACGGTACCAAATCATTTTTTGAATCCAATCAGAAATCCATTGATGACACCGATATGGAGTCGGCTGTCAAGGAACTTTCGCATACCTTTCACAACAAAGAAGCTCTTGAGACTTCAAATATACTTGAAGGTACTATTATTCCGTTCCTTAAAAATCTCAAAGCAGTTTCGGAGGCATTTTGAAACCGATATCAATATGTGTAATATTTAAAAACGAAGAAAAACACTTGGATAAATTTTTACGTTCAATCAAGGCACACCGAGAGTTGTGCCTTTTTGAATTGATTCTTGCGGACACAGGCTCGACAGACAACTCTGTGTCGATTGCACAACAATACGATTGCACACTTATTAATTATAAATGGAACGATGATTTTGCCGACGCAAGAAATTATGTTGCCTCGAAAGCTCATAACGACTGGATTCTGTTCCTTGACTGTGATGAATTCGTAATTGAAAACGATTTTTCTTATTTTGATTCTGTTATGAAATCACCGGTTGCAACCGGAACAATTACAAGAAACAACTATTTTACCGGTCAGAACGAGCCCGGGTGTTATCGTGAAAAAATAGTCCGATTATATAACAAACGACACTACCATTACAAAGGAATCATTCATGAACAACTCTGTACCTTTAACGATTCTTATGATTTCCCACGTTATGATACAGGCTTATCAGTAAATCACGAGGGTTATATCGGCACCGAAGAAGCCATTAAAGGAAAAGCCGAACGTAATATTAATCTTTTGGAAAAAGCTCTTGCAGATACACCGAACGACCCGTATATATATTTTCAACTAGGTCAGGCATATCACAGTCTCGGTGATGAGGAAAGTTCCTTTAATTATTATGATAAGGGACTCTCTTTTGATGTTGACGAAAAACTCCAATATGTCAATATGATGGTAATCGCTTACGGTTATTCAATGTTAAATACAGGAAGGTACAGTCAGGCACTCTCCTTCACGGGAATCTATGAAACATTCTGCACGACAGCCGATTTTGTCTGTCTCATGGGTCTTATCTATCTGAGAAACGGCCTTTACGAAAAAGCAATATACGAATTTGAAAAAGCAGTGACTATCCCAACCTATTACTCGGAAGGAAGTGCTTCGTATATTTCTTATTACAATCTCGGAGTAATATACGAAGTGCTCGGTGAAAAAAATAAAGCCCAGGAGTATTATGACCTCTGCGGATCATTTACCCCTGCGCTTAAAAGAAAATCACATTTATAAATTTACATATATGAATTAAAAATCATTCCGCTGTATGCACTTGTTATATACGGATTCGGAAAATGAGATACCCTTGGATTCTTATAAGCCACAATCCGTTTATCAACATATTCCATCGGATCCAATTGAACATGTGCAATCTTCCTGCACGCTGTCTGTGTAAAATCCTTAAGATGTTCCACATCACTGTCAGTCGCATTATTTCTGAGCATTCTGTCAAGTTCTTCCTCGTCAACGCTCAGCTCACCGCTTGCAGTTGTATCCATTCCGAATTTTTGCAGCGTAGACTGATAATAACGTCCCATCCTTTTCATCCCATCAATAAGAACATTACTTCTGGGTTGTGATTCAAGGAATTCGGAGGCACTTCTGATAAATTGATTGTAGGCCCCTGCTATCCCTATCACATTTTCCTTAAGAGACTCTATATCCGGTCTTGTACCTATCACTACTTCCCTGTCACCGCTTACGCCCTTAAGAGATATTGAATATTTATTGTCTGCAATAACCGTATTGTCCGGAGATTCAAATTCTTCTCCGTTAATCTTATATTTTGCCCAGCCGGCTTTCTGAACGGAATTACGTATTCCAAGATAGTCTATCACACCCTTCATCTGGCTTGTATACTCGTCATTGATTGAAAACGGAGCTTCTCCGTCTGCCGCTCCCGCTGAAACGGAAGATATCGATAAAGCATGTGTTCCGTCCTTTCCCTCAATGATCTTTGCGGTTAAGCCTATAGCAGCATTATTAATAAGTCGCGAGAGGCGGCTTTCTATTGAATAATTGGTGTCATTGTCACTTATTCCGAATTGTAATTCATAATTCGAAACGGATGTATTTACATCAAATGAATATGTTCCGGGTTCAAGTCCAAGTTCGTCATCTTCCAAGAAGAATCCCCTGTTAATCTGAGGATGTGCCAGTTTCTGAACCGATATAGTCATATCATCTTCCGAATCCGAGATTTTCTTGCCGGGCAAAGATTCAACTTCTGCGATACTGTTATCGGATGAATATACACTCTTATGAACAAAGAGTCCATCCGCATCACTGCCGCCCATAGAAGCAATATCTCTTCCAAATTGGATAGCACTTTCTTTAAGGGATATTGTGTAATTCTGAATTCCTTCGAAAGGATCCAGCAAGTATACAGGTTTTTCTTTATTATTGTTAACAATGGAATGATAGACCTTTTTTAGGTCAGACTTATTATGCGCATCATACCTGGAATTGGTCTTGGGCGCATATAAATTATGATAATAATTGTAGACTTCACCATAAACGGCATTAGTTATAGCCATATATGTGCCCTCCTTTCTTCCTTGAATGTGAGCACCAAATTTCGACAACTACGATTCCATTCGTATTCAAACGAAACTTATACTTAATATCATAATAAAACAAAAAAGTCCTCATTACAAGGACTTTTATGATAATATTCGTTGTATTTTCGCAAAACAAATCTATTTCATGTATTCTTCCATAAATTTTTTTCTGTAAAAATTGTAATTCCACAAATTCATAATTCCGTCATCATGCGCACACCACGGCCTCTGCTGATTCGGAACAACAACCTTTAATCCTCGCTTAATAAATTCTTTTGACTGTGACAAATCATAATAATCCCAACCGTCAAAAATATCCTCTCTCCACGGAATATCTTCCTTTGTAGCCATCATAAGTCCGTCTATTGCTTCAACTTCAATAATTTTCTCATCTCTTATGTCATAGCCTTCAAAAAAAACATTTTCCTTATCGGCTTCATATAAAGAGCCGACTCTCTCTCCGTGCCACGGAACAGCCGATGCAGGTAATTTCTCGGATCCGATCATACCTATCATACCAATCTTATGATCCGATTTAAAAATGTATAACAGATTACTTAGGAATTCCGGATTAAGAATAAATACATCTTGATGAAGATAGATTTTAAATTTACCATCCGCCTTTTTCATTCCCTCATTATAACCGCTGCACATACTCTTGGCGCCTCTGACAGGGATAACTTCAACACAAAATCCGTCAGGTATTCTGAGCCTGTCAATATAAAGTCTGCATTCCTCATAATATGCATCGTTGTTTGTACATATAATAAAACTGAATTTATGTTTATTATTTCCCATTTACAGGCTCTCCAAAATTCGGTCTCGTTTTTCTTCCAACATGAACACATACTGCGGACGACTTCTCTCGATTGCTATACATACTATAAACAGAGCTTCCTTGAAGCATCCCTGTTCCCAGTACATTTCTGCCAAAGTTGCGGCAATTTTCTCTTTGTTACCAATCTTACAATCTTGCAAAATATAAATCGGAACATATACCGAAAGTTTCATCGATCGTATGTATTTCATTATCTCCTGTGTTACAGCCTTGCTCATCCCGAGTTGAATGCGTCGAAAATAAAAAACCATTTTACTCCAAATATTAAAGAAATCATCCAAATACTCTATAGTATCAAATATTGTTTTGGCATTTTCGTTTTTTTCGGCGCAATAAATTTTAGACGCAGTTTCAAAATACTTCAGTTCGATATCATACTCCTCGCTTTGTTTGTATTCATCGGTATTTACCGTGGATACAATAAATTCATAAGAAGCCCTCGTTCGTTCCTGAAGCTTTTCATTGATACGGCCTTTAAAAATGCAGATTCCGGCACTGATGCACCTTTTATTTTCAAAAAGCTCATCAAAATAATTATCTGCGAATCTTCTCAATTCTTCATCGGTCTTTAATGTACTTGTGTCTATTATCGGTTTAAATCTCATATTTAATATTATACGAATTATACGGCATATTTGTAAATATAAATAATAACTTTAGTGCTATACTATATATCAGTTACAGATAAAACTACTTAGGGGGATCAAAATGAATTTAAATTCTCGCTTTTCCTTTTGTCTCATTATAAAAAACGAAGAAAATAATCTCAGAAAATGTCTGGATCCTATCAAAAAACTTAATGCCGAAATTGTTATTGTCGATACCGGTTCCACAGACAATTCATTATCAATAGCACGTGAATATACCGATTGCATATACCCGTTTGAATGGATTAACGATTTCAGTGCCGCAAGAAATTTTGCCATGGAAAAAGCATCGAACAATCATGTGTTCTTTCTTGACGCGGATGAATTCACCGAAAATATCAATTTAGATAAAATAAATGAATATTTTAAATATTACCCGGATTCAATCGGTCGAATTACAAGACGAAACAAATGCGTATCCGGAGACGGAACATGTATCTTCACCGATCCCGTTGAAAGGCTTTTTGATAAAAGATTTTATAAATATACCGGTGCAATTCATGAACAGGTTACAAGAAAAGACAATAAACCTCTTGAAGGTTTCATGCTTGATTGGACAGTATACCATGAAGGTTATATGGGTACTCCCGAGCAACTCAAGAAAAAAGGTATGCGTAATGCCGAGCTTCTTTTTAAGGAACTTGAAAAAAACGGCGACGATCCTTATGTGTATTACCAACTCGGTCAGAGTTACGGTCTGTTCGAGGATTATGAAAATTCTTTAAAATATTACGAAAAGGCGGTCAATCTCTCACCTGATACCTCCTTGGAATATGTTGAAATGACAATCACCAATTACGGCCATGCACTTACAAATAATAATCGTGCTCAGGAAGCAGCTTTACTCGAAACAAAATATCCATGTTATATGAACAATTCCGATTTTGTTGTTATGCTTGCGATTGCTAATACCAAGACCGGTAACCTTATTAAGGCAGTTAATCTCTACGACACTGCCGTCTTATGCACCAAGGGTTATACCGAAGGAACTTCCTCATTTACCGCCTATCATAATAAGGCATGTATACTTGCTGCACTTGGCAACTATAAAGATGCGGATTACTATTTTAAGAAAGCAGGTTCGGATACCGCCGAAAGCAGAAAAAGCAAAGAATATGCAGTTCTTGCTATGCCCAATATTTCGCTTGTCATCGACGTTTGTCCCGGCAAACCCGATCTTTTACATATTTTTCTAAAAGGACTGAAATTTCAGACCTTGGGAATTTCATATGCTGAATATATTTTTGTTATAAATGAAAATGACAGCCAATCCAGAAAGATTTTGGATGACTTTGAAAAAGAATATCCGGAAAATGTAATATTATTCATCGAATCCGAATATAACGAAGCTTCGGAAGATAATCTTTTCAAAAGGCTTGCCGGCGGATATACATGCTGCAGTACTGAATATGTAATGTTTCTGACTTCCGAATATTATCTGCTTCCGGATACACTCCGTCTTCTTGCAAGATGCAAAAATAACGGCTTCCCCGATTTTATAACATATGTTATTGATAAGCATTCCGCTGAAATAGCCGAGACTCCCGACAAACTTATTAAGCTTCATGAGTCTGACCAGCTCGAACTGAAACTGTTCATGCTGGAACTTGCCGAGAACAATAACCGCAACCTGTTAAAACAGGGCAACTATCTTGCAGAGCCTTTATTCCGCGGCTTATACAAAAGAGATTTTCTGGAAAAAACAGGTCTCCCGGTTAATTCTACCGTATATGAAGCAGAAATGATTTATATCATTGAAAACATCTGTTCAATCCTTTTGTCATAGGTATGCAAAGCGGCCATTTTCGCATGACCGTTTTTTGCTATTCGAACACGTTCTTCTTCATTTGCCAGGTAATATCCGACTTTATCCGACAGGTCATCTTCATTTTCAAAATACACATAATCTTCACCTGCAACAAAGAATTCGTCAAAATCGGCCTGATAGTTACTAAGCAAAAAACCGCCGCAACCCATTATATCCATAGCTCTTAGCGGTATTCCGTTAACAATGCTCCTGAGAGAAATGTTCAAATTTATTTTCGCACACTTAATGGCTTTGGGAGAATCTTTATAATATTCAACCTGTCCGCAATTCTTTACATTAAGCCCGTCCGTCTTTTCAGGGGTATATAATGTAACGGCATATCTTTCGGATAGTTTTTCAAGCATACGCTTTCTTTCTATACCTGTAAGATGACGTGCCAGAAAATAATTGGCAAAAACCCAACTTGCCGTCTCATATCCGTCCCCCAACGCTTCAATGGGACAGACACTCTGTATTCTCTTTATTATCTCATCTGTCAAACCTTTTTCCAAAATTCCCGCGCCATACACCTTTGACTGTGATTCCATCAATCCCTGTAAATAATTTTTAGTATATTCATCAAGTTTTTCAAGGTGTCTCATAAAATTATGACGACTTTCCGTATACATTGAGCCAATCATAGCAACATCAGCATCATAAAGTTTGTGTTCTTGATCGCTTACCTCTATACTGTCATAATACTCTACGTCCGCAGCCATCGGAAGAAAATGTACCGTTTTTACTCCCAATTTGACAAGTCTTAAATATTCGGAACTGTCAAATACAAATGCCAAATTAGTCGGAAGATCAACCGTCTTCGAATATAGCTGAATATAAGGACTGTCATAAGTCCATGACACATATTTTATCTTACAGGCATATGCGGCTACCGCAGCGACAGGAAAATAATTGAGTGAAAAAACAATATCGACTCCGTTTTCAATTATTGCACACGCAATCTTAGAAGAGAGTTCCTCGCTTCGTCTTGTATCTTCGGTTTTTCTCGGAAAATCAAAATCGATTACTTTGTGACCGAGCTTTATAAAGGATTTTTTTACATAATTATTACCGAATGAATCCCATTCAAGATTAAGAATTACCATTATCAATCTCCCTGTGCATAGCATTTAAGCCGAAATCCAATCTGTGTTACCGCAGATTTTAACCTGAAAATATACCTTCAAAAAAAGGGCGGCTCTTTCGAACCGCCCCGGAGTATTTATATCTATTAACCAAGTAAAGACAATACTGTCTGGTTAGACTGATTAGCTTGTGCGAGCATTGATGTACCTGCCTGAGCAAGGATCTGAGAGTTCGCATATGTAACCATCTCGGTTGCCATATCAGTATCACGAATAGCTGACTCAGCACTTGTTGTATTCTCTACAACGTTATCAAGGTTCTTGATTGTATGTTCAAGTCTGTTCTGAACAGCACCGAGGTCAGATCTCTGCTGAGATACCTGTGCAAGTGCAGCCTTAATCATTGAAATTGCGCTCTGTGCATTGGCATTGGTAGCACCGTCAACTGATGCTGTATTGATGCCGATTCCCTGAGCTGACATAGCCTTGATAGAAATACCAATGAACTGTCCTGCTTCTGCACCAACCTGAAGGTTCTTTCCAACGAATGTACCATCAAGAAGATTCTGCTCGTTAAATGTTGTTGTTGAAGCAACACGATCAATTTCAGAAATAAGTGCCTGTACCTCACTGTTAAGGTAACCACGGTCTGTACTTGTCATGGTATCGTTAGATGCCTGGATAGCAAGTGTGTTCATTCTCTGAAGCATATCATGTACTTCGGCAAGTGCACCTTCTGCTGTCTGTACGCAGGAAATACCATCCTGTGCATTTGAGCTGGCCTGTGTTAAACCTTTGATCTGACGTCTCATTTTCTCGCTTATAGCAAGTCCTGCTGCATCATCTGCTGCTCTATTTATCTTATATCCTGAAGATAATTTCTCGGTTGACTTAGCCTGTGCCCCTGTTGTGATGTTTAACATTCTGTTACTGTTCATTGCTGTTAAATTGTGCTGAACTACCATAATTTTTTCCTCCTTGGATTTAAAACTCCTTTTATTCTGGTTAAACTGTACGGGCTACCACCCCGTCTTGATTATATTATCGGAATATATAAAAAGAACTTTAGTCTTTTTTTTAATTTTTTTTATTTTTTTATTTTTAGATAAAAAAGACCGACTATTACCGGTAAACAGTAAAAGGACCATCCGTTCGGATGGTCCCTTAATGGTAGTTTAATTATTAACCAGATAGGGCATAAATCTTAGAGTAATGACAATACTGTCTGGTTAGACTGGTTAGCCTGTGCGAGCATTGATGTACCTGCCTGAGCAAGTATCTGAGCATTCGCAAACTGAACCATCTCTGTAGCCATATCTGTATCACGAATTTCAGATTCAGCGCTAGTTGTATTCTCAACTACATTATCAAGATTCTTGATAGTGTGCTCAAGTCTGTTCTGGATTGCACCAAGGTCAGATCTCTGCTGAGAAACTGTTGCAAGTGCTGACTTAATTGCTGTGATAGCTGCCTGTGCATTAGTATTGTTAGATCCGTCAACGGATACTGCATTAATACCAATACCTGTAGCTGACATAGCTCTGATAGAGATACCGATGAACTGTCCTGCTTCTGCACCAACCTGAAGGTTCTTTCCTGAGAATGAACCATCCAGTAAGCACTGCTCGTTGAATGTGGTTGTAGATGCAACACGGTCGATTTCAGAAATGAGTGCCTGAACCTCGCTGTTGAGGTAGCCACGGTCTGCGCTTGTCATGGTATCATTAGATGCCTGAATAGCCAGTGTGTTCATTCTCTGAAGCATATCGTGTACTTCTGCAAGTGCACCTTCAGCTGTCTGTACGCAGGAAATACCATCCTGTGCGTTCGAGCTAGCCTGTGTTAAACCTTTAATCTGACGTCTCATTTTCTCGCTTATAGCAAGTCCTGCTGCGTCATCAGCTGCACGGTTAATCTTGTAACCTGAAGATAACTTCTCGGTTGACTTAGCCTGTGTGCCTGTCGTAATGTTTAACATTCTGTTACTGTTCATTGCTGTTAAGTTGTGCTGTACTACCATAATTTTTTCCTCCTTGAAAATTTGTTGGGGTGGCATCCTTGCCACCGGTTAATTGGTTGTAGGAGATTTCTCTCCTTGTATTATATATATCGGACACTTGATCCGATACTTAATACCTTTTTTAAAAAAAATTTATTTTTTTTCATCCATGAGCTGCGGGTCGACATAATTAATCCGATTCATGCTCTGATAATAATTAACAGCGACCTTAGACGATATTTTATTTTGTTTTATCTTTTGTTTCTGAATTCCGATTTCTGCGGTAAACTTCTGTCTTGTACGTTCTTCCAGTGCCATAAGCGAAGTACTCTTTTCGGTAACTTCCCTTATTCCCTTCTGAAGTTCCGCAATATACCCTTTGTACTTATCTTTTTGGGTAATTACCTCATCTTTAATTCGTCCAAATATAGAATTAAACCCATCATCAAGACCGTTTAACCTGTCAATTAAATCTGCCTTTTCGTCAACCAATTCGTCAAAGGCATCCCAATCCGTCTCCTCTTCGGACACAATCTTGTATTGTTTTTCGGAACAAATTGTCAAGTTATCTAAAATCTGTTTTTTCTGTTCCAATCCATCTAAAAGACTTCTAAGGTACTGTTCTGTCATATTATGCCCTGGCCTTTTTCATTACTTCTTTCCAGTTATCGCGCATCGAACGAAGATGCATTACAATCTCTTCCATCACTTCTTTTTCCTTGGAAATACTCACGTCGATAAGCCTCGTCTGAAGATATCTGTACACTTTATCAAATTCTTCCGCAACCGGATATTTGAAATTAAGTGTTGCCCTGAATTCGTCAATTATCTTCTGCACCTTGATGATATTTATATGGGCTTTTTCAACATCTTTTTCTTCCATGGCCATAATTGCAATATTCCCGAACTTAATTGCCCCCTCATAAAGCATAAGCGTCAATTCGGCAGGTGATGCGGTAAGTACCTTGTTAGATGCATATTGTGCATATGGATTCT
The DNA here is from genome assembly GCA_045639745.1 of Lachnospiraceae bacterium. Classification (GTDB taxonomy): domain Bacteria; phylum Bacillota; class Clostridia; order Lachnospirales; family Lachnospiraceae; genus NK4A136. Next base: position 25,359 of record JAZUDQ010000010.1, on the reverse strand, counting down.
GAGTCATTTTTTGCCTCCGCTTTTATTTATTGTCTTATCAGAAAAATGATGAAACACTGGATTGACTCGAATTAATCTTCGAAAGTGTCATCTCCATTGTTGAAAATTTCTTATAATACTTGTCTTCCAATTTTGTAAGCTTATCTTCCAATTCAACAATCTTCTTTTCCCAATCAGTCTGTTCGGTCTTGAGTTGTTTATCATTGTATACCTTATATATACTGCTAAGAGAAGTTGTACCCATCTTAGAATACAATTGATTGTACATAGTCTGCGAAAATTGTGTGAAGAACTTCGTAACCTTATCCGGATCCGATGCAATCAAACTCTTAAGTTTGTCCGGATTACCTGATGTATTTCCGTCTTCGCTGTCCCCGTCAATGTGCAGAGCATATCTTTCATTGGCTTCGGCCTCAAAATATCCCATTGTTGATATTCCGAAATCCGACAGATACATCTTCTTTCCATCGACTTCAAAACCGGTTGTTGCAACATTAGACATTGTATTAATGAGATCATAAACAGTCGAATCACTTCTGAGAAGCGAATTCTTAATCTTATCTTCCCACTCTTCAATCTCCTTCTCGGTCATAAGTTCTTTCTGTTCATCCGAAAGAGGAGCGTATCCTTTTGCAGAATCGGCATTGTACAACTTAGTCATCTCATTTATAAGATCGTTGTACTCACTAAGCATATCCTTCACAACATCATATACACCGTCAAAATCAACCGAAGTAGTTACAGCAATATTGGTATCCGGATCAGTCGGCATATAATTAATGTTATAGGTCGAACCGTTAATCACAAAAGAATTGGTATCAGATGTAAATTCCGCACCGTTAAGAATAAGCTTAGCAGTGGTACCTTTAATAGCGCTTGCAGAAGAGTATGTTCCCTCTTCAACCCCGAGAGATTCTATCTGATCGTCTGTAGCAAGACCAAGTTTTGCAAGAGTCTCGACATCTCCGGAAAAAGAAAAGTTATATGTCTCACCGGTATTTTTGGCACTTAAAAAGATACGTTTGTTGCCGGTATCATAATTTGCATTAAGACCGGCCTTGGACAATTCTGAAATTAATGATTTCATATCTTTAACAACCGTAACATCGCCCGTCTTTTCGCCGCCGATTTGAATAGTCTTCTCTGTACCGTCTTCGCAGGTATATTTAATCTGTCTGCCTTCTTCAATTCCAAGAGTTTCATTAAGATTATCCGTTTCTTTTTTGACACCAATTGCCGATCCTGTAAGATATGCTGCGGATGCCATACTCTGTATTTGAGCGGTCTGAACACCTGTAGCCGCATTATTACCGCCGATAACCGTTAATGCATCATTGGACGTTGTTACCTTTGTCTTGGCATATGCACTTGACAAACGGTTAGCCGAAAGAGTATTTGAATAAAAACTATATATCTTTGAATTCAGGTTTTTCCAGGCGTCCTGTGTCCATTTATTCTTCTGCAACTCATTTTTGGCATCCTGAACACGCTTGGAATCCTTTGATGTATATGCGGAAATAATAGCCTCTGTATCCAAGCCGGAATTCATTCCCGTCACTCTTACCATGTTTGATGACATAAGCCTTACCTCCTATCTTTTTTCATCTACAATAAGTCCGGAAACTTCCCAGATACGAGCTATCATATCAAGCATTTTTTCGGGTGGAAGTTCCTTAATAACTTTTTTTGTCTGCTTATCTACCATCTTGATTGTTATACGGTTGGTTTTCTCATGAATACCGAATTCGGCCTCAACATTGGTTGCCTTCTTGTTCAATTCTTTCATGGCCTCGCGCATCATTTCTTCATTAAATGACTGTTTGCCTTTTTCTTCATTTTCTTCGGTATTGTTATCAAAACCGGTTTTCTGAACGGTAACCGTTGTATCTCCGGCAACCGGTATTGTTCCGTCAAAATTCTGACCGTCCGTGGTCATATTTTCTTTTTGAGCATTATTAACAGGCTGTGAAATCTGCTGTGCCTGTAAAGACATTATGCTTCCTAAAGGTTCAATTGCCATCTCTGTCACCTCCGTGTGAAATAAATGATATTAATCATGTGTAGATAATATCGACATAAAAATAAAAAAATTAAGTTCTATCAGAACAAATCCTTAAATGAATCCGGATTTGTCTTAGTCATTGATTCCTTGTTGGCTTCCTGAATCTGAACATATACCTCATTACGATAAATCGGTATCTCCTTGGGAGCAACAATTCCGAGTTTAACCTGATCTCCTCTTACATCAAGAACGGTAACTTCTATATCATTATTAATTACAATAGCTTCACCTTTTTTTCTGGATAATGTCAGCATATTATTCACCAGCCTTTCTTGATTTAAGTATGTCGTAAATCTGATATTTAACCGGGAACTCCTGTTCCAAAATAAGCTGGCATGCTTTTCTTTCCTGAACATTTATAATCAAAGGCGCTTTAAGATTGACACTCATCTTGGTTAAATCGGAAGGAACCGTAATCGTCACAAGAACAAGTACATCGTCAATTCCACCGATAGTTGCAAGTAAATCGTCATCAACTTCGGGATTATAGCTTTCCATAACGTCAAGCGGATTGATAACCGGCATTGCAAAATTAGGCTCCTGTACGGATTGCATCCATCTTATTCCGCCTTTACTTTCTTTTTCCGAATCATGTATTAAAGCAAAATCCGTAAGTTCGGGAAATCCTACAATTCCTTTGGGAAAATGAAGCATTTTTTCGTCTTCGATTGTAACCTCACCAAAAATTCTGGTATTGATAACCATAATTAAACCTCCTTTTACCTTTGCGTAAATCCTTTTAGTATTATTATTACATTATACACTATATAGTATGTCTGTTTTCCTGAATTTTACAAATAATTCAAAAGCGTCTCCTGAATCATCTCGCTTGTAGCCATAAGGGCGGCGCTGTAACTTATCTTGGCGCTGGAAAGCTGTACCGCCACCTCTGTCGCATCCGCGTCTTCATTGTCAGACTGAAGAGTCTTAAATGTTGTTGTCTGATCATCCAATCTGTTAGAAATAAGTTCAAGTCGTGCGCTTCTGCTTCCTACCGTTGTCAACGCCTGTGTAACAGTATCAAGATACGATTGTGTATTTGTTATGTAACCGCTGAACTTTTTCTGAAGCTGATCCTTAAGCAGTGTAACCGCTTTATCGGCAGCCTCTTTATCTCTCTTGATATCCGCCAATTGAGTTTCTGAATAATTGGCAGAATTCTTCATCATTTCGTCCAATCGATCTTTAATCTTCTCATTATCGGTGAGCTGATTGGCAAGTTCAATTATTTCATCAACATCCCTTCCGATATCATGCTGAAAAATTGATCCGGCATCGGTATTCACTCTTATGTACTGTCCGAATCCAACCTGATATTCAATCTCCTGGTCCTGAATTCCGCCTTTTAAAAATACTTCGTAAGCGCCGGTTGTCGAATCGATTTCATCATTATAATTGATAACTGTTGGAGGAGTGGTACTGTTATCAGTCTTTGAACATACAAAATAATGTTCGGGAACCAGGTCTCCTTTTGTCCAATTTGATTTATTATAATTAACGGTTATATTGGTATCCTGCTGCTTTATTTTTTCATATAAGGAATCTGATATAAGCAGTTCTCCCGTAGACGGAACAAATATCATTTTGTCCGTGGTACATCCGGCAATATCTTTATATGCGGCTTCCTTATCCGAATTGATATCCGTAGTAAAAGAAACCGGATTACCGCTTGCATCCGTCAAATCAAGCCAGGAAGTATCCTTTAGTCCAAAATCGGCGGCGGTATCGTCAAGATTGTCATAACTAAGACGAATTCTGTGAAAACTGTATGTTTCAATATCCTGTTCCGTAAGCTGAGCCGCACCGTCAAAAGCCGACTCCGTAATATCGAGAAGATTTGCTCCGGAAGCAGATCTAGTACTTATATATATTTCATCGGTAATATCATCACCGGTAAAAGCCTCATTAATCGAATATTTATCAGTGTTATTTTCAACCATTGTAACAGGTGAGTCTGTCCTGTATCCCGAAAAAATATATCTTCCTGCATAATCTGCATTACCTGTTGCATACACTTCGTTCCTGAGTTCCTTAAGAGCATCGATGATAATCTTTCTGTCTTCTGTCTTAAGCGGATCATTGGCGCCCTTTTCACATTGTTCAATCATACCCTTGACAACGGATATTGTCGTGGTGATTGATGATTCTGTCAAATCGAGCCAGCTCTCCGCATCAGGTACATTTTTCTTGCTGTATTGAGATATCTGATTAACATCCGAACGAAGTCTTAAGGCTCTTATGGCAACCACGGGATCGTCCGAAGGTTTATTAACCTTTTTGCCCGTTGCAAGTTCGGTATTAAGTTTATCCTGAAGTTCTTTGTTTCTATTAATGTTACGCAGAGAATTGTTCTGCATTACTTTATTTGTTATTCTCATATCGCTGCTCCTTATCTTCGGTAGCAGACTTCCCTGTCATTAACGGACATTCTTCCATGAAAGCCCTTTAACATTTTATCGGCATAAATAATAATTATCTTTATACTCCCGTAGCCAAAATAAGGCGATCGTAAACTTCTGTCAGAGTTTGTATCACCTTCGAAGCCATATTGTACTGCTGCTGAAATTTAGTAAGATTAACAGCTTCTTCGTCATTGTCAACACCACTTACCGAAAGTCTCTGATTCTCTATCGAAGTCCTAAGGACCTTATAATTATCCGTAAATTCATTGGCTCTCTGTGCGTTCAAAGAAACGTCGGACAAAATACATACCAAATACTGATCGGCACTGCAACCTCTGAAGCTCATGCCGCCCGTCTCGGGATTAGTATCACTTTTGAGATTAATAAGCTTCCGTATGATTGAATTATCATCTTTTCCGGAATACTGAATCTCTCTTGTGGCAAATTTATTGGAATCGGCTATCAATTCATCAGATACTTTAAAACTTCCGGCAGTAAGCTGATAATAACTGTCATCCGTACTTTTTACGGTAAGATTGCCGTTGCCTCTTTCTATATCGGTTGAAAATGAATATTCCGTTCCGTCCGGAAATTCTCCGGTAAACATTTTAATTCCCGGTTCTCCGTTATCCTGAACTCCGCCCTGAAGGATTTTATTATATGCGGACGAATACATTCTTACCCACTGATTCATCTGTGAAAGGTAATACGGAATACCCTGATAGTCAACAGACGGTCCGACGGATGCTTCCAGATGTTTATTGGCAGCCGACAAAGGTACAACCGTGGTGCCGTTTTTATCTTTATCAAGTTCAAATTCAAATGTAACCTTTGAAGTAGCTGAATCATAATTATATGTCCAGCTGTCAAAATAATAATTATTGTTCCCGATATTGATTATACCGCCCGAAACGGTAAGGTTTAATTTGTTCAAATCCTGAAGATAATCCGCGCCGACTTCCACTGTAACTTTCTGTGCGGGCACATCAACCGAAGTGACGGTTCCGGTAAATCCTTCCGAATTATTACCGTCTCTCATTGCAACAAGTCCGCCGAGCTTACCGCCTACCGTAGTCGAATACATATTAAGAGCATCACCCTTGGCACGATAGATCTCCGCATCCGAACCATATACCGGATTGCCGTAAGGGTCTACCTTTTTTCTGTCTTCATCAAGAGTTGCATCATCAAGTGCAAAATACACATCATACAAACCATCCACATCTGTCTGATTATTAGCCTCATCATTAGCTCTCGGAACACATGCCAGAGCTTTAAAATTATTACCGTCCACAACCGACTGACCGCATATTTTTACCATATATCTTGTTCCGCCGGTATCCCTGGATGTATCATTGGCATCAATTATCGGAGTCTCCGTCACCTCTACATTAACTATCTCCGACAATTCGTCCACAAGAAGATCTCTTTGATCCCGGAGTTCATTGGCCATGGCTCCGGTATTCATCTCAATAACATTTATCTGTTTATTAAGCGAAGCTATCTCCTGTGTAACGGAATTAATACGGTCTATATTTACTTTTATCTCCTGATTGGCATCGTCCTGAAGTTTACGAAGGTTTGTATACATATCGTTAAAATAAGTTGCAAGGTTACCTGCATAGCCAATTGCCTGCTGCCTTACCGTTGTATCTCCGGGGTTCTTGGACAGTTCGGCAAGTCCTGCGTAAAATTCATCAAAAATAGTGCTGAAGCCTTTTATAGAATCATCATCTGTGTAATATTCCTCAATACATGACATATAATACTGTTTGGATTCATATTCACCGAGTTTGGTATTGTTGGTCCAGTATTTCTCGTCATAAAAATTATCTCTTACACGTTCAATGGCCAATGTCTCAACACCGGCTCCCACACATCCGTATGTTGTAAAACTTCTTATAGCATTTGCAGCCTGAGTTGTAACAGTCTGTCTGCTGAAGCCCTCAGTCTCAGCATTTGAAATATTGTTAGCAGTAGTATTAAGTGCTGCGTTTGCTGCCTGAAGTCCTGTATATGCCGTATTTAATCCCAAGAAAGTCGAAGACATATCTACCTCATTTCCGAGTAGCCAAAAGGCTCTCTAACAAATCATCTTCCCAGTGTATTAATCAAATGTTCCATGCATTCATCTATTACATTAATAAACCTTGAGCTTGCGTTATATGCATTTTGGAACTTAATCATGTTGGAGAGTTCCTCATCCGACGAAACGCCGATAGCGCCCTGTCTTGTAGATTCAACAGACTCAACCGTAAGTTCCTGATTTTCCTTAAGGCTCTTATATACATTGCCGGAATTTGCAACCTGTGCAACAAGATTGGAATAATACTCAACTATCGAAATCGGGTTGGTCAATTCCGGATTCAAAGTAAATTTCTTATCCGAAAATGCATCCTCAAGTTGCCTTGCCGTCTCATAATCAACAGAGCCGTCCGGTCTCTTAAATCCAAGGTGTGTAGGATACTGAAGCAGATCCTGATTTACGGAAATATTCGGTACGGAAAACCATGCCGATGAGTCCGATACATACACGCCTTCGGAATTCTGATTATATATCCCGAGTTCCTTACCGGTCGCCGTCTCTCTTACATGCCAGCATCCGTCTACCCTTTTGCTTGAACTTTCCTTGACAAAATATTTTGTATATTCGGTGCTTCCGTCCTCCGATACAAGGCTCTCATCAATCGTCTCAGGCCTCGTGACATCATCACATGCCACTCTTGTAAAAAGCTGAATCGGATTGCCGTCTGCATCGCATAAATAGTTATTGGCGGGATCACTGTTGGCCGCCAGAACTCCGTTAACGGAGGTTACAACATTTCTCACCAATCCGTCGAACTCAGCCATGACATTCATAAGAAGTGAATCCTTAACATTGTCATATTCCTTTTCACCTATAAGGTCTGACCAGTTACCTCTGTGGTCACCTCTTGCAAGGACAGCGCTCTTAAGCTCTCCCAAATCCGTATCAAGAGCCGATGATATTTCAACCTCAAAATTAAATACAGATGCCGTCTCGGGGAAATATACCTTTTTGCCGTCTGCATTATACTCGGATTTAGCCGAATCCGGCCAAAAGCAATCAAGAAATCCCGTTTCTTCATTAATCTGATAAGCCATTTCGTTAACTCTGTTCATAATGACAAAATCATGACTTTCGACTTTAACGAGAACATTTCCGTATGCATCATCTCGATATGATATTTTGGCAAGTCCGGCAAGCTCATCAAGGAGCTGATTTCTCTGATCCCGTAAATCATTGGCATTCTCCACGCCGCCTGATTCTATTGCTCTTATCTGATTATTTAAAGAATATATTCCATGACCGATTTCATTAATTCGATCCACGTCATTTTTAACTTTAACATCAAGCTTATCCTGGTACTTAGACAAATCGTCGTACACATTGGATGCCGCTTCCACAAAGCTCTGTGCATACTGAACAAACATTGACTGACAGACTTCACTGCTTGGATCTTTGACTAGTTCCTCAATCGAAGACCATAAGTCATTCATCGATTCATAAAATGTAGCTCCGTCCAGTTCTCCCAATATTTCTTCGATTTCATTTATACCTGCATAAGCTGTATCATAAAAACCTTGGCGTCCGATTTCCTCGCGGTATGATTCATCCAGAAACCTGTCTCTTACCTGACGGACTTCCGGTATATAAACACCAAGACCGGTCTGCTTTTGAGCCACACCGGTAATACTCATCGATATTCTGTTATATTCTCTTGTTCCCTGTGAGACCTGCTGGCGAACATAACCTTCCGTATCAGTATTGGTAATGTTATGCGCTACAACATTAAGTGCTTCCTGACTGGTCTGTAATCCGCTGACTCCCACATACAAATCAGAAAAAAGTGACATAGGCTTCCTCTATAAATTATTCTTACTGTTTTGCATCAAATCTTTTTGAGCCGCTTCCCATTATATTGCCGACGCTGTATGCCGACTTGTCGTAATCTGCGGTTTCCGGGGCTTTTCTCATCGATTGAAGCAGGTTTATTTCAAAATCCACCATTTCCAAAGAATTGGAAATAAGATCCCTGTTTCTGTCATTAATAATTTTCATTTCCGAAAGTGTTATTTTTAAAGCATCATGAAGTTCTGTAAGTTTATTTCTTTCAGAAGGACGTCCTTCCATCATCTTTATTAAATCCGGAAGTTTGATTTCCTCTTTCGTCCTGTTAGTTACTGTGGCAATATCCTTCATCACCTGTATTCGCTCTTTTTCAAGTTGCATAATAACTGCCAGGACATCCTGTTCTTTCTCCGTAATCAAAGCAAGGCCCTCAAGGTCCCCTTTTATAATAATCGGAGTTTTCTCCTTTGACAGCCCTGTCAAAATTTTATAATTTTCATTTTCCTTACCGAGAATATCGATAAGGTTTTCCATTAAACTCGCCAAATCCAACCTCCGTTATGCATCTCTTTATCCATACCGGATACGAAGAGTGCCTGCTACTTTCGTGGCAGGCACAAGCTTAGAATAGTATACGATTGTCTACTGCCTAAACATATGCCTGAGAAAGTTTCTCCATAATCTTGTCGGCAAATGCTTCACCGCTTACATCATAGGTTCCGTTATCAATAGCAGCTTTTATGGATGCTATCTTTTCACTTCTTACGTCAGGAGCTTCATTTACTGCCTTTTTAGCTACCTGAAGATCCTTTCCGGCATTGGAAATGTTGAGCTTATCCTTGAATCCTGCCTTAGCGGAAACATCTGTCTTATTAACAGGTCTGCTGGCATTGTAAATCTGCTGTATCTGTGAATAGCTGTCTATTCTCATGATATTTCCTCCTTCCATGGATAATCATTTCTTGATTATTATATCGGAAGCATTCATCCATTCTTTAGAGCAAAATTAATATTTTTTTATTTTTTTTTGATATATAATACTGTATATGAAAATACTTTTTTACAGATACGGAAGCATTTGTGAGCCGGATCTTATTGATTGCTTCGAAAGTGCCGGAATCACAGTTGTGCGAGATGAAGTACAGATTACGAATAAAAAAACAGCTGCATCAGATGTCGTTAAAGATATATCCGAACGATTGAAAAACGATGCGTTTATTTTTGTGTTTACAATTAATTTCTTTCCTGCTGTTTCAGACACATGTAATCTGTTTAATGTTCCGTATGTCTGTTGGACCGTTGACAGTCCTTTCATGGAGCTTTTTTCACCTTCCGTAAAGAACAAATGCAACAGAATCTTCTTTTTCGACAGAGCGCAGTATGAATATCACGGAAAAGGAGACGGTCACTATTATTATCTTCCTTTGGCGACAAATGTAGCCAGATGGGACAGAATAATTGCCAATGCATCAATTGCCGAAAAACGACGTTTCAGCAGTGACATTTCATTCATCGGTTCTCTTTACAGTGAAAAAAACCCTTATGCCTCAATAAAAAATCTTTCGGAAAAAACAAAAGGATTCGTAGACGGGCTGATAGCCGGGCAAATGCAGGTTTACGGCTATAATTTTATTGAAGAAGCCTTAACCGATGATTGTATGAAAGAATTCATGGAAAAAGTTCCGGATTTGACAAAATCGGTTTACGCAGAATATATCTCGCCCAAGAATGTCATGGCCAATTTCTTTATAGGGATGGAACTTGCCCAAAAGGAACGAGAAGCAACACTGAAGATGCTGTCCGAGGATAAAAAGGTAGATCTTTATACATTCAGCGACACGTCCATGTTAACTAAAGTAAATGTACACAAGGGCGCAAAAACTCTTACAGAAATGCCTCTTATATTCAACCAAAGCAAAATAAATCTTAATATAACCATCAAACCCATTCAAACAGGTCTGTCACTGAGAGTATTTGATGTTCTCGGTTGCGGTGGTTTTCTGATGACTAATTTTCAAAGTGAATTACCGGATTATTTTGAAATAGGAACAGATCTCGAAGCCTACAGTTCGCTTGAGGAATTAAATGATAAATGTAACTTTTATCTGACTCATGAAGAAGAGAGAAGGAAAATAGCACTGAGCGGCTATGAAAAGACAAAAAAATACCATACCTATTACTCAAGATTCTCGGATATGATCAGATTAATCTATGAGACTCTCTAAGCTGTCATTCCGTCTCTTTTCATCGAATTCAACCCATTCGTCAAGACTCAGCGGCACATAATCCGAATATTTACAGAAGCAGTTGATAATATTACATGGAATCGTTCTTGTCACGCCTGCGGCGTCGGTTACAACAGTGTTTCTCGTCTTTAAAATAAAACTGTCCATCAGTAGCGCATCTTTCGTATCATGAACATGTCCGTACAGCATGTATGTCGATGGCTTCCCATTTTTATCAAGACGGTACTGGCCGTTATAAAACATAATCGGATAATGACACAGAACGACCTTTCGGCCATTGTCATTCATTTCTGCATAATCTTTTATCCATACAAAGCGGGAAGAATCAAATTTACGATGAAGGACAACATGATCGTGATTACCGGTAATCAGATACAGCCGTCCGTTCAGCCTGCCAAGAAGTTCATTCGTTTTTTCCGCATTCCCGAGACTTATATCTCCGATAATTACAACTTCATCGCCGGTTCTGACTTTATTATTCCACTTTTCAATAATATATTCGTGCATCTGATTGCAGTCTTCAAATCCGCGTTTATCCATTTTAGTATTGAGACTTTCATGAAAAAAATGAAGGTCTGAAATATAAAATCGCATTTTACTCCTTACTCTTATACATATCAATTACTTTCCAAGCTGTCTCCAACGAGTCACAGCCCGAATCCATACTCATCTTTTGGATAAATCTGTGTGCTTCCGGTTCGGTCATATTTCTTTCCCGCATAAGAATCTCTTTCGCTCTTCCAATAATTATCAGATTCTCCTCGCTTACCTTTTTCTTGCTTACAACCTTTCTGTATCGTCTCGTTTGTTGTGCCAAAATCATTGATGTAAGCTGGCAAATGTCCGATGAATGAAACGGAACCGGCAGTCTTGCAATCTCAGGCGGCGAATCGTCAATCTTCGATGACAAAAGAAGCATTTCAAACGAATCCGGAAGATACTCATACAATTCCAAATAATTCATATCAGTAAGTTTGGCTCCGCATATTACCAATCCAAACTCACTGTTGCCTGCCTTTTCAAGTACCTCCGAAGCCGTTCTGCATATGGCAGGGTGTTCCTGGCTTCTTGCTTTCATTATTTCGGCAATTCTGCGAGAATCACTTTCCCGGGGCATCGCTATTATTATTGTGCCCATAAAGCTTCTCTCCTACATCTTATACAAATACTGTTCTATTTCCCAATCTGTTACCTGCTTCATATAATCGTTCCATTCAAGCATTTTGCTCTCGGAATAAATCTCGGTAAATCGGTCTCCCAGTACATCCCTTACAAAAGAATCGTTTTCAAAAAGAATAATTGCCTCCTTGAGGTTTTCCGGCAAATGCTCTCTCTCATCGGAAATATTCTCCTTTGTAACCGCTTCTCCGGGATTTGTTTTATTTTCAATGCCGTCCATACCCGCTGCAAGGCAAAGTGCAAGTGCCAAATATGGATTGGCCGAAGGATCCGGAAATCTGAATTCAACCTTAATATCTTCGTCCGCATATTTATGAACCTTCAAAAGTGTATTTTCGCTCTTCTCACTCCAGCTTATATCTCCCGGAGCTTCAAATCCGGACAATATTCGTTTATAAGAATTTACAATCGGATTAGTTACCGCACACAGACACTGTGCGTGTTTGATAACACCTCCCATGAACCATCTTGCCTCATCACTAAGTTCTTCAAGATTGTTATCTTTATGGAAAATACTCTTACCGTCTTTATAAAGAGATACATGAAAATGCATTCCGGAACCCGCAACATCGGTAATAGGTTTTGGCATAAATGTTGCATATAATCCAAATCTCTTTGCAATACTTCTTACGGCGAACTTAAAAGTCATAAGTGAATCGGCTATCATAAGCGGTTCACCCTCCTTGAAAGCAATCTGGTGCTGACCGGGTGCTTTCTCATGATGTGATGATTCTACTTCAAATCCCATTTCTTCAAGTGTAAGAACCATGTCTCGTCTGGCATTTTCTCCGTTATCGGCAGGGCCTACATCCATATAACCGGCCTTTTCATGTGTATTCGTCGTAGGTTGTCCGTTATCGTCGGTTTCAAACAGAAAGAATTCACACTCAGGGTCAACATAGAATGTATATCCCGCCTTTTCAGACTTTTCCAGAACTTTTTTAAGTATTGTTCTTGAACTCATTTCAAAAAGAGAACCGTCTTTATTACAAACATCACAAAGAAATTTACCAACTTTGCCCTGCTGTGGTCTCCACGGCAGGATAACAAAGGAATCGAGATCCGGATGAAGATAAAGTTCACTCTCTGTATTAAAAAGACCGGCAAACATAATGCTTCCGTCAAATACATACTTGTTGGCCAACACACGTTCAAGTTGTCCCGGAGTAACAGCCAGATTCTTAAGATTGCCAAACATATCGGTAAACTGAAGTCGGATAAATTCCACATCCTCTTCATCTATCAGTCTTAAAATATCCTTTTTCGTCTTCATTCAGACACCTCTCTTAAACAAAAGTTAATATATAACAAACAAGCGGTATGGTAACCAGTGATAATACGGTAGACAATATTATGCCGGATGACACCGTCTTTTCATCCTGCCCATACTGTTTAATAAGCATAAGCGGCAAATTGGCTACCGGAACCGCCGTCATAATAACAAGCGTATTTAACATCAATTCATTATCAGTAACAATCCTGCCTGCGAAATAAACAATAATCGGAATAAGTATGGTTCTGAGAACCACGAAAATATACATTTTAAAGTTACCGAATATCTCCGACGGCTTCATTTTTATAACGGAAATTCCAAGGACAACCATTGACAGGAAAGTCGTGGAACGACCGGCATATGACAACGTAGATTCGGCAATATAGGGAAGCCTTATATTAAATACATAAAGAATTATTGTAAGAACCGAAGCCAATGTTCCGACATTAAAAATCTTGAGTATAGGATATTTACAGTTATCCTTAAAGTTAGGATCCGCCTCAGTCGCAGCTTTTTTGATAACAGCCATACCGTATGTATATATCAAAAGACCGAATTCAAGGTTACATACTGAGACAATAATAAGAGACTCCTGTCCCAAAACCGCCGATGCGATGGGTATTCCCATAAATCCCACATTACCGAAAATACTCATCAGGTTATATACATACCGTTCCTTTTTTTCTACTCTTAAAATTATTGGAATAAGAAACGCGAAAATAATAAGAATCACATACATTACGGCAAAGATTATCGCTGCCCTGGCAAGCTGGCCGTTAGAAAGTTTCTCTTCGCACTCAAGTGCTGATGTAATCAACATTGCAGGATTGGTAACATTTACTATAATCCCGGACAACCCTTTCCCCGTATCATCCGATATAATCTTAAGCTTATAGAGTACCGCTCCGATCATAATCAGAATAAAAATCATAACCATCTGTTGTATTATTACTACTATATCCATTTTTAAAAGAACACACCTTTAACAAGAATTTCAATTCCGACCGCAATAAGTATAATTCCGCCGATAAGCGATGCTTTTCCGGAAAACTTATTACCGAATACCTTTCCGATTGCTATTCCGATTACACAAAGAATAAATGTAACAACAGCAATAATGCCGGCACAGATCAACGCCTTAACCATACTGTAGTGTGCAATGGTAAAACCCACCGAAAGTGCATCTATCGATGTCGCAAGTCCCTGAAGCATAAGCAATGAAAATGTAATACCGACAATTTCCTCTTTATCGTCATCATTTCCCTTAACAGCCTCATATATCATTTTGGCACCCAGAAAAACAAGTATAATCAGCGCGATCCACGGAACCCATTTTTGAAAGTCCTTGAAATAAGAACCGATCGTATGAATACATATCCATCCTATCATCGGCATAACAAACTGAAAGAATGCATAAACACCCGCTACGCCACACATCTTAGGTACTTTCATCTTATTATCGTTCAACCCGTTGGTAAGTGACACGGAAAAGGCATCCATGGCAAGACCTATTCCCAAAAAAATACTAAGGATTATAAACTCTATCATTACAAACTCCCTCTTCACACCAAAATTACTGTTTATTTTAACACAGGATATAAAGTTGATAAAGAATTTTTATAAAGTCTTTCTACCTCACTTAACGTCGGAGGATTTAAAGGAAGCGGATATCCTGATATTGCTATTGCGGAACATGCACTTGCAAAGCGAATTATTCTTTCGTCAGGCCAGCCGAATGCAAGCCCGTACAGACAACCCGCTTTATATGTATCACCTGCACCGAGCGTGCTTTTAACATCAACCTTTATCGTATCCATTAAATGAACAGGTTCACCTTTTCTTCCGTAAATCATAGGATTTGGCCCCGTAGTAATAACAGACAGACCGCTTGCATTATCCGTAAGGAGCTTAATCACTTCATTTACATTCATATTCTCATAATGTTCGCCGAGGCATTCCTTTGATACTATATTAACAGCGGCATTTTGATGAAGAAATGAATCATGAGGGCTGTCTATAGTCACATAAGGTTTACCGAGTTTTACACACAGTTTTGCCGCTTCAATACTTTCCTCGCCAAAGAACGGATCTATTCCGACAACATCTGCTTCCGCAATATCTTTCTCAGACGGGGCATTCCATCTTTTAACACCGGATTCGTATAATCCTCGAAAAGTTCCCATCGGCGATCTTACCAGACCTGAGATAAGCACGTAATCCATCAATCCTTCATAGTCCGGGTCAAAATATAATGATGACAGGTCAACAGTCTTATCCTCATAAAATGCCTTCAGCATAGGAGCTACTTCCGTACCGATATGTGTTCCGTCCATCTTAACCGAAACTCCGAGACCTGCAAGAACCGTAGCTGCCGTTCCGGTTTCTCCTCCGGGCAGAAAATATTTTTGAGAAATCTCCGAATATTCGTCAGGTACCGGAAATCCATCCTTAAGATAAAAAGAGTGAGTTCCCAAAATCTGACCGAACAGATATATTTTTTTATTCATTTTCCCCTCCGTTTTCAATAATAACCAATATCATCCAATATCACTTCACCGGCACTTGTACCATCCAAATAAATTGTTATCCGACACACCGCCGAACAGTCAAATTCGGAATTGAGCGAAAACATATTCATATCCGCAATAACCGTCTGAAGCTGATGCTTGTATTCATAATTGTTCACGAATACATCCTGCTTAATTAACTGCAATGCCAGGGACGGATATATAACTGTCGGTGTATCCGAAGTTATTGTATTTCCATTTGTATCAGTTAACTCAATTCTGTACTGCAGTTTTTGTGCATTATTATAATCTTCCACCATATCCGCAATTCTGAAAGATATCGCTCCGTCCGTAATATCAATCGTCGGGATATCAATTATAATCATCGGGCTTCTTTCTTCTTTCCACCTGCAACGCAAAACATAATTCTCATCCTCACTGTTACCCCTCACAAGACGTTCCGCATACCATGCGCTCATATCTTCACAGCATATTTCGGCTCCCGTCTCATAATCTGACAGCAAATCCACAGATTCGTCAAATGAACATATATTTACAAATGATGAATCGGAATAATTGGTAATGTATACCGTCTTGGGAAGATACGAAAGATACATATCGTGATCTGATAATAAAGAAGCAAAAGTATTATTACTCATAAGTGTCATATCAAGAAATACACGTATATATGCCTTCGCAACCAACTGCTGCTCGGAAGCTTTAAGAAAATCCGAAGTATTAAGATATCCGTTGCAAGACGGCATCAAATCATACTGTCCCCATCTTGTATTAAACTGACCGTGATTGGCTCCGAGGATATAGACCGATGCCTTCACAAATTGTTCTTCGGAATCAGCGGAAAACGAAACATTATTATATTGTTTTTCACCCATCATATTATATACATCCTGATCATTGGAACCGTGAATAAGAAGATAATTCACATCACCGATATTAACGGCATGATCTCCCGGCATATACTGATCCACACTTGGCGCTATCGCAATAACGGAAGAAATATTAAAATGATAATCGAATTCTACATTCCCGTTATCGGGATATACATCCAAATCATTAAAAAGGTAAGCCAATGCAACCATCTCTCCGCCTCTTGAATGACCTGCAATTGCAATCTTATCGGGATTAATAGTATTATAAACGGGGCTGTTCTTATCATCACTTTCTTCAATAATTGCCTTCATATTTTCAAGAAGCAGAACCGCCCGAGCATCATTTTCATTGTACAACCCGTTTATTACATTTTCGTCAACCGAGACAACCGCATATCCGTTGGATGCAAGAAACTCTCCCAAATAATCATAACCGAGATATGACGGCACCTTCGCTTCATGATTTCCATGTGCAATAAACATAACAGGACAGTCAGTTACGCCGTCAGGATACCAAATACGTCCCGATATAGGTGCCTCTTCCAGAGAACATCCTGTAATTATATCGGATGCAACCCCCGAAAAGCCTTTTCTCGTTACAAAATACGATATATCAACCGTTTCGGTTACTAAATCCATTCCTTCTTCCGGCCCATAATCAAGAACATTCACTTCATAAGGTCCGTTACCAAGATATTCCTCAAACCCCGGGACCTCCGTGGCTTCAACCATCGACGTCCCCTGAAGATAAAATTCGATTCTGCTTGTTCCGAAGCCGTCTTTATGAATAAAAATCGCAAACAAAACAATATATGCACCTGACAGAACAATCATCACATATCCAAATGTCTGTCTGAACTTTCGTGTTTTCACAAACGCCCAAATACACCCGCCCAGCAAATCAATCGACAATACCATTGCGAAACTCATAACAATTGCGGGTACAATACACTGTTTAAGATTCCCTATATAATTCAGTGCAAGTAAGAAAATAAAGCATTCCCAGAAATATACTTTACGACGATTAACACCGCCAATAAATAATTTAAGCAGTACACACAGCAATTCCGTTGCAAGAATAATCACAGGAACCGCTACCGCAAACATTAACCACCCCGGCATGCGTCCCGAAAAAACATATAATTCCGTACCATACAGTAGTTGTGCTATAAATACCGAAATAAGCAAAACCGCTCCCGTTCTTCCGGCTCTCATAAACTTAATCGGTTCTTCACATACCCGTTTTATCGGATTTATAATCTTATCAAAAAAGCCTTTAATTTTTTTTATCACTTTTATTACTCCCGGAACAATTGACTTAAATATTAATAAATGAGACTATTAAACAGTATTCATCAGTAATAAATATAACACATAAACGAACAAATTATATTTTAAAAAGGGAGCTGTAAAAAATGACAAAACAAGAAATATTTAACAATGCTTTGGCAACTTTCAATACACCGGCATATCCGTTTTATGCAACTATAGAAAATGATAAATTGGTATTAACATGGAATTGGAAAGATGTGAACAATCTTGGAGTTCTTCCCGAAAAATCAACATTTAAATGTATCGTAGAAATCATTGATGATACCAAATACAAAATAACTGATAAATCCAGTGAAAGCAGCCCATTCGGAGTTAAGAGTTTCTCCGGCAAACAGATTGGTATGTCAAAACAGGTTATCCTCGGAAAGAACAATCTTACCAACGAAAGCGGTATATTTACTGTTGAATATAAATCCAAAACCATTCATGAACCGTTAATAAAATTCTTGGAATCGTGCGGTTTAACCAAAAAGAAGGGACTCTTTGGTTAAGTATTGTAAACCAAACATCTCAGACTATTTTGTCTGTCGAAATGTTCTTGACAATTATTTTATATATACTCGGGAGTTCCACCGGTTTAGTCATGTAATCATCAAAACCGTGTTGGAGATATTCTTCCCTTGCACCAAGAATCGCATTGGCCGTCAAAGCCACCACCTTGGTTTTTATGTGGTTAAATTCCGGCATTTCATTCATCATATCCAAGGTTTCGTTGCCGTCAAGTTCCGGCATCATATGATCCAAGAATATAATGTCATATTGATTTTCTTTAACCTTCTCCAAACATTGCATTCCCGAGAAAACAGAATCAACATCAAAGCCTAAATCCGTAAGAATCGCCTGCATAATTATTACATTCATTTCAACATCATCAACAACCAGCGCCTTGACATTTTTTACATGCACTTCAGTGACTTTTTCCTCCTTAGAGTCCGTCACATTCATTCCTGCAACATATGCACCTATCGGCTCGGCACATACAACTTTCTGCGGAACATACCCGTAGAACTCGGAACCCTCGCCGAATTTACTGTTAAAACTAAGTTGTCCGTTCATAAGATCAATCAGCATAGCGGTAATATTAAGTCCCAGACCCGTTCCTTCAATATTTCTGTTAGCCTTAAGATCTGCTCTTCTGAAAGCTTCAAACAATAATTCCTTCTCTTCTTCACGAATACCTATACCGGTATCCTTTACCGAGAATTTAAGACGGATATTCTCATCATCGATTTTTTCAAAGTCCAAACTATATATTACACTGCCCTCTTTTGTATACTTTATTGCATTTGTTAACAAATTCACTATTATCTGTTTTATTCTGTTAATATCTCCATAAAGTGTTTTGGGAATATCGGGATTGTTATTAACAATAAATTTTAAACTTTTATCTTCTGCTCGGAGATTAACAAGATCGTATGTTTCTTTTATCAGCATAAGCGGCGAATATTCTTCTTCGATTATATCCATACGACCGGA
This sequence comes from Lachnospiraceae bacterium, assembly GCA_045639745.1. GTDB lineage: Bacteria > Bacillota > Clostridia > Lachnospirales > Lachnospiraceae > NK4A136. The sequence goes on along the minus strand of JAZUDQ010000010.1, from coordinate 6,121 downwards.
CTCAATCTTGGAAAAATCAAGGATATCATTTACAATCTGAAGCAAATTATGACCGGACCGGTCTACATTCTTTGAATACTCCAAAATCTCCGCATCTTCGGTATGTTTTAAAATCATTGTATTCATACCGATTATTCCGTTTAAGGGAGTTCTGATTTCATGGGAGATATTGGCAAGGAACCTGCTTTTTGCCCGGTTGGCAATATTAGCTTCTTCTTTAGCAGCCTCCAAGTCATTCATAGCAACCATCAATTTCTGATAATCCGGCGTTTCTACCGAAAATAACATAATTAAAGCGGAGATACTCTCTCCGAAAAAAATAACAAGATAATTGGGTACAAAAATCTGAAATCCCATAAAAAATAACGGAATCGTCATGAAAAACAAACTCAAATAGAATTGAGTCTTCTGTTCATAGTGTTTTCTGCTCGCAATTATGTCAATCAAAGAACTAATCGCAACAAGTGTACAAATAATATATGACACAAGGTACAACGGACCATGAACATATACGCCGTCCTTAAAATCAAAAACATTTCTCATTACAAGATTAATGATATATATGCCAATATAAAATCCTACAAGAATTTTATTTGTATGAGTAATAAATCTGCTTCTCTTTTTGGCGTATACCATGATATAGATATATCCAAAATAAATCGCCATTGCCGAACAAATCTGAAAAATAGTATTAAGAACAACATTTAAGAAATCCGGGACATACGCACCGTACGTAATTGTATATGCGGTAATCGTATCCGTTACAGAGGCAAGAAAAACAAACAATACATATTTACGAAATGCATTTTGTTTAATTCCTTCAACATAATACGAACGCCTGAGTGTTATATAAATAACAAATGAAATAATTATAGAAGCTATGTCAAAAGAAACATTATACCTCATTATTGCACCCCCACTATGAATAACCTATTTATCCATACATATTAATTTTCACATATTCTTATTTATATGTCTACCTTTATTTAGACAATTCCGACAAAACGTCATTCAGTTTACCGACGTACAACAATAAAAGGAACAGCAGTCGCCAAGAATGCATTTTCGCCATCTTGAAATCAGCTTTCCCTCACCTTATAATGTTATACTGTATGGATACGGATTTTGCCGGATATTCAGCACGATTGCGAATAAAAGGAGTAATACCAAACAGTCATGGAAAGAATCGAATTACGCGAACCCAAATTATATTCTATCATTAGTATTATATTTTCAATTTTATTAGCAGCAGCATTTGTCATAATCCTTATTAAGACAAATGATATAAAAGCCTGGATAATAACGATATTATATATTATCATTGCAATCAGTTTTATTCGCGACACTTGGGCTTCAAAAACAATAGTCGAAGGCACTTCTTTTATTGTAATGTCCGCTTCATCAGAAGATAATTTTTCTTTGGAGGACATCAAACAAATTAAGTGTGGCATAAGCTCAAAAGGACCCCGCATCCGTATTTATACCGATAGTAAACAATATGTGTATAACAGTACCCGCGAATATAATGTTGATAAACTTGCCGGTTATCTACTTGAAAAGATTGACAGCGGAGAACTCGATTCCGCTGTTATCAGCGAACAGAATTCTTCAATCGAAGATGATTCCCTATATTGGTCTCAAAGAAGTATGCTCGAAAAAATTCGTGACCGTAAGTTCACATCCAAAAGCCTGCAAAAAGGAGCAGATAAATTGAATAACCAATATAAGTAACCTCATACCAATTCATTTATAATATTTATAAATCCGCCTCGTTCCGTTAATTTTTTTTCGATTATTTCGGCATTGATTCTCATATTGGGATTTTGTACCTTTATAAGCTTTTTCAGCCTCTTTTTTTAACATACCGGCTGAAATTCCCGAATGGCACATCGTATACTTCTCGACCCCAAACACCCCCAAGGGTCACATTTATTTTTTATTACTTTTCTTACGCAGACAGCTAAATTGCACAACAATAACCGTTATTATTGCAATAAAAAGACATGCATATTGATTTATACTTAAAAATGTTCCCGGCCTCTCGAAACGAAGAAAATCCAAAAGAAATTTAGAAGATGAACTCAACGCAATAGCAATCAAAACAGTATTGTTGTTCTTTTTGCAGTAATAAAGATAAGCAGAAATGATAAATATAATAAAAAAAACAATTGTTTCCGTAATCTGTACGGGAAACAATGATTTATATGCACAATCACCGGTAGTGTAAGTTATAGCAAAAGGTCCCGAATAAATTATCCCCTGACAGCATCCTGCAAAATGGCATCCAATCTTTGCAATGGAATAAATGAGCGGAATAGAAATTGAAACAATATTCCACACTAATATTTTTATATCCGGATACAACAAATTAATAATTATTATTCCCAGTATCATTCCTATTGCACCACCGGAAGCGGTCATACCTGTTTCGAATAAACTGCTCGCGTCATTAAAGTTCCGGAAAAATGAAAAATATACTCCACCGAGTAATGTCAGAATACTTAACAGTATAATACATAATATCGTTGTTTCTCTCGGAATGTTTGATTTTATCATACCGACGGCTATATAAACAAAACCTATAATAAGAGAAGATACCAGCATAATGCCATATATGTTTATATTAAATGAAGGTATCATTACTCCACCTCTTACAAAGCGGAACAGCCGCTACAAATCGTCATAAATATCAATATTACTAACACCCCTCCTAAAATTGCTAATGCGAAAAATGATATGTATACCCACATTAATACCTTTCCGAATTTGTTCTCAGGGTATTTTACCCGGCATACTATCATTAATATTAATGAGACGACGGCCATTAATCCCACCAATGAATCTGCTATTTTATATGCTATACCAGTATAATCGCCAGTCAACATATAAATAAGGGAACATATAATCCCGGGAGCAAGCAAAGAAACTATTGAAAAGATACACAACCTGTCACCCTTTTCTTTTCGCAAGGTATCGATTGGATTATTATTATTGTTTGGTTGAATATTGTTACTGTAATAATTATAATTACAGTTTTGCTGCGGTGCCATGTACTGAGTACAATTATCAACCTGTGCCTGATTGTAGCCGTTACAGTTATTCATGTTATTATTTGGATAACCTTGATTCATAGTACTGCCGGGCATATTGGGATTCATATTGTAAGGTGCATTTAACGAATTTTGATTTTGAACATAAGCGCCATTACCGTATGAATTCGGATATGGATTATTAATCTCATTTTGATTCTGCGGATAATTATTGAAATAAGATTGATTGGGATTCATACTATAAGTATTATTACCATAAGTATTATTACCGACATATTGGTTGGGATTATTAGGATTAATATTCGTCTGACCGGGATTTGTATTTGTTACCCCCACATTTATTGAATTATCGTTGTTCTCCATATATAAATTCTCCTGTGTTCTTTATACTTTTTGCGACATGAATTCTCAAATCCAAATATTGTTCAAGAAGTTAATCCTTCGATATTTATGAAACATTATACTACAACAAAATACTTAAAAACATCTGAAGTTCTGTGATATCCGATTAAAGTGAAATTTATTTTTCTTCTTTTACAACAACAATTTCACAGTCATCACATCTTTCCGCATTTGCTTTACTATGAACAAATAACTTAGATGGTATTCTAATCTTCATCAGCCAAACGATATTTTCTATTAGTGTTAGTACCTTCATACTCCACATCCGGCATTTCTTTCAAAAGTACTCTAGTACGTGCAGCACTTAACCCTATAGCATCAGCTATATCATTTGTTTTTGATAATCCATTCTGACGTAAATATTCACGAATCATCTTGTAATTATCTTCTGTTTTCCTTCGTCTATTATCTTCGCTTGTTTCTTTGAAAATTCAAGCCTTACCATTTCAAACAAATCTTTAGCTTCTGAAATTTTTATTTTGTCAAAAGTAGATGATGGAAAAAAGCCACATTCCTATACTCCGGAATCTGTGCTACTCTCATCTCTAACTGCATCATCTTATCCTGCCAGCCTTCATCACCATGCTTTTCCTGATTCTGCTGTAAATCCCAAAAGGTTCTGATGCCAAAAACTTCGGATGCAGTCAATTCCGGCGCCCACTTTATAATATCATCATCCTCATAATATCTGATTGCTCCAAACTTTGATGCTGTAGAATTTTCACCATCAAGAAGTGCATTTGCCTTTTCAAAATCATCAAGCAACACTGCCATCTGTATTACTCGCCCGGCTCTGTTATGTTTTGCTATGGATAGAATACCATCTTTCTTTAAAACTCTTGCTAAAGCTTTTACCACAGCCTCTTTATCATCAATGTATTCCAGCACATTGTGGCAAATGATAATATCAAAAGTCTCGTCATCAAATGTGCCCAGCGAATTAATATCACCAACAATCTGAGTATACTCATAATCTTTCCATGCATCTGAAAGCATTTCCTCAGATGGCTCTATGGCAGTAACATCATTTTTCTTGGCAAAATGATTCGCCGTAATTCCTTCGCCGCTACCAAAATCAAGAATCTTCTTTCCTTCTATGTTACCAAGCTGTTTCCATACAATTTTCTTAAATAATCTCTCCCATGCAGGAAGCTCTGTAATATCGTGCATATTGGTCAGTCTCCACCCCAGTCGTTCAGGTGTACTTTTGAAATCATCAAATGTCAGTCAACCGTAGATTAATTCTCGTACCTCGCAATTCTCTCATCCAATTCTTCCTGCATCTCACTAATATAATCTTCCGGATTACATGCATCATACGCTTCCATGTAATCGTTCCATGCAGACTCGAAATTCTCCGCCTTAACCACCTGCGGAAGCCATTCATGTTTGCAGGCAACCATGTCATGATAGGCTTGCTGGCCTAAGCTGTATACCATTCCCGAAGAACTCGTATATAGAGGAAACCATATTGGAATCTCAACCTTTTCAGAGCCAATCATCTCCACATATCCTCCGACATTGTAAGCCTCAAAGCACTCGGCCAAAGAGTCCGAAAGAGTAGCTAAATATTCGGAATCTTGCTCCGCGGGCTGCATGGCATTTATATTGTCTTTGCTTGTTCCAAGCCACTGAGGCATATATAAATATTGACAAAAATGACTCTTTTTGTATTCTTCATCCAAGCATGCCTCACGCATCTCGGGCGTTCTGTAATATAAACCGTCATCGTCCACAAGATAATCAACACCCTCTACTCCCCAAAAACGAAGATCGTGAATTTCCTGATCAAGTAAAGAATTAAGGAACGAAAAAGCCAATTCCGGATCCTCACAGGAAGTCGTCACCGCAGTTCCGCTGTATGGATTTAATGATTCGCTGGACAAATACCAACATTGTGACATATCCTCATCTATGGTAAGTCCGAGAGGAACATACTCGCACCCTTTTTCGCAAAGTTTTTGGTCATCACTTCCGTTTTCGCTTAATGCATAGCCGAAATCCCAAAACTGGTCGCACATGCCAAGTAACGCTCCGCTTTTAACCAACTCAATATATTCGGCATAAGTCATAGTGTCAAAATCTTCAGGCATCATCCCTTTGTTATAAGCTTCATTGAGTAGTGCCAAATATCTTTTTGCGGTAGGTGTATTATCATAGGAAATAACCGTCGGAACATCATAATTTTTCGTATCTACGCTTATGGTTCCGTCATTCATATATCCGTCCAGGAAGTTTGGCGCATTCTCTATGCAAAAATATTTCCAATCCTCGCAAAGGGCGGTATAGGGAATAATATCAACTTCCTCTCCTTTTGAATTGGTAAAACTCGGATTCTCTTCATAATACTTTTCCAAAATGTCAAAATATTCGTCAAGAGTCGTAATCTCGGGATAATCAAAATATTCAAGAACCCTAACCTGAATCCAAAAAGCCTCATCGTTATGTCTTTTTGTTTGATCTTCGCCATATATATTGCAGAATGGATTTGCCCAATAAATATGTCCGTCATCCTGTCTGAACAAATCCCATTCTTCATCGGTATAAAGTTCTTTCAGATTGGGATACTTTTCCAAATAATCGTCCCAGGGCACCAAAACGTTTGCTTCGTAAAGTTCTCTCATAGAATCGGTCCCATCGATAAAGTCCGGAAGTTCACCGCTTTCCAA
>JAZUDQ010000009.1:0-13775 GCA_045639745.1 Lachnospiraceae bacterium | reverse complement strand
AAAGACTGATAAACAGTGGCTTTTATGATTTAGCCACAGCCTATCAGTCTGTGCACGTCAACTATTGAAAGCGCCGTATACCGAACGGTACGTACGGTGCTGTGAGAGGACGGCGGTTAATCACCGCCTCCTACTCGATTTCTATAATATTGTTTATGAAATTGCCAAACATAATGGATTATAAAGTTATGATATGCTATATTAACGTACAAATGTATTTGTATAGTTATTTATCACATAACAACAGACATTCTTGATTAGGGTAGTATATTATGAAAAAAGAAGAAATAAAATTGCAAGATAATTTAAATGATAATATTTTTTCACAACCTTGTATTATTAACGGCGAGAGGATTTATAAAGGCCTGGATACTTCGAACTTTCAATTTGAACCTTTGAATGTTCCGGCTGATGACGGTATTAAGATTGTGAAAAAGTGTCCGAAATGTTATAAAGAGTCGGAGACATCATGGAAATTTTGTCCGGAATGCGGTGCAAAATACGAGTAAAAGAAAGATATTCTTATGACAATGAAAAAGGGTTTGAGAAAAAAATAAGATGAAAAATAAATTAAATCGAGATGCTTTTGAAAAAATATATATTGAAAATTATAAGAATGTATATTGGACTTGCATATCTTTCCTTAAGAATGAAGCGGATGCCGAAGATGTAACACAGAGTACTTTTATCAAGGCTTACGAGGCATGGGACACTCTTGAAGACGAATCCAAAGCTTCTGCGTGGATTAAGAAGATTGCAGCTAACCAATGTCTGGATCTGCTTAGAACAAAAAAGAATATATCATTTGATGAATCGATAGAAGCGGATGATAGTGTCGAGAATGAAGAACTTATTGATGAGAATTTTCTTCCGGATGATTACGCGCTTAACAATGAAAAACGCGAAATTGTTATGAAGATTATCAAAGAAAATCTGTCGGATGAACAATTCAGGACTGTTCTTATGTTTTACTTCAACGAAATGAGTCTGGAGGAAATAGCTGATGCTGTTAATATTCCGAAAGGTACCGTTAAGTCAAGACTGAATATATCAAGAAAAAGAATAAAGGAAGGCGTTGAGAAGTACGAACGTGAATCAAAAGATAAACTTCTTATTACGGTTCCGTTTCTTGTATTACTTTTCAAGGAAATGGCCGAAGAACAATCTTGTTCAATTCGTCAGATTTCAGTTTTTTTGCAGACTGCACTTTCTTCGGGTTCGTTAGCTGAAACTTCCGGAGTCCTGGTTGCCGAAGCGGCAGCGAAAGGTGCGGTTTCAAGTGCTGCTAAAGGTATTATCGTTAAAATTGCTGTTGCGATAGGCGCAGCGGCTTTGGTGGGTTCTGTAGCGGCTGCGGCTGTTTTTTATAACCGAAATGATGATGATGATCTGAATCGCGGGGAAACTGTATCGCAAAATATTGACGATATAACAATATCGGAAAATAATAATCAGGATTCTTACGTACAAGGTACCGATGTGACGGGCGTTTCCGGTGATTATATATCGGGAGCTGATGTAACGGGTGTATCCGACGAATCATTATCGGGAGGTGTTTCGGCAGATTCTGTTCCGATAAATTATGAATATTATCCCGGAGGAATAGTTGATTTTGACAATATGATTTTTTATGTGGATGAGAATGCATTTAAAGTGGAGGAAGCTACGGTACAGGATTTTTTAGATGCCGGATATTTATCTTTACTCTCAGATCAGATGGAACAGCTATCATCTCTTGAAAAGATTGATATACCTCTGTTTATTGAAGACGATGAACCATATGTATATGTTCATTTCTCTAACAGAACCGATACTGAAATTCCGTTAAATGAATATGTATTCTCAGGATTTGAGTACTTATATTACGATGATTATAACGGACCCTGGAGGGTTTCTACCAATTTCTCCGATATAAGTGATCTGGAAGAATGGGTTAACGATTTTAAAGAGCATAATTCTTTCTCTGAATATTACGGAGCTGATGTGTCCGACGGAGACTGTGATATCATCGGAGAGCATATAGAGTATGAAGGCGATGAAACTATCCGTATTGAGTACGATCTTGAAGTGCATGATGGCATAATGTATTATTCAAGAGTAGTATGGAATTATGAATAAAATTTTTTATGTAGATGAACGTTTGGTTATTTTGAATCGTCTTATTAATAGGTGAAAGAAAACCAAACAAAAGGAAACAGATGAAAAAACTTGATTTGGAAAAACTTTACAAGGAAAACTATAAAGAAGTTTATTGGACTTGCATTTCTTTTCTCGGTAATGAATCAGACGCGGAAGATGTGACACAGAACACGTTTATTAAAGCTGCGCAATCATGGGATACTCTTGAAGATGAAACTAAAGCGCCGGCATGGCTGAAGAAAATTGCTGCCAACAAATGTCTGGATTTACTTAAGTCAAGAAGGACGGTGTCTTTTGATGCAGCGCTTGAGAACGACGAACTTAATGAGGAAGAAAATCTGGTTGATGATAATTTTCTCCCGGATGAATATGCCGTTAATAAAGAAAAACGCAAAATTGTTATGCAGATTATAAAGGATAATCTTTCGGAGGATCAGTTCAGAACAATACTTATGTTCTATTTTGATGAAATGAGCATGAAAGATATATCGCAGTCCATGGGTGTCCCGGAAGGTACGATTAAGTCAAGGCTCAATGCTTCCAAAAGAAAGATAAAAGAAGGCGTTGAGAAATATGAACGGGAAAACAAAGATAAACTGTTTATGGCAGTACCATTCTTAGTATTGTTTTTCAAAGAACAGGCAAAGGCGGGGGTTACGATGATACCGCCGATGTCATCTTCTTTACAGGGTTTTCTTTCATCACAAACTCTGATGAAAGAAGGAAATAAAATTATGATGAAAAAATTAATGATTACAATAGGAAGCATTGTTGCCGCAGGCACAATAGGTACTGCCGCATATGTAATCGGAAGTAACAATGAAAATGCAGACAATGAAGATAACAACATTGTTAATGAAAGTGTGTCGGAAGATATTATTGATGACACATTGATAGCATCCGAAAATGAAAGTAATAACACCGTTTCTTCCAATGAATATGATATGTCTGACTGGTCCGATGAAGATATTATGTCGGCAATCAATACATCCTTGTTTAATGAATTCGAAGCCGATGATTCGTATTTTATATTCCCCGAGAATGGTTCATATCTGGATGATTTTGAATGTCCGTATGATTATGATATGGCCGGAATTAAGGTTGAAATGTGCCGTAAAATGGTAGAGTACAGCGACTATGATGAGGATGTGGTTTTCTCTGATGACGACAGTGTTATGAACGATTTGTTGTATACGGATGTAGTAACCCCTTTGTTGACGGAAATGTGGTGGACGACAGAAGTGTCCGATGGTTATGTCACAATAAGTTATTCTCCTGTAGATTGTACAATTAACAACCTTTCATTTTACTATATGACAGAAGGTGTCGGATTGATGGACGATCCGGAAGAGGCACTTCATTTATTGGATAATGATGAATACAATAATGCCGTGCAATACCTTGTTGAGCAGGGCAAGACCGGCTTTATGTGGCTTTTTACTCAACCCCAACAAATTGGATCTTCTGTTACATATCCTTTGGAAAACGGATTTATTTCATTTGAAAATTATGATGATTTGATTCGAAGAATGACCGGACTTGCTGATTCTTCAAATTAATAAAATATTAATACTTTTTTATGAACCTTTTTAATCTTTTTTTCGTCTTTTAAACAGGTGAAAGATGAAATGAGCCGCTATTGTTTGGAAAGAAACCGGGAAGCGTCTTTCACCCGGCAATAATAAACAATAAGGAGATAAAAAGAAATGAAAAAGAAAATGATGTTTATGATGGGAATGATGGCAATGCTTTTAACTGCCTGTGCCAACAATGAAGTTGATTCAAAGGAGGAGATTTCGAATGTTTCGGAAAAATCCGACACGGATGAAAATCTTTCCGATGATAATAATTCTGCTGATCCGATTGTGGATGAACAGCCGGAGGTCCTTATACGAGGCACTTCCGAGGAAGTATTAGATGAAGAGAATCTGAAAGCCTTTTTTATTGAATGCGGAGGGGTAAAACTTTGTGAATACGGTGAAGAGGACATGAGTTCCAATGCTTTAATTATAACTTCGGATCTTGTTCTTGAGTGGCAATTTGATGAAATTGGCGATCTGGGCAGATGTGCGACTATTAAAAGTGAATCTCAACCCGGAATAATAGGAAATTATCGAATTTTTTTCCAAGCGGGAACATTGGATGATGGCAATTATAATCTTAATTATGTGGCTTATTTTGGCTTGGCGGATAATCCGTATGAAATTGACGAAGAAGTATTCAAGGGTGAATATAGCGGTGAATTGATATATGGTGATTCTGTTGGAACAATTACCGTAAATATTGAAGATCTTACACTGAACAAATACGGATTTTATAATTTCTCCGGTTCCGTAACCGTATCGGACAGTGAAGGAAATATTTATGAATCAACTTATTCGGGAGGAATAATCAATATTGAAAAAGGTGAATTGACCTTGTCCCTGGATGAAGCCATAAACCCCGGATATGAAACGGATTTAACATATATACTGATGTTTTATAACCGCGAAACCGGAATGTATGATGCATACACTGATTTAAAATATGATTTCTCGATTTGCAAATAACAAATGATATTAGGGTTTAAATTATTTGGCAGCGTTATGGTATGAAAATATCCTAACGCTGCATTTTTGTTGTATATATTTTGCATTGAAAAGGTTATTATCCTGTGATATTATTAAACCCGGTTTTAACAAATAAGAAAGGAATATACTTATGGCACAGTTATGGGGTGGCCGTGTTACAAAAGAAACAGACAGAAATGTATATTTGTTTAACGCATCTATTAATTTTGATAAAAGATTATACAAATATGATATAGAAGGCAGTCTTGCACATGCTGCTATGCTTTCCAAGCAGGGAATTATAAGCGAAGTCGAATACAAGAGTATTGAAGAAGGATTAAAATCAATCTTGGCTGATATAGAATCAGGAAAAGTTGAGATTACCGACAAATATGAAGATATCCATTCGTTTGTCGAATCCGTTCTTACCGAACGTATCGGTGATGCCGGTAAGAAACTTCATACGGGAAGAAGCCGGAATGATCAGGTCGCTCTTGATATGAAGCTTTATGTAAGAAATTCTGTTCTCGAAACCGATAAATTGCTTAAAGAATTTCTTGTCATTTTATTAAAGAAAATTGAAGAAAATACTGATACATATATGCCGGGATTTACACATCTTCAAAAAGCACAGCCGGTTACACTTGCTCATCATTTCGGAGCATATTTCGAGATGTTTAAGCGTGACAGAAGTCGTATGCAGGATATTTATAACAGAATGAACACCTGCCCTCTCGGCGCGGGAGCGCTTGCCGGAACCACATATCCGCTTGACAGAGAGTATACCGCTTCGCTTCTTAAATTTGACGGACCTACTCTTAACAGCATGGATTCCGTTTCCGACAGAGATTATGTTATTGAATATCTGTCGGCGTTGTCTACTGTGATGATGCATTTATCAAGATTTGCCGAAGAGAGTATTATTTGGAACTCTAATGAATATGGTTTTGTCGAAATGGATGATTCATATTCGACAGGTTCAAGTATCATGCCTCAGAAGAAGAACCCTGATATTGCCGAACTTGTCAGAGGAAAGACCGGCCGGGTATACGGTCATCTTATGGGGATGCTTACTACCATGAAAGGTATTCCGCTTGCATATAATAAAGATATGCAGGAAGATAAGGAAGGCACTTTTGATGCTATTGATACTGTTAATGAATGCCTTACAATGTTTATGCAGATGATTGATACTCTTAAGATAAAGAAAGAAAATATGGCCAAAAGTGCTGTCAGAGGTTATACTAACGCAACCGATGCGGCTGATTATCTTGTAAAGAAAGGAATGCCTTTCAGAGATGCTCATCGTGTAATAGGTGAACTTGTATTAAAAGCAATCAGCCTCGATAAAGCTATTGATGATATGACTCTTGAAGAATTAAAAGATGTATGCGAAATGTTTGATGAAGATATTTACGAAGCTGTTTCGCTTAAGACATGTGTGGAAAAGAGACTTACAATAGGAGCTCCTTCCGAGTCTTCTATGAATGAAGTTATAAAAGTTTATAAAGCGTACTTAGCTAATTAATACGTAATGGAGGAAATAAAGATGAACGAGAAATTAAAAGTTGGTATCCTTGGCGGTACCGGTATGGTTGGACAGAGATTTATATCTCTTCTTGAAAATCACCCCTGGTTTGAGGTGACAACAATTGCGGCTTCTCCCAGAAGTGCCGGAAAGACATATGAGGAAGCTGTAGGTGACAGATGGAAAATGACAACACCTATGCCAGAGGCAGTTAAAAAGATTGTTGTTATGAATGTTAATGATGTTGAAGAAGTTGCTTCAAAAGTTGATTTTGTATTTTCGGCCGTAGATATGACCAAAGATGAAATAAAAGCTATCGAAGAGGCTTATGCCAAGACAGAGACTCCCGTAGTATCCAATAACTCCGCACACAGATGGACTCCCGATGTACCTATGGTTGTTCCCGAGATTAATCCCGAACACATGAAGGTTATTGATTCACAGAAGAAGAGACTTGGTACAACAAGAGGATTTATCGCTGTAAAGCCCAACTGTTCAATTCAGGCATACGCTCCCGCACTTACAGCCTGGAAAGAGTTCGAACCATATGAAGTTGTTGCAACAACATATCAGGCTATTTCCGGTGCAGGAAAGACTTTTAAGGATTGGCCCGAAATGATTGAAAATATTATTCCTTATATCGGTGGCGAAGAAGAAAAGAGCGAGAAAGAACCTCTCAGAATTTGGGGTGAAGTTAAGGACGGACAGATTGTTCCCGCTTCAGGTCCGGTTATTACCTGTCAGTGTATCAGAGTTCCTGTTCTTGACGGCCACACAGCTGCGGTATTTGTAAAATTCAAAAAGAAAGTTACCAAAGAACAGCTTATTGAGAAGCTTGTTACATTTAAAGGATATCCTCAGGAACATAACCTTCCTTCTGCACCCAAGCAGTTTATTCAGTATCTTGAAGAGGATAACCGTCCTCAGGTTAAACTTGATGTTAATTATGAAAACGGTATGGGCGTATCTGTCGGACGAATCAGAGAAGACAGTGTATATGATTGGAAATTTGTCGGCCTTGCTCACAATACCGTACGTGGTGCAGCCGGCGGTGCTGTTCTTTGCGCCGAGACTCTTACCGATATGGGATACATTACTAAAAAATAACTGAGGGTTTTTGAATGTTTGTTGGAAGAAAAAAAGAATTGTCTTACCTTGATGATTTATATACCAAAGGTAAGAGCAATGTGTTGTGTATGTACGGTTACAAGGGAATAGGTAAGACTTCGCTTGTGCTTAATTTTGCAACGGATAAAAATACTGTTTATTATCAGGCAAGAAGCTGTTCTCCGGAGGAACAGCTTGTAATTGCCGGTGAAGAACTCGGAGTATCTTATGAGGGTGTAATGCCCAATTATTTTACCTTCTTTAAAGGTCTGAATTTTGAAGACGGTGAAAAAAAGGTATTAATAATTGATGAGTTTCAGAATATCATTAAGTATTCCGATGATTTTATGCCGGAACTTATGAGATATGTAAGCTCTTGCGAAGACGGAATACTTGTTATTCTTGTTTCTTCAAGTATCAGTTTTGTTGAGAATACATTTGTATCCAAGATCGGCAAATTATCGCAGATGCTTTCCGGATTTTATAAGGTCCTTCCGCTTTCCTTTATGGATTGTGTCAATTATTTTACCGGATATGATACTGAAGACTGTATGAGAGTATTCAGTATTCTCGGAGGAAATCCTTCTTATTGGGTTAGATTTTCGACCAAGCTGTCTGTTGATGAGAATATAAAAAGATGTATTCTTCATAATGATGCACCGCTTAGAAATGAGGGCATGAATCTTATAAATGAAGAACTGCGTGAAATAAGTGTCTACTCGACATTGCTTTATTGCATGGCAAACGGGATGAATAAGCTTAATGAACTTCATGTCGCAACAGGTTATTCGCGTGCAAAGATAAGCGTTTATATCAAGAATCTTATGGAACTCGAACTTGTCGAAAAGGTTTTTTCATTTGATAATGCTTCGAGTATTAATGCCAAGAAGGGTGTATACAGAATAAAAGTTCCTTATCTTCATTTTTATTTTAAATTTATCTTTAAAAATGAAAGCAAACTCAATCTTCTGGGACCTGCCAAATTCTTTGGTACTTATGTACAGCCGTTTATTGATGATTATTATGATTGCAATTTTAAATTTGTCTGCAATGAATATTTATGTATTCTGAATCAGATGAACAAACTTCCGATTTCGTTTAATAAAAGCGGTGAATGGGTCGGAAAAAGAGGCAGTATAGATATTATTCTTCAGGATGATGACGATGACAGCATTGTCAGTTTTTGCCTTTGGAAGAAAGAAAAAGTTACGGTCAGAGATTATAAGTTGTTTTTGAAGATATGTGAAGAAGCAAGAATTCATCCCGATTATATGATGATTTTTGCAAAAGGTGAATTTGAACCTGATATGCTCAGACTTGAGAATTCGCTTGATAATCTTCAGCTTATTCGTACTTGTACTTTATAAAACCTTTATTAAATTTTGTATATTCAATTTACCATCAACGGCTTCATTTGTTAAAATGAAGCTGTTGTTTTTTTGAATGTATTAGATTTGAAATGGAGTTAGATTTGAGTAAGAAGCTTATTATTACCGAGAAACCTTCTGTAGCCAGAGATTTTGCACGGGTACTGGGTGTACAGGGGAATAAGAACGGTTATATTGAAAATGATGAATATGCAGTGACATGGTGCGTCGGTCATCTTGTCGGGCTTCTTTATCCCGAGGATTACGATCCTTCGCTTAAAAACTGGAAATTGGAAGATCTTCCTTTTCTTCCCGAAGATTATAAATACGGAGTAATTGATTCTGTTAAACAACAATATGCAATTGTTAACGGTCTTCTTCACCGAGAAGACATAGATACCGTATACTGGGCAGGCGACTCCGGAAAAGAAGGACAGACCATAGAAGAAAATATACGTAATTTTGGTGGTGTTCGCCAAGGTATGATTGAAAGACGTGTATGGATTGATTCTCAGACGGATGAAGAGATAAAACGAGGCATTCGTGAAGCAAAACCAATGAGCGATTATGCCAACCTCGGCCTTTCCGGAATAATGAGAACTATTGAGGATTACGCTCTCGGTATTAATTTTTCCAGAGTATTGTCTGTTAAATACGGAAGAATACTGAATAATGCCTCTTCCCAAAAAAATTATGTCCCGATAGCCGTAGGTCGTGTTATGACATGCGTCCTTGGAATGGTTGTTAACAGGGAAAGGGAGATTCGTAATTTTTCAGAGACACCGTTTTATCGGGTTATCGGCTATTTTACGGATGATAAAATACCTGCCGAATGGAAAGCCGTTGAAGGTTCAGAATATTTTAACAGTCCTCTGCTTTACAAAGAAAACGGATTTAAGAAAAAAGAAAGCGCCGACAATCTGATAAATGAATTAACCGGCAAAAGTGCGATTGTTGACAGTATTAACAAGAGCACTCAGAAAAAGAAGGCACCGCCTTTGTTTAATCTTGCGGAACTTCAGGCACAATGCGCTAAAATGTTTAAAATAAGTCCCGGAGATGTTCTTAATATTGCGCAGGAATTATATGAAAGGAAGCTTACTACATATCCCAGAACCGATGCACGTGTTCTGACAACGGCGGTTGCAAAAGAGATTGATAAGAATATAAAAGGCCTTATCGGTTATGAACCGTTGAGTGAACATACGCAAAGAATTCTTAATGAAGGGCTGTATAAAGGCATTGAAAAAAGCTCATATACAGATGATTCCAAAGTTACCGATCATTATGCAATTATTCCTACGGGTCAACTTGGTGCATTAAACGGATTAAATGATCTTCAAAGAAAAGTCTACGATTTAATCGTTCGAAGATTTTTGAGTATTTTTTATCCGGCTGCCGAATATACAACCGTTAAGATGGTTTTAAATATTGAAAAGGAACAATTTTTTGTTTCTTCAAAGGTTCTCGACAAGAAAGGCTATATGGAGATTGCCGGAGTGGCCAAAAACGATGATAACAAATCTGCCGATAAAGACAAGAAAGCCGATAATAAGAACGGCGATATCGGCAAAGAGGCCGATGACGGTGAGGATGATGAAGATATCGGCGGATTTAACAAAGAGAAACTTCTCGAAATTGTTAAACACCTGAAAAAAGGCAGTGAGATCAAGGTTGACTCCTTCGATATTAAGGAAGGAAAGACTTCTCCACCCAAAAGATACACTTCGGGAACGATGATTCTGGCCATGGAAAATGCAGGTAATCTTATTGAAGATGAAGAATTGAGAGCTCAGATTAAGAATTGCGGTATCGGTACCAGTGCCACGAGAGCCGGTATCATTGAAAAGCTTGTCGGCAAAACAGGATTTATTAAGCAGAATCCCAAGACTCTTATTCTGACACCCGAAAAACTCGGAGAAATGGTTTACGAGGTTGTCGATCTCACGGTTCCTTCTCTTCTTAATCCCGAGATGAGTGCATCATGGGAAAAGGGACTTGAGGATATTATTAACGGTTCCGTTTTATATAAGGATTATAGGATTAAACTTGAAGAATATATTAGAACAGAAACCTGCAAAATGATTGAAACCAATGTTTCATCCGAACTTCTGAAGAGAATTGCCGATATTAATCCGGAAGGCAATCCGGTGCCGGGTATCGATACGGGATGCATTTGTCCTGATTGCAGCGGCAGACTTCTTACGACACCGTTCGGTTACGGCTGTGAGAATTATAAGGATGAAAATGTTAAATGCAAATTTTCGCTCGGAACCGTGGCAGGTTTGAATATTCCCATGGATGAATTTAAGAATCTTATCAATAATGGAAAGACCGGTGTTATTAAAGGCTTTAAAAGTAAATCCAAGAAATCGTTTTCGGCATGTCTTGTATTAAATAAAAATGATGACGGTAAACATACCGTTAATTTTGATTTTTCCGATAATACACCGGATATTATAGAAGGTGTTACCTGCCCCAAATGCGGTGGTAATATATATAAGACCTCCTTTGGTTACGGTTGTTCCAATTTTAAGGATGAGAATATTAAATGTAATTTTTCCGTCGGTAAAATTTGCTCCAAAAATATATCCGAGACTCAACTTGTGAAGCTTTTAAATGACGGTAAGACTGATTTGATTAAAGGCTTTAAGGCAAAATCCGGCTCGCAATTTGATGCTTTTCTGACGATTGATAAAGAAGACAATGGGGATTTTAAAGGTATCGTCTTTGCTTTTGAGGATAATGATACTGTTCTTCAGGATATTAAATGTCCCATGTGCGGTAAGAGTATTATTAAGAACAGATTCGGCTATCGATGTGAGGATTATGACCGCGAAAAAGAATCCGGATGTAAATTCTCGCTTAATAAGATTGCAGGAGTGACCGTTTCGGAAAACGATTTCAGAGAACTTGTTAATAATGGGATAACACCAAAGATAACAGGCTTTAAATCAAAGACCGGTTCCGATTTTGCCGCACAACTTATGCTTACTAAAAATGAAGAAGGAAAGGTTTCGGGCTTTAAGTTTGTTTTTTAACAAAAAAGACTATGGATTTTTGTTGATAAATGTGAGAAAATAACCATTGGCGTTATTTAATCTCGGTTTTTGAGATAATAATAAAGTATTCTATTTTTTTTGAAAGGAGTATTACACATGATTATTTCTAAAGAAGTACAGGATATGTGTAAAGTTAAGCAGGGCGTTCATCACGGCGCAGCACCTATTCCTGAAGAAGCAAAATGGGTGAAAGCAAAAGATGTTAAGGATATCTCAGGTTACACACATGGTGTTGGCTGGTGTGCACCTCAGCAGGGAGCTTGTAAGCTTTCTCTTAACGTTAAAGAAGGTATTATTCAGGAGGCTCTTGTTGAGACACTCGGTTGTTCAGGAATGACTCATTCGGCAGCTATGGCAGCTGAGATTCTTCCCGGACTTACAGTTATGGAAGCTCTTAATACAGACCTCGTTTGCGATGCTATCAATACAGCTATGAGAGAACTTTTCCTTCAGATCGTATACGGACGTTCTCAGTCAGCTTTCTCTGAGGAAGGTCTTGCAATCGGTGCAGGTCTTGAGGATCTTGGTAAAGGTACACGTACAATGGTTGGTACAACATACGGTACTCTTGAAAAAGGACCCAGATATCTTGAACTTACAGACGGATATATTACAGGTGTTGCTCTTGATGAGAATGATGAGATTATCGGTTACAAGTATGTTAACTTTGGTAAGATGATGGATTTCATTAAGAAGGGCGATGATGCCAATACAGCACTTGAAAAAGCTTCTGGACAGTATGGACGTGTTGCTGATGCAGTACGTGTCATCGATCCCAGAAAAGAGTAAGAATAAGGAGGATATAAATCATGGCATTATTTGAATCATATGAAAGAAGAGAGCCTCAGATTCTTGCAAAACTTAAAGAATACGGCATCTCATCTATTGAAGAATGTAAAGATATTTGTGAAGCAGCCGGTATTGATGTATATCATCTTATCGAAGGCATTCAGCCTATCTGTTTCGAAAATGCAAAGTGGGCTTACACAGTAGGTGCTGCTATTGCAATTAAGAAGAACTGCCGTAAGGCTGCTGATGCAGCTGCTGCAATCGGAGAAGGACTTCAGGCATTCTGTATTCCCGGATCTGTTGCAGATACACGTAAGGTTGGTCTTGGACACGGTAACCTTGGTAAGATGCTTCTTGAAGAGGATACAGAGTGTTTCGCATTCCTTGCAGGTCATGAATCATTTGCTGCTGCTGAAGGTGCAATCGGTATCGCTGAGAAGGCTAACAAGGTTAGAACAAAGCCTTTAAGAGTTATTCTTAACGGTCTTGGTAAAGATGCAGCTCAGATTATTTCAAGAATTAACGGATTCACATTTGTTGAGACCGAATACGATCCTTACACCAACACTGTTAAGGAAGTATCTCGTAAATGCTACTCAAAAGATGCTGATTCTCCTCGTGCAAAGGTTAACTGTTACGGTGCCAATGATGTATGCGAAGGCGTAGCAATCATGTGGAAAGAGAATGTAGACGTTTCTATTACAGGTAACTCTACTAACCCTACAAGATTCCAGCATCCCGTTGCAGGTACATATAAGAAAGAAAGACTTGAAGCCGGAAAGAAATATTTTTCAGTTGCTTCAGGCGGTGGTACAGGTCGTACACTTCATCCCGATAACATGGCTGCAGGTCCTGCATCATATGGTATGACAGATACTATGGGACGTATGCATTCAGATGCTCAGTTTGCAGGTTCTTCTTCAGTTCCCGCACACGTTGAGATGATGGGTCTTATCGGAGCAGGTAACAACCCTATGGTTGGTATGACTGTTTCTACAGCCGTTTCTATCGAAGAAGCTGCTAAAGCAGGTAAGTTCTAATTTTTAAAGATTTTTTATTTTAAGTATATAAACTCCCGGAAAGAATCCGGGAGTTTTTTATATGTGCGCCTAGCGGCGCACGTTTCTAACGGGTTAAAGTCCCGAATCCGCCCGGTAGTGGGAAGGATATAGCCGAAGGCAAGGGTGTCGAGGGCGACCTCGAATCTGAAGGAAGCTGGATGTGGGGAACATAC
>JAZUDQ010000008.1:0-26102 GCA_045639745.1 Lachnospiraceae bacterium | reverse complement strand
ATATTCATCAAATACTTTCACGTTTATCAACACAACACTGCCAAGCTTATACATTGCTCCGGATTTTCTTGCTAGTTCATCTAGTTTAGTTCGGCTCATACTGTATATTCGAATTCCTTCTTTAGGACGAATAAACTTGCGCTCCTCATCATCTTTCTGCATTATCTTCTTTAATTGATTAATTGATTTTTCACTTTCCTGCTTCATTTTCGCTACACTCCTTTACTTTTTCTTTTCACAATGACAAAAAAAGACTTTCTCCTAGAAACATTTTCTAGAAAAAAGTCTTTATTAAACAACATATATTCTGTACTACTACACAACTACTACAAAAATTGTCGTAAAATTGTAGTAGTAAACATTTTTCAAACTGTGAAACCCGCGCCAATACTGGCTTTCAGGCTAGCCTATCAACCAGTCGTACATATCCTGATATTTATTTGCAGAGACCTGCCAACTGAAATCCGCAGCCATAGCACGATCCATTAACTTATTCCATTCCCGCTTACGATCATAGAATATACGCTCTGCATAACGAATTGAACCAAGCATTTCATGTGCATTATAGTTTACAAAAGAAAATCCGGTTCCTGTACTCTCATACTCATTATAAGGTTCTACCGTATCTTTAAGACCACCCGTCTCACGCACAATAGGAATTGTTCCGTATCTTAATGCCATGAGCTGACTTAAGCCACAGGGTTCAAACAACGACGGCATCAAAAATGCATCACAACCTGCGTATATTTTATGAGACAAGCCTTCCGAATAATAAATATTGGCAGAGACTTTATTGCCGTATTTCCAATCGAAATGCTTAAACATATTTTCATAACGTTCTTCGCCTGTTCCAAGTACAACAATCTGCACCTCATCCTGGCAAAGTTCATCCATAATATAAGCAATAAGATCAAAGCCCTTCTGATCGGTAAGCCTTGACACTATACCAATCATCATTTTCTTATCATCCTGCTCTATATTAAGTTCCTTCTGAAGTTCTCGCTTATTTTTAATCTTCTCTTTTCGGAAATTGACTGCATTATATTTGTGATAGATATAAGTATCCGTCGCGGGATTATACTCATTATAATCAATACCGTTCACAATACCGCGAAGATCATTCGCTCTTGCTGAAAGCAATCCGTCAAGACCTTCTCCGTAGAACGGTGTCTTAATCTCTTCGGCATAAGTATTACTTACTGTTGTAATAGCATCAGCATACACAAGTCCGCCTTTCAAAAGATTAGCATCCTTATATGATTCCAGTTTATCCGGAGTAAAGTAATATGAAGGGAAGCCGGTAATATCTTTTACCGAATCAACATCCCATCTGCCCTGGAACTTAAGGTTATGAATAGTCATAACCGTCTTAATATTTCTGAAGAAATCGCCGGCACTGAATCTTTCTTTAAGATATACGGGAATCAGACCGGTCTGCCAATCATGACAATGAATCAAATCAGGCTTAAATCCCAACAACGGAAGTGCCGACAGCGCCGCTTTTGAAAAGAAAGCAAATTTTTGAATGTCATCATAAACATTATTGCTATACGGTTTAAAACCGTTAAAATAAGATTCATTATCAATAAAATAAAATGTAATACCTTCATATTCAGCTTCAAGAATTCCTACATACTCATTTTTCCAATGAAAATCCATATAAAAATGAGTCTTATACTGCATCAAATCCTTCATTTTCTGAGTTATGCATGTATACTTGGGAAGCATTACCCTAACATCAAAATACTTCTTGTCAAAACATTTGGGCAGAGATCCGACAACATCGGCAAGTCCGCCGGTTTTTATAAACGGAACACCCTCAGATGCTACAAATAAGACATTTTTCATAGTGTGCTACCTCCAACCAATCAATATTTTCTGTAATATATTACTCGAAGAACATTTGCTTATACCATGCAAGCGCATCACAATATGGTTTGTAAACATCATCCATACCAAGTTGGCGCAATATCAACACTCTCGATACTTCTGACCAGTTGGCACTTTCATATGCCGTAATGAACGAAAGAACTTCAGCCATCTTTCCTTCGCCGTCTATAAGTGCTTTCTTTATATCCGCCGAGACATTTACCATATCCAAAGCTTCTTTCATAGGCTTATCCAAAATAATATCAAGAACTGAAAATAAACCAAGAAGAAACAATTCCTGTTTCATACTGCGTAATCCGAAAACATCGGCAAGATTTTCTGCCATTCTTGCCCTAAGCAGCGACAGTCTCGTGATCTCATTAGGTTTATCAAAGCAAAGCTGCTTTGTAACGGCTGTAATTATCCAGCGCTTGAGTTCTTTCTGTCCAAGCATCGCAACCGCATGTTTTATTGTTGTAATCTCCGAATTTCTGGAGATTTTATTTACAATCTTTAACAAAGAGATAACAAGCGCAGTGTCTCTTCCGATGACATCGGCTGCGTCGGAGAGATCGTAATCCGGCTCATTAACAAGATTAAGAAGCTGCAAATAATTAATCTTAAGAGGTGCTACTTCATTTTGCCCCTTTGTAATAGGAAGACGATAGAACGGGCCTTCGAAGAGATCGTATCCGCTGTTCGCCGCATACTCTTCGTACTCCTCCATTGTTCTTATATTTCCTAAAATCAGTTTTATATTGGGATAAACGGAATTAAAATATAATTTGGCCTTATATGAATCCACTTTCTTTGAATTGATTAAAATGTAATCCATAAGATTCAAAATTAATTTATAAGGCTCAAAATCGGATATTTGTAATTTCCATATTGCCAGCTTATAACCCTTCTCTTTTAATTCTGTAAGCCGGTCAATATACATTCCTATCGGTTTGACGGAATTGTCGACAAGCAAAACCAATCTGGAATGAGGAACATTACATTGAGATTCTATATCGGCAAATAAAGAAACATTATTGATTGGAACAAAGATATCCGCTTCTCCTGTTAATGTATCTGCACCCATTTTGTTAATTACTTCAAGACCGTCTATATTACATGCACCGTCATGCATTGCAGTAACAAAAAATCTGGGTTCGAGCAGCTGATTTTCTTTCTGTGCAAACAATGAATATGCTCCAACAGAACTATTCTTATCAAACATCGGCAATACGGATGCCAGCATAATAACCCCTCCATTCTTATACTAATCCCACATCTTATATGTTATATTTTAAAACACTTTTTTAGCATTGTCCATTAATTCATTGGCATTGGCGAGTACAGCAGGAGTAATTGTCTCGCCTCCGAGAAGTCTTGCAATCTCAGCTGCCGACTCTTCCCTGCCAAGGCATTCTATTCCGGTAACAGTCTTGGAATCGACCTCTGATTTTTTTATACAAAAATGCGTATCGGCCATGGCTGCAATCTGAGGAAGATGCGTAATACAGATTACCTGCCTTTCCTTTGCGATTTTCCCCATTTTCTTTGAAACCTGCCATGCGGTCTGACCACTGATTCCGGTATCTATTTCATCAAAAATAAGCGTATTTATATTATCACGCTGAGACAATATTTCCTTTAATGCAAGCATTATTCTCGATAATTCACCGCCGCTCGCAACGTCACTGAGCTTACGTAGATCCTGCCCCGGATTAAGAGAAATAAGAAAATTCACTTCGTCCTTACCGTCGTGATGAGCCTCTTTCTTCTCTACATTAATTTCAAACGAAACCTTGAGAAAATTAAGTTCTTTCAACGATTCAGATATCTCCGCACTTAACGAAACCGCCGCTTCTTTACGAATATCATGAATCTTATCGGCAAGAAGATCGTATTTTTTTTCAAGTTCTTCTCTTCGGTTCTTCAAGTCATTTAAATAATTTTCTCCGGATTTAAGCTTATTAAGTTCATTTCTTTTTTCTTCGCCGTAAGCAAGTATCGCCGGAATGTCTTTCCCGTATTTATGAGATAAATGATTAATAAGGTCAATACGCGCCTCTATTAAATCAAACTCACTTTCCTCGAAAGAAAAATCCTCAAGGTATCCGTTAATATCGCGACACACATCCGAAAGGACCTGTTCCGCACCGCAGGCGCAATCGCTTATAGCGGCCAGGCGTTCATCAAGACCGGCAACATTTAAAAGAGATTTTACAGCATACCCAACACTGTTAAGAGCTCCTTCCTGCTCCGATGAAAGACAATCAAGCGCTCTTGACAGTTCCTCGGTAATCCTTCTTGCATTTTGCATTACCTTATATCTTGAGTTAAGCTCTTCCTCTTCACCCTCTTTGAGAGAAGCTCCGTCAATTTCATTTATTTCATATTCCAGTAAGGAAATCTCTCGTTCTCTTGCGGAAGGATCCTCACAAAAATCAGCAATCTCTTTGTCCAAAATATTTATTTGGCTGTAAATGTCGCCAATTTCTTTAATCAGCTTCGGTAATTCTTTTGATGAAAATGCGTCCAGAAGTTCCTTC
This sequence comes from Lachnospiraceae bacterium, assembly GCA_045639745.1. GTDB lineage: Bacteria > Bacillota > Clostridia > Lachnospirales > Lachnospiraceae > NK4A136. Next base: position 21,693 of record JAZUDQ010000008.1, on the reverse strand, counting down.
TGCTTTGAAGCCGCAAGGAGAGACTGATGTTCATGCTGTCCATGAATATCTATAAGATATGCGGCAAGTTCTCTTGCCCCCTTGGCTGTAAAACTTTCGCCGTTAATTTTAAATACACTTCGAGCGTCCATAATCTTTCTGGACAGGATTACGGTTCCGTCATCCTCAACGGGATAATCAAGCTTCCTTAATTTGTCAGCCATTGCATCATCTACCAGGAAGGTAAGCTCGGTAAGCGCATAAGCTGCCCCCGTTCTGATTACTTCGCTCCCGGCTTTTTCACCGAGACAATAGTTAATTGAGTCGATAACAATACTTTTACCGGCTCCGGTTTCACCGGTCATAATATTTAAGCCCGGTCCCCATTCAATATCCGCCTCCTCAATTAAGGCAAGATTTTTCACGTGCAGATTTGTCAGCATTTTTATACATCTCCTTTACATACACACTTCTCCAAAAGTATTCTGTAAAGTCAGTTTAGTTTCCTACGAAGCATCTCGAGGAAACTCATATCCGATAATTTACATAGTTTAACGGTTTTATGTGCTTTTGTTACCACAACCCGGTCCCCTTCCGACAGAAATTGCTTACGTGCTCCATCAAAATATGTTGCAACGCAGACTGATTTATTACTGTTCGATGGAAGAATCTTTATCTCAACTTTATCTTTATCCGAAAGAATAATACTTCTTGTAGTAAGAGTATGAGGATTGACAGGTGTAATCACCATAAGGCTTGCAGGCGGTTCAACAATAGGTCCTCCCGCAGAAAGGTTATAACCTGTTGAGCCGGTCGGTGTACTGATAAGAATACCGTCTGCAAAAAAATCATTTAACACATGATCATTTACGATTAATCTGTACCCGATTATCTGTATGTCACCGTGACCCGAAATAATAATATCGTTCAGAGCGTTACCAAAGTCCTCGGAGCATTCTTTCCCGAACACGCTTCCGTTAAGCATCATTCTCTCTTCTACCGTGTATCGCCCCTTCAAAATCTCCTCTATCGATTTTTCTATATTCTGAATCTCTACTTCCGCAAGAAATCCTATATTACCGAGATTGATTCCCAGAAGAGGAACATCATATTCGCAAGTATCCCTTCCAACGCGAAGCATTGTTCCGTCACCGCCCAGAACAAGTGCAAGAAATGCGCCCTTAAAAATGTCTTTGCTCATTTTTTCAAGTTCGCAGATTCTTACTTCAATCTCAGGTTCTTTTTCCTCAATTATATTTTTTATCTTTTCCGCAAGTTTAAGATTTTCATCTTTTATACAGTTAGATACTATCACTATTGTTTTCATTGTCCAATTCCTCATGAGCTTTATTTACAAGCATTTTTACCGAATCCGAGGTGGGGTCAAAACTGCCCTGTCCCTTAACAATATGCATAAGATATTCTATGTTACCCTCAGGACCTTTTATCGGCGAGTAATCAAGTCCAAGCAAGTTAAATCCTGCTTCCTGTGCATAATTCAAACAGTTAAAAATCACTTCTTCATGGACTTTCTTATCTCTGACTACACCCTTTTTACCAACCTTATCACGACCTGCTTCAAACTGTGGCTTTATCAGACAAACCATCTCCGCTCCATCAGACAGAATGTTATATGCAGGCGGCAGTATTTTTGACAAAGAAATAAACGACACATCTACCGATGCAAAATGAACATCTTCCGGAATATCTTTTTTCTCAAGATAACGGAAATTGGTTTTCTCCATACATATAACTCTCTCGTCCTGACGTAATTTCCATGCCAACTGACCGTGCCCGACATCAATTGAATAAACCCTGGCAGCCTTATTCATAAGCATACAGTCCGTAAATCCGCCTGTTGATGCCCCTATATCCATACAAACAAGGTTATCAAGTTGAATCGGAAATACCTTAAGCGCTTTTTCAAGCTTGAGTCCCCCTCTGCTCACGTATATAAGAGGATTCTCCTTAAGAGTAATAACACTTTTTTCCGGATCGAATGTTGATCCGGGTTTGTCTTCTCTCTGGCCGTTAACAAATACATTGCCTTCCATTATAAGAATTTTTGCCTTTTCTCTGGACGGCGCAAGATTATTGTTAAATACCAAAATATCAAGTCTTTCTTTCATATGTTTCCTTTTATCTTAAATTAATTATTCTCTCTGCAATATCCTCGGCATCAAGACCCAATTCCTTCAAAAGAATTGCCGGATTACCGTGCTCGACATATTCATCCGGAATACAGATCTTTATTACTTGTGTATCTATCTTATTTTCATTATATAAATCAAGAACTTTCTCACCCAGGCCGCCGCTAGATACATTTTCCTCAAGCGTAACAACCGTTCCGTATCTTCTTCCGATTGAAGTCAGCATATCCGCATCAATCGGTTTTAGAAAACGAACATTACAGATATCGGTTTTGATTCCTTTTTCCATAAGTATATCCCGAACTGCAACAGCGCTTTTTACCATACTTCCTATTGCAACAAGACATACACAATCGCTGCCCTCATAATCATCAAATACAGCCTCTGCTTTTCCGTATTCTATGGGAAGTCTTTTATCGCGAAGGCCGTCATACGCTTCTCCTCTCGGATATCTTATTGCTATCGGCCCTTCAAAATCCGCTGCAAACTGAAGCATATCCGCCAAATCCCATTTATTTTTGGGAGCCATTATCGTAAGTCCGGGTATCGAAGACAGATATGACAAATCAAATATTCCCTGATGAGTCTCTCCGTCACTTCCGACTATTCCGGCTCGGTCTATTGCAAATATAACCGGCAGTCTCTGCAGACACACATCATGAATTATCTGATCATATGCTCTCTGAAGAAACGAAGAATATACCGCAAATACCGGATGATATCCACCCGCTGCGAGTCCTGCCGCAAAAGTAACGGCATGTTCCTCGGCAATACCTACATCGAAAAATCTTTCGGGATACATATTGTGGAAGCGCTTAAGTCCTGTTCCGTCAGGCATTGCCGCGGTAATCGCCAACAGTTTATCATTCTTTGCTCCAAGCTTGCACATAACCGTTGAAAATATATCCGTGTAATTAGCCTTTTCCCGCATTTTTTTCGGTAATCCCGTCTCGATATTAAACGGTTCCGTACCATGGAATCGGGACGGATGTCTCATTGCCGGTTCATATCCTTTACCTTTTTCCGTAATCACATGAACAAGTACCGAACTCTTACATCTTTTAGCCTCACCTATTACTTTTATCATTGCCGCTACATCATGTCCGTCTACAGGTCCCAGATATGTTATTCCCATATCTTCGAAAAACATTCCGGGAATAATAAGCTGTTTAAAACTGCTCTTTGCTTTTCTGATTCGTTGAGCAAGATTTTCACCGGCCTTAGTCTTTATAAGACGGTTATAAACGCTATCCTTCAGATCAAGATAACCTTCATTGGTTCTTATATTATTTAAATATTGTGATACGCCTCCGACATTTTCGGAAATTGACATATTATTATCATTTAACACTATGATAAAATTGCTTTCCAACTTGGAAGCATTGTTCATTGCTTCATATGCCATACCACCCGTAAGTGATCCGTCTCCGATAACTGAGACAATCGTATTATTTCCGCCTGATAATTCTCTTGCCTTTACAAGTCCAAGACCGGCTGATATTGAAGTTGAACTGTGTCCCGTATCAAAGGCATCACAGTCGCTTTCCTTTCTCTTGGGAAATCCGCTCATTCCGCCGTATTTTCTAAGTGTGGAAAACTCATTTTTTCTGCCGGTAAGGAGCTTGTGAGTATATGACTGATGTCCCACATCCCAGATAATTTTATCCTCAGGAAGATTCAGACTTAAATGAAGAGCCATCGTCAATTCGACTGCTCCGAGATTTGAAGCTAGATGCCCTCCGGTCTCGCTGATTGAATCAATCAGAAATTCTCTTATTTCCGAGGCCAGATTGGAATAATCCTCCGAAGAAATATCTTTTATATCATTCACTTTATTAATTTTTGATAACAAAGAATCATCATTTATTTCAGCAGACATGTCATTCTCCATTTATATATTTCTTGTTACCAGATGTTCCACAAGCTTAATAAGGAACTGTCTGTCTTCTTCATTTACGGTTTCAATATTTTTTAAAATATCAACAGCTTCCGTCGAAAGCTGCTTCTGCATTTCAATTGCTTTATCAAGGCCCAAATATGACAGGTATGTCACTTTTCCTTTTTCTTCATCGCTTCCGATAGGCTTGCCAAATACTTCCTGATTACCGGTCACATCCAAAATATCATCCTGAAGCTGAAAAGCAATGCCCATTTTATATCCGACTTCCTCCAGAGCGTTTATTTTCTCATCATCTGCCCCGGCCAGAATAGCGCCAATCATAAATGCACTTTGAAGAAGCGCAGCGGTTTTGTTCTCATATGTAAATAAGATTTGCTCTTTATCCAATTTAAGCTGCTTCTTTTCAGCCTCAACATCAACAGTCTGTCCTCCGATCATTCCATAGATTCCGGCCTTATCTGACAACACTCTTGCTGCTCTTATACATTTCCTAAAATCTTTTTCTTCCGATTCTTCAGCGGCTTTTAACATTATCTCAAAAGCATAATTTAACAGTGCATCGCCTCCGAGAACAGCCATTGCCTGACCGAATTTTATATGAGCGGTCGGCTTGCCTCTCCTTAATTCATCATTATCCATTTCCGGAAGATCGTCATGAATCAACGAATACGAATGAATCATTTCAAGCGCAGACATAAAAGGCCTGACGATTTTTTCTTTTCCTCCGAATGCACAATATGTCTTGTACATAATAACCGGTCTCAACCTTTTTCCTCCGGTTGTTACGCCGTAATTCATTACATCCATAACAGTCTTTTGATATCCTTCGGATTTCGGCAGGTATTCATTAATAACTGCTTCCGCATATTTTGATATTTCTGTAAGCTGTTCTTTAAAATCCATCATTCAAACTCCTTAAGGCTTCCATCCTTTTCAAGCTGCATAACCTTTTTCTCTACATCATCTATTTCATCGGCACACTCTTTAATTATCTTCATTCCTTTTTCATATTCTTTAAATGAGTCTTCCAAAGAAATATCACTTTTCTCAAGTGTTTCGATAGTCTCCTCAAGTATTTTAAATCTTTCTTCCAGCGTCAATCTTGTTTACCTCCGTTATTTCCGCCTTTAACATACCGTTTTTCAAATAAATACGAACCGTATCTTTGACTTTGATTTTGTCGACATCATATATGGTATTGCCGTTCTCATCCGATAATCTCGAATACCCCTGTGACAGTTTATCAAGCGGTGACAGACCTTTTAACTGTTCTGCATATACAGATAATGCATATTTCTTATCATTTATTCTGTTATTGATAAGAATTTTTATTTTATCTTCACAGGCTGACAGTCGTAGTTTTTGCCTGTCGATTTTTTGTTTGGGAGAACACAGCATGGTTCTTGATCTCAAGGCATCAAGTCTGTTCTTTGCTTCAGCCACTCTAAGGTCCATCAGTTTTTCCATTTTTCTTTTATATTCATATATTGATTGCTGAACCCGATCCAATTCTCTTACCACTATCTCTGCTGCGGCTGATGGAGTGGGTGCACGCAGGTCTGCAACAAAATCGGCAATTGTAAAATCTATTTCATGTCCGACAGCCGATACGACCGGAATCGGACAATTAAATATTGCCTCTGCGACCTTTTCATCATTAAAGCCCCACAAATCCTCCATTGAACCACCGCCTCGGCCAACGATCATAACATCTATATCCGTCTTCGACAATGCTTCGATTCCGGCTATAATACTCTCCGGCGCTTCCGAACCTTGTACGATTGCAGGGTATAAAATAATCTGAACATAGGGATTTCTTCGTTTTGTTATATTTATAATATCTCTGATTGCTGCGCCTGTCGGTGCCGTGACAACACCTATTTTATGAACATAAAACGGCAAAGGTCTTTTATACTCTGGGGCGAACATCCCCATCTCATCCAGTTTATTCTTTAATCTTTCAAATTCTTCACTGAGCGCACCCTGTCCGTCAAATGAGATTGATTTGGCACACAGTTGATATCTTCCGATTCCTTCATATACGGAAATATACCCGTTAACAACCACGCTCATGCCTTCACTTAATCGAAATCGGAGACTTCCCGTATTGGATGCATACATTACACAGGACAAAACAGCCTTTTCGTCTTTCAATGTAAAATATATGTGACCCTTGGAATGATAAGTAACATTACTTACTTCTCCGCATATAAAAACATTTCCCAGCATAAAATCCTGGGAAAACATGTTTTTAATATATGTACTTATCTTTGAAACTGAATATACATTAGGCATAATGCTTATATAAGTTTTGACAAAACACCGTTAACAAATGCCGGTGTCTCATCGGAACCGTACTTTTTGGACAGTTCTACAGCTTCATTAATGGCAACGCTTGCAGGTACATCCTCATCATACTTTATCTCATATGCGGCAAGTCTTAAAATCGCCAATTCAACTTTACCTATTCTATCCAAAGTCCATCCTGTCATAACCAAACTAATGGAGTTGTCAATATCCGGTATGAGTTCCATAACAGATGCGAGTTTGGATTCAACCTCTTCCTGACATTCCCTGTTATCTTCAGTCTCTTCTTCGTAAAATAACCTTGTCTGTTCGTCCATCTCTGACAGATCGTTAAATTCTATACGAAAAATCAACTTAAAAAGCTGTTCTCTAACTGTTCTTCTTGTCATCTTAATATCCTTAAATAATATTATTATTGCATTTTTACGTTTGCGATGCGAATATTCACATCAGAAACGGTAAGTCCAGTCATATTCTCTATGGCTACTTTTACTTTTCCCTGAACATCCTGACAGGTCTTGGGAATATTAAATCCGTAATCAAGTGCTATAGTAAGATCAACCTGAACAACATTATCTAATATATCTACCTTAACACCCCTTGTAAGCTTCTTCATACCAACTTTACTCATTACTTCATTGGTTATATTGCCTGCAAGCGGAGATACACCTTTAACTTCGGTAGCTGCAAGAGACGCAATCATTGCAACAACATCATCGGCAATCTGTATTGTTCCTTTTTCAGAGTTGGAATTACTGATAATAATATTTTTTTCTTCCATTTCATAACCTCCATTTAATTTATACAATACTCGATAATTATATCAAATCAAAAAAGTAAAAGAAAGTGATTCCTCGGAAAACGTATATGTAACATTTGTAGTCGTTGCAATGAGATAATTAAATACTTCCTGATTCGTAATAAGCGCATCATATATCTCTTGAAATACCGCGGCATCCGAACACTTAATACATACAACACTCTGTCTGTTTGCATATGCATAATTAAATGCGGCTGACATCTGTACAGCATCATAGCTTTCAAACCAACAGCCTTCTTTAACATAATAATTTTCCGATGTTGATATGCACTCCGGCATAGGCACTATATTATCTATTACATGAGTCTTCTCCAATTCCTCTGTTGTAATATTAAGAAAATCATAATCGACCGGAATAACTATATCTTCGTCGCCTTCAATAATATAATCTGCGTCGCCCCAGGTTACATCGACGTAATAATATGCTCCGTTAATATTTACAAGATTCCACGCATGACCTTCTCCTCCGGTTGCATATCCCGTAACAAGAGTACATTCTATTGACAATTTTTCCAGAAGATACTGCATTGCTTTAGCATAACCCTGGCAAACCGATTCATGATTTACAAAAACAGAGATTATATTCTGATTGTCAGATGCGCCCGGAACATATTCGGTATTGTTCACCAGATACTCATAAACATATTTCACTTTTTTATAAGGTTCGTCAAACATCGAAACGCCGCTCAGACATTCGTTCACAGCCTGTTCTATTAAATTGTCGAAATAATCACGTTCTTCAAGTGTATGCGTATAATTGCCTGTAAATGTAAGATATTTGGTTTCACCTTCTGCAGTCTCATGTCTTACATAATAGTATCCGGATACCCAATATATTTCGGGATGATCATTTATTATACACTGAAATACGTACTTAAGAGCGTCTACGTCCGTCGTCGAAATCAAGACTTCCTCAGCCTGATTAAAAATAATCACATATATTTCCGCATATAGTTCTCTGTATGAAGAATCCATTACATTATAGGCATAACAATCGGAAAATGAACCCTTAACGGTTTCTAATCCCGATTCATCAAGTCCCAGTTCATCTCTTTGCTCATTTAATCGTGCTTCCTCATCATCAGATGCACGAGCAGCAGGTTCTTCCTCTATATCAAGTTCGGCATTGCCTGCGGTAGAAAAACTGCCTGTCATACTCGGGTTACTACCCGCTGAAAAATTAAGAGCCGCATTATTCCCACATGCCACAAGGGATACTGCCAAAGACAAAATAACTAACGATGAACCTATTTGTTTTAATTTTTTAGTAATCATATCAGTTCTAACCTTTACCCTTTTATTTTACATGGCATTTCCAAATTCGCTCAGTTCGAGCCCCGGATTACGATCAACGGTCATACCTACGCTCCAGCTGTTAACAAACAGAAGTAAATAATTGCCTTTCAAATCCTGAACCTTCTTCATGTCGGATGTTCCGGAAAGTTTATTAATATCAACCTCAGACTGATTAACAACCCACCTTATATGTTCATAAGGAAGCGGTTCCATACGAATTTCAACATTATATTCATTTTCAAGTCGATATTTAAGAACCTCAAACTGAAGAACACCTACGACTCCGACTATGATTTCTTCCATACCCGAAGCCACTTCCTGGAAAATCTGGATGGCACCTTCCTGAGCAATCTGATTTATTCCTTTAACGAACTGTTTTCTTTTCATGGTATCGAGTTGCCTTACTCTTGCAAAATGTTCAGGCGCAAATGTAGGAATTCCCTCATATTTGAAATTGCATTTTGTATCGCAGAGAGTGTCTCCGATTGAAAAGATTCCCGGATCAAACACGCCTATGATATCCCCGGCATATGCCTCTTCAAGAATCTTTCTCTCACTTGCCATAAGTTGTTGCGGCTGAAGAAGACGCATATTCTTATTACCCTGAACATGCTTTACTTCCATATCTGCGGAATATCTTCCCGAACAGATTCGCATAAAAGCTATTCTGTCACGATGTGCTTTATTCATATTGGCCTGAATTTTGAATACAAATGCAGAAAAAGGATTATCTGTAGGATTTACCATTTCCCCTTCGGATTTTCTGGCCAAAGGAGTGGTCGTCATCTGAAGGAAATTCTGTAAAAATATTTCAACACCGAAATTGGTAAGCGCTGAACCAAAAAATACAGGTGTTAACTTACCGCTGCGAACTCTGTCAAGATCATATTCCGCGCCGGCAACATCATAAAGTTCCATATCTTCGTCAAGTTTCTCTTTTGCTTCTTCGCCTATGCAATTGAGAACCGCAGCCGAATCATTGTAATCAATAAAATGAGCTTCGCCTTCTTTGGTTCCTTTGAGCGTATCCGAAAATGTAATAATTTTCTTTTCTCTTCTGTCGTAAAGTCCTTTAAAATTCTTACCCGAGCCGATTGGCCAGTTCATCGGGCAAGTCTCGATTCCCAGTTCTTTCTCAATCTCATCAAGAAGATCAAGAGTTTCATTGGCATCACGGTCCATCTTATTTATAAACGTAAAAATCGGAATTCCTCTCATTCCGCAGACTTTAAACAGTTTCCTAGTCTGAGGTTCAACACCTTTCGCAGCATCTATAACCATAACAGCCGAATCGGCAGCCATAAGGGTTCTGTACGTATCCTCCGAGAAATCCTGATGTCCGGGAGTATCAAGAATATTTATACAAAAGCCGTCATATTCAAATTGCAGAACAGAAGAAGTAACCGAGATACCTCTTTCTTTCTCTATCTCCATCCAGTCCGATACAGCATGACGAGCGGTTGCTTTTCCTTTAACCGATCCTGCGAGATTAATGGCTCCTCCGTACAAAAGAAGCTTCTCCGTAAGAGTTGTCTTACCTGCATCGGGATGCGAAATAATTGCAAATGTTCTTCTTCTGTTAATTTCATTTTCCAAACTTGACATATAAAAATCTCCATTAATGTATTCATGTGCTTTCGCAACAAAAAGACCGTGACAACAGTCACGGTCCAAAATTATCTTTGAATTAGTCCTGTTTCTTCATAAATGAAGGCATCTGATAATCTTTCTTCTCTGTCCTTCCGGCACCGAACTTTACTGCACCGCCAAAATTCAAATTAGGTATCGCAGTTGTAGGACTTACAGTTCTTACCGGTCTGCTCTCAACCTTAGGTTGTTCGGGGATATATTCTTCCTCAATCGGTTCCTCTTTTATCGAAGCATTCACCGGTGCCATATTGGCAGGCATAGGCTTCGGTCTGTATGAACCGGCAGCATTTGAACGATATTTATCAGGGCTTGTAATCTTTGCCGAACTTGCAACAGGAAGATCGATACCGGTTGCAATAAGAGTAATGATACATGTGTCAGTCATACTCTCATCGGTTCTTGTACCATAGATAAGATTGAAATCATCACCTGTGATACTCTGAATATATTCAAGTGCTGCAGACGAATCAAAGATTGAAAGGTCACCTGTAATATTAAGAATCATATCTGTACAATCGGATATGTTTGTATCAAGAAGAGGACTCTCAACCGCAGCCTTAACAGCTTCAATTGCCTTATCATCTCCATGACCTTCACCGATTCCGACGTGAGCAACACCTTTATCCTGCATAACGGAACGAACATCCGCGAAATCAAGATTAATATCCGCAGGAATATTAATTAAATCCGTAATACCCTGAACAGCCTGTTGAAGAACCTCATCTGCTTTTCTAAAGGCTTCTTTCTGTGTTGTTCTCTTATCACAAATTGACAGAAGTTTCTGGTTAGGAATTACTATCAGAGTATCCACACACTGTGACAGATTATCGATTCCGACCAGAGCCTGCTCCATACGCCTCTTAGCTTCAAACTCAAAAGGTTTTGTAACTACAGCAACGGTAAGTATACCCATATCCTTGGCAATTCTTGCAACAACAGGAGCTGCACCTGTACCGGTTCCGCCGCCCATACCAGCTGTTACAAATACCATATCACAGCCTTCAAGCATTGCCTCTATCTCTTCCGCGCTTTCTTCTGCCGCCTGTGCGCCAACCTCAGGCTTGGCACCGGCTCCGAGACCTTTTGTAAGTTTTTCTCCGATCTGAATTGTTTTCTCAGCCTTACAAAGTTTGAGAGCCTGAATATCTGTATTAATACCAACGTATTCAACACCGAGAATATCATCATCAATCATTCGATTGACTGCGTTATTGCCGCCTCCGCCTACACCGACTACTATAATCCTTGCGGCAGAATCCAATTCTCTACTAGTTATCTCCAGCAAAACACTTTCCTCCTTTTCACCCAAGACCATTCTTGGAGTAAGTTTAACATATCACAAAATCAGTCAAAAGTAAATGTAAAATCTTCATTACCGTTGTCGTAGGTTCCCATCTCGAGATATCCGCTTTCTCCCTTTATGTTTGGCAAAATAGCATTTAACTCATTAATCTTCTCTTCCAGAAGAGTAGACTGCCCCAATCCGACACGCACCTTTCCGAAATACAATGTAATATTCATTGCTTCGTCAAAATAAATTTTATCCACCGATAATTCATACTTATTGAGAAGTTGTGTAATATTCAAAATAATTTGAAAAACCTCTTTATTCTCAACCGGAAGCGCCTCATACATAACAAAATGATCAAATAAAAGTCCGCTCACAAGCGGAATTCCTCCGGTCTTTACATTTGAGCTTTCAACAACAATTCCATCCTTGTCAAAATAAATATATTCACCGAGATACGAAACATATCCGGCCAGTTTCTTCTCATACACCGTAACCTTAACGGTATGATTGTCAACAACATCTACATCCATTTTCTCTACGAAAGGGACATCCGTGATACTTTTATCGGCATACTTTAAGGATAAAAAAAGTGAATTGTCCCCAAAATAGCCATCCTGAATTATGCTTCTTATCTGCGCAGCGGTATAATGCTGATTTCCTTCGACATATACAGCATCCACGGTAAAATAATCCAAAAACAAATTAAATCCGGCTAAAAGAACAAATAAAATTCCCAGAACAATTGCTGATACTTTTTCTATTCTCAGAAATGAATCAAGCTTACTCATCTTTGTTTATTCCCTTTGATACATTTAAAACCAGACCGATTTCCACAAGCAAAAACAATACCGACGAACCGCCGTAACTTATAAACGGAAGACTTACTCCGGTATTGGGAATCAGATTGGTAACAACCGCAATGTTAAGAACAGCCTGTATGGAAATATGAGCCGCAACACCGGTTACAAGCAATTTGTCATAAAAGTTATTTATTCTTGAAGCTATTTTCACCAATCTAAAAATAAGAAACATAAAAAATATAATAACGGTAAATGCGCCGAAAAGACCTAGTTCCTCACACAATACCGAAAAAATCATATCGTTTTGGGCTTCCGGAATCTTATTTATCTTCTGAATTCCTTCTCCGATTCCTTTTCCGAATATTCCGCCCGAACCTATTGCATATAATGCCTGTATTGTTTGAAAATTATCAACGTCATACATCTGACCCTCGGGATCAAGCCAGACAAGTACACGATTGGATCTGAATCCGAGATCGATCAGATTCATTTTTATCAATACTACGATTAATGTTACCAGCGCGGCAACAACTACGGCAACCGCCAAATATGGTCTTATATCAGGTACCACCATGATAATCATTACCGCTCCGATTGCCAAAATAATAATCGCACTCGAAAGATTATTGGATACAACACCCAGTAACCCCGCATAGAATACAGGTATCAGCCATACTTTCCATGCAGTTTTTATAGACCTTAGTTTATCCGCTCTCTGCGAAAGGTACTGTGCCAGAATCAGGATTAAAGCCAATTTGACAACTTCTGCGGACTGAACACTGAATCCAAACAATCTAAACCATCTTGTTGCATTATTAAGAGTAATCTTTAATGGTGTAAGAAGCATAAAAACAGATAATAATGCTACACCGTGTAAAATAAAATACAGGTTCGGAATCTTCTTAAACGGTATCCCTGACACCACAAACATCAAAACAATACCTATTATCGTAGCAACCAATTGGGATTTTAAAGATGCGTAACCTTCCTTGTAGACCGTAGTAGAATAAATCATTACTATTCCGAACAGTATCAGAATAAACACATAAAACAGAAGACTGGCATCTATACTATTATTTTTTTTGCGAATTACGCGTGAAGCCATTTACTTACCACCATTTTTAAATTCTTTTACAATACGTTTGAATTCCTGACCTCTGACTTCATAGTTAGGGAACATTCCCCATGAGGCACACGCCGGAGAAAGAAGAACCGCTTCATTTTCATTGGCCTTTTCTCTTGCCATATTCATGGCACTTTCAAAATCGTCGGCAAGAATAACATTTTTAAATCCATGCTTAAAAGCACAATCTCTGATTTTTTCTCTGGTCTGTCCGATGAGTATAAGCCATGTTATTTTATCTCCGAAACTTTCTATCCATTCATCGAACTCGCTTCCCTTATCATATCCGCCGCCGAGAAGCACTGTTTTCCTGTTCATCGCCCCTACCGCTTTAATCGCAGCATCGGGATTGGTTCCCTTTGAATCATTATAATAAGCAACACCGTCAACAGTATCAACATATTCAATTCGATGCTCAACTGCGGTAAATTCTTTAACAGATGCAACAATATTGCTAATCGGTATACCGAGTGAAAGCGTAATTGCGACGGCAGCCATAATATTTTCGGCATTATGTACACCCAAAAGTTTTGTATCATTCATATTCAAAATAAAGCTGTGCGAGCCGTCTTTTGCAAGAAAAATTTCATCCCCGGACAAATAAATACCCTCATCAAGTATTGTGCCGGACGAGAACCAGAAGACATTCGCCGGACATTCTTCGCCAAATGCCCGAAGAACACTGTCTTCATAATTCAAAACACATATTTCATCTTTAGTCTGATTCTTTGATACAGACTCCTTAACGGCAATATAGTTCTCCATAGTATGATGTCTGTTCAAATGATCCGGCGTAATATTTAAAATTGCCGATACTACAGGATGAAATGTTTCGGCCGTTTCAAGCTGGAACGAACTTATCTCCGCAACTACCGTATCTGTTTCCGACACTTCCAAAGCCTCAAGAGTAAACGGATTACCGATATTGCCTACGACAAAACTCTTTCCGTAAAAATCCTTTACAATTTTTCCCGTAAGCGCTGTAGTCGTAGTCTTACCGTTTGTACCTGTAATTGCCGCAATTCTTCCTTTACAGCATGTATATGCAAGTTCGATTTCACCGATAACAGGAATATTTTTTTCTTTAAAAGAATCGACAAAAGGAGTGTCACACGGTATTCCGGGACTTATTACCATCAATGCGGTCCCCTCATACAACGAATTGGGAAAATCCCCTGCCACAACTTCAACATCATGATTTAATTTGTTTTTCACTTCATTTACATCAAGTTTGTCGTTGCCATCATATATTACAGGTATTGCCCCCAGTTTAATCAGAAGTTCTGCCGCAGCCAAACCGCTTTTGCCGGCTCCGTATACAACTACCTTTTTCCCTGAAAAATCCATTTTTTCATCTCCTCAAAAGATTAATATATTGAATTATCACTTTATGAATTGCCCTCTGCATCCTGATAAATACTGCTGTCACCGTTAATCGGAACACCGGTCTCCGGATCAAGGAACTCTCCGTTAACAGGATCAATTGCATATCCTGTAGCAGGGTCAATCACTACATCTGCTCTGCCACCTTCGGATTCATTTTGAGATTCATCGGCATTTTCACCGTTTTCTGTTCCATTCCCTTCCGAAGGATTCTCTGCATCTTCACCACCTTCGACATCTTCATTAACATTTTGTTGAAGAATACTTCCTCCGTGAACATTTAATTCTTCCAATTCACTCTGACTAAGCGGTTCTGTCATATATATATTCAAATACGGCAATACATCGGTAAGAATACTTCTTGCCAAAAGGCATGCCCCACGTGTTGCGGTATCCTGAGACGGAGTATTTGGTCTGTCAATAACAACATAAATTGCAATCTGAGGATCATCTGCGGGTGCAAACCCAAGGAATGAAACAACGTAGTCGACTTTTCCGGCTCCGGAGTGCTCCGCGGTACCTGTTTTACCGCCTATTTTGTATCCGGCAGGTCTTGCAGCTTTTCCCGTTCCGTTGTCAACAACACCTATACAATAGTCAACAAGATAATTCGAAGTAGTTTCCGATACTGTCTGTCTAAGCAAAACAGGTTCGATATTTTCTATTACAGATCCGTTATCATCCAGCAATCGTCTTACAACATGAGGCTGATAGAGATATCCTCCGTTAATTAACGAACAATAAGCAGATATAACCTGTATCATTGTAACATTATATCCCTGACCGAATGAAGATGTTGCAAGTTCGGTGACACCCATTGTATCTTCGGTAAATACCAGCGAATCGGTTCTCATTTCCCCCGCCAAATCTATATTGGTTTTTAATCCGAAATTAAAATCCGCAAAATAATCAAGGAATATATGTGATCCGATTCTTTGACCTATCTGCATAAGGCATACATTACAAGACTGTTCTATTGCTCCCTTTACAGTGAGTTCTCCTTCTCCGTATCTGTTGTGGCATCGAATTGTAATAAGGCCGCCGCCTTCACCGAAATTAAGGTAACCGTTACAGGTATAAGTATCTCCGTCGTGAATACATCCGGAATCAAGCCCTGCCGCAACAGTAAATGTCTTACACACACTTCCCGGTTCATACGACTGGGATATACAGAAATTCTTCCATAAACTGTTTAACACATCATAGTATTCATCAGTATCTTTCATGGCATTAATTTCTTCGTCCGTATAATAAGCCGAAAGATCATATGGATCTTGCAGGTTAAAAAACGGATAGCTTGCCATTGCCATAATCTCTCCCGAATCAATATCCATGATAATGACTGCCGTATTATCGGAACCGTCTTCATCCTCACGGAATTCACCGGCGTGTTCTTCATTATATGCTTCAAGATTCGCTTCACATATTTTCTGGATATATGAATCTATAGATGTCTCAAGAGTATAACCGTTTGTAGCGGGAATAACGGTATATTCCATACCATAATCCTCCGCACGATATCCGTAAGTTCTGCCGTCGGTTCCCGAAAGCTGATCATTATAATATTCTTCAAGCCCATATTGACCGGTAAGACCGTCCGTTGTTGTAAATCCGATTACATCCGCAGCAAGACTTCCAAGCGGATATTCCCTTATATAATCCTCTTCAAACCATATTCCGGTCTTGCATAAGCCTGAATTTTCGGTCTCAAGAAGTCCCAAATACACCGATACATCCGTAGTAGTAACATATTTTTTCAATATATGATACGCCGACGAAGGATTTTCTCTGATATATTCTCTGATTTCAGCTGCATCAAGTCCGAAGCAGGTATTTAACGCTACTAAAGTAGTTTCTATCTGTTCGCTGTTTTTATTCATTTCGCTGCAATCAAGAATAATATTGTAAACCTGAACCGAATGAGCCAATACAATTCCGTTGGCATCGGTTATTGTCCCTCTTCTGTACGGAAGTGTGGTACTGTTATATGTCTGTTGTGACAATACAGCTCTCTTATACCTTTCGCCGTCTTCCCGGCAAATATATAAAAGTCTTATAATCAGAATAAAAAAAGCAAACAGTACCAGAAAACTAAATACTGTCAGCTTTTCATTATATTTTATATTTTTTTTATTTTTATTTTTTCCAAACATCATTTCCCCTTACGGAGTGGGTAAATCATTATATTGTTTAACATAATCTTCCATGTCACCCGAATATTCAACAATCTGTCCGGGTTCAGCCATTGTCATGCCCAATTCCGTTACTGCTATTCTTTCAATCTCCTGCAAATCAACCTGTCCCATTATAGAATTATAATAAAGATCGTTTTCCAGGATTAAAGCTTCATATTCTTCGGTAAGGTTTCCCTTCTCATCTCTGAGAGCGGATATCTCTGCCGATAATTTAACATTGTTCAATACTACTGCCATAAATAAAATTCCCACACCAAATAGCATGATAGCATAAAGAGGAGTCCATTGTACAGTTTTTTCCTTTGCTCTTTTTATCGGAGCCTCGGTATAAAACGCTCTCTTAATTCTAGGTTGTTCTTTTTCTATTGTCCTTGCTGCACTTCCATGTACATATTCGTGACTCATAAATTAACCTCTGTTTTTAATTCTTTTCAAATATTCTCAGCTTTGCCGATTTCGATCTGCTGTTCTCTTCTTCCTCTTCCGCCGAAGGAAGTATCGGTTTTCTTGTTACCACTCTTCCGATTGGCTTCTTTCCGCATACGCACGGTAATCCGGGCGGACATTTGCAGGGATTTTCAAGTTCCCTGAATGAATTTTTTACTATCCGGTCTTCCAGTGATTGGAAGGTAATTATGCAAAGCCGGCCTCCGGGATTAAGAAAATCGACCATTTCTCCGATTGACTGTTCCAAAACCTCCAGTTCTTTATTGCATTCAATTCTGATTGCCTGGAAAGTTCTTTTGGACGGATGTCCTCCTGTCGCTCTCATCTTTGCCGGTATTGCATTTTTTATAATTTCATTAAGTTCAAATGTTGTTTCAATCGGTTTTATATTTCTTGCGGAAACTATATGTTTTGCTATATTCTTGGCAAATTTATCTTCTCCGTAATCCCTGATAACTCTGAACAGTTCCGCTTCCGAATATTCATTTACTATTTCCCTGGCACTCATTTCCCGGCGATTGTCCATTCTCATGTCAAGCGGTGCATCGTTGTTATATGAAAATCCCCTCTCCGGAGTATCCAATTGGTATGATGAAACACCAAGATCAAGCATTATTCCGTCCGCGCCTGTTACCCCAAGCATTTTCAGTTCATTTACAGCATTCACATAGTTGTTTCTGATTATTGTCTTATTGCTGTATTCTTCCAATCTTGCTCCGGCTGCTTTAATCGCATCCGCATCCTGATCTATTCCGTACAGATGACCCGTTCCGCCAAGTCTTTTAAGTACTTCTAAGGAGTGTCCTCCGCCTCCGAGAGTTCCGTCTATATAAACAAGATTTTTTCTCACATTAAGACCGTCTACAGTTTCGTCCAGTAGAACGGATTTATGTTTAAAATCCATCAAAACCACCTGTTATAACCTAAATCCCAAATCTATAAGTTTTTCAGCAATTTCATCCATGTTTTCAAATGAACTTGCATCCTCATATTTTTCTTTGCTCCAGACTTCAACTTTGTTTCCGACGCCGGCAAACACAACGTCTTTTTTTATATCCGCGTAATCTCTGAGTTGTGGCGGAATCAACATTCTTCCCTGTTTGTCAGGTTCGCAATCATATGCGCCCGCAAGAATAAATCTTGATAACAATCTGGCTTCTTTTAAGGTGAACGGCATGTTTCTAATCTGTTCCTCAATCTTCTCCCACTCGCTCATGTCGAACATCCAGAGGCAGCCGTCAAGGCCCTTTGTGATAACAAAAGATTCACCCAGAGTTTCTCTGAGTTTAACCGGAACAATAATTCTTCCCTTGTCATCAGTTGTGTGATTATATTCGCCCTTGAGATTCACCACTTTACACCATTTTCTTCCACAAATCATCAACTTAAAACCATTTTATATGATTTTTTATCATTTTTCAAGGTGTTTTGTTGAGAAAATCCCAGTATTTTAAAGGTTTTTTGCAAGAAAAAAACAGCCGTAAATTAATACGACTGTTTTGTAAAAAAATCAGATTTTTTACTGAAAAATAATGATATTTTTAACCTTTCCCGATTATTGTTCTTTTTTCTTCGGATTCATTCACTGAAATGTCTGTTTCATTCGTTTTTTCGATTTTAGCTCATTTATCTTCTTTATCTGCTACGGTTCCCGCAAAAGCCTCTTCATTTTTGTCATTTGACATAAGTCTCACTCTGAAAATCAAATCCAGTACAACGCTGACAACGAAAAGGACAAATCCCAAAACCTGTGAAACCGCGATATTAGTATTGCCGATAAGAAGGCGATCCGTTCTTATCCCCTCTATCACAGCTCTTCCTATTCCGTATCCGCCGAAATACCACAGCATCACCTCTCCGTTAAACTTTTTCTTTTTTCTGAACACCATTATTAACAGAAAAAGAACAAGATTATAAAGACTTTCATACAGGAATGTGGGATGGACCTGGATATAATTGGTTCCCGGAACAATATGTGTTCTTATTGCATCATCCATATCGGATTGTCTTACCGCTCTGACCGGAAGTCTCATTGCAAGCAATCCGTCACTGTATGTACCAAACACTTCACGATTAAAGAAATTACCGTATCGGCCAAGTATCTGTCCTATAAGAACACCCGATACAGCAATATCACCCAACTTAAATACATTAAGTTTTTTTATCTTACAGAATACAATAAGAGTAACAAGGCCCGCCAAGACGCCTCCGTATATTGCGAGACCTCCTTCTCTGATATTTATCAGTTTCAGGAACCCCTTTCCCTTATAATAATCCCATGAAAAGATTACAAAATATAATCTCGCGCCGATTATTCCGAAAAGAACAAGAAATATCCCCAAATCATAAATTGTATCCTGAGAAATATCTTCCTTCTTGGCTATGTGAGCGCAATATATAAAAGCAAGCATCACGCCCAAACCAATAATTACACCGTAATAAGCAATTTCAAATCCAAAAATTGAAAATGTCTTGCCCAGATTTTCCAAATATATACCCAGATGCGGAAATGCCACATCTTCTTCGCCCATATTGTTCGGCATAACAGTCCTCTTTTCCGAATATCATTCCTTCATCAGGAAAATAATTCACCATTTTCTATACATTAAATCTAAATAAAATAACATCTCCGTCTTTTACAACGTATTCCTTGCCTTCAATACCGACAATTCCTTTTTCCTTGGCCGCAGACAAAGAACCGTTATCAAGAAGATCCTGATAATTAACAACCTCCGCTTTAATAAATCCACGTTCAAAATCAGTATGTATCTTTCCTGCTGCCTGGGGTGCTTTTGTTCCTTTTTTTATTGTCCAGGCTCTGCACTCATCTTCTCCCGCAGTAAGAAAACTGATAAGGCCGAGGAGATCGTAACTTGCCGCAATAAGCTTATCAAGGCCGGAAGAATCAACACCAAGGTCTTTAAGAAATTCCGTTTTTTCCTCATCGCTCAGTTCCGACAATTCTTCTTCCAATTTTGCCGAAATAACAAAAACTCCGTTGCCTTCCTTTTCGGCAAGCGCTCTCACAGCCTTTACATATTCATTGGAAGCTCCGTCATCGATAAGATCATCTTCGCATACATTTGCCGCATATATAGTCTTCTTCGCGGTAAGAAGGTTATATTCATTAAAGGCTTTCTGAAGATCTTCATCTTCCGGAAGTTCAAAAAGTCTTGCAACTTTTCCTTCATCAAGATGTGCCTTAAGATTCTTCATCATTTCCAATTCTTTGGCAATTGACTTGTCATTCATAGCCTGCTTTGTCGACTTGGCAATACGTCTTTCAAGAATCTCAATATCCGAAAAAATAAGTTCCATATTTATGGTCTCGATATCTCTCTCCGGATTAACATTTCCCTCAACATGAATAACATTTGAATCCTCAAAGCATCTGACAACATGTACAATAGCATCAACTTCTCTGATATTAGCCAAAAACTGGTTGCCGAGTCCCTCGCCTTTTGAAGCGCCCTTAACAAGCCCTGCAATATCTACAAACTCAATAGCGGCATGAGTTACCTTTTTGGTATTATACATAGCTCCGAGTTTTTCGATTCTTTCATCAGGAACAGGCACTATTCCCACATTGGGATCGATTGTGCAAAAAGGAAAATTGGCAGCCTGTGCCCCTGCCTTTGTTAATGAGTTAAATAATGTCGACTTACCTACATTGGGAAGTCCAACGATTCCTAGTTTCATTTCTCCTCCTTTGGGGACGGTTCAGCTCAAGCTTGCTTGAGGTTATTGTGACAAGGATTGTCCCTTTGTCATATTTTTTATAAATATAAATCCGTCTTCATTATTATATTTAAAGCATAAAAATAATAGCATACAAAAGCAAAAATCTCAATCATGGTACTTTACATTGACGAACCAAATATTAGATATTTCCATGATGAACCCAATATTAGATATTTTCATTGAAAAATCTGGTTACATATGATATATTAAATGAAGAAAGAGCGCCCACTCCAAAGTGGATGCTCCCGAAAGATGAACTAATTGCTTCTTACGAAGCCGGCCTCACCTGTAGACCAGACAGGTGAGGTATTTTTATTTCTTCTTACTATTTCTCTTATCAAGAAAGTTCAGAAACGCTACAATCAAACCGCCAAAGGTACAGAGCAAAGTCAATATACCGATGAATATCGAAATAATTTCGAAAGCTGTCATAATAACGCACCTCCCTTCCTATGTATTCCGGCAAGCCAGATGGTTGGCTCGGGAGGCTACCACCCTGTCATGGGTACTCTTCCTACGTGTTTCCACGCAAGAATATTATATCATTGCATATAAATATCATCAATAGATTAACGAACATTAGTTCTTTATTTAATGACATTTTCACGAAT
>JAZUDQ010000007.1:0-2336 GCA_045639745.1 Lachnospiraceae bacterium | reverse complement strand
GCCTTCAACAGATACTGATAATCATAAGGAAGTGAATTATCAATATCATCCGTATAATGATTCATCAAAGGTTTCAGTCCTATACCGAACATCAGCATGAAACTTGCGAAAAATATTCCGAAGAAAAGCATAAAGAAACTGCCCTTGTTGCGGATTATTACCCTTAATCGGAATCTGTTAATGAAGCTAAAATCCAGGAACTTAACGTTCTTTCCGCTTTTATTCTTCTTAAGCTCTCTTCTCAAAAATTTTAGAGGTGAGAGCGAAAGCTTCTTTGCAAGCATCAGGCAGTTTATAACTACCATAATAACTACAGGTAAGACCGTTGTAATAATAAACATGGGAACATCAAACTCCACTTTTAAAGGGCCGACACTGTATGTAGTGTAATAAATATTCAGAAAAGGCTTAATCATAACAGTATAGCCCAGAATATTGCCAACTACACAGCCAATAAGCGCAACTATTATGGTAGGTTGCAAATAATGAAGAACTATTTCCCCTTTCCTGTAGCCCAAGGATCTTAATGTGCCGATAATAACCGATTCACGTTCAATCGTATTGTTGGTAAGAATTGCAAAGATAAACGCAATCATAGCAACCAGAATATAAACAAAAACCGTCATAAACGGACCATCGGTTCCAATATCCATTTCCAGGAAAGTAATGCTCTGATTCTGATTACGGTCCAGCATATTATCAACAATAACACCGTTCATATATAGATATTTATAAGCCTCTTCGGCCTTTTCATTCTTTTCCGGTGTAGTCAGTTCCCTGTCCGTATATCGGTAGCTGTAACGATAAGTAATATTGTCTTGGCTTATCTTGTCAAATCCTGATTCATCCAGTATAGCAACACAGAAATGCTGCGTATTCATCACCAAATCGGAATTATTCATGAAAAGTGAAGAATAATCCGGTAATGATACAGTTCCGCAAACTGTGTAAGCCTTATCCAATAGCGAAATGTAATCTCCGATTTTTATATTTCTGTTCTTTGAAAATACATGATCAAGGACTATTTCGGTATCATTTTCAGGCATACGACCTTCAAACAATGTAGGAATATTCATTTTTGTACGCTCATTGAACATATAAATTTTAGTAGAATCAGTGAATTCTCTTTCTGTTGCATAGAAGTTTTCTTCTACCCAAAAGCCCTCATTTTCAAGGTGAGAAATCATTTCGGCTGTAAGAGGTTCCCTGACTTCTATTTGCCCGTCTTCCTGAAAATTAGCATCCTTTATATCTTCAAGATAGGCAGAAGCCGCATTCATAGTAGACTGAAACGAAGAGCCGATGCAAATGGTAACGACAAGAATAATTATCATGCCAAAGTACTTAAAAAAATTTTTCTTAAAATCCCGGGGAATTCTTTTGTTCAGAGGATTACGCATATTCGTCCACCCCCTTACCATTCAAGATCTTTTGCGGCAATCTTTTCGTTATTGATTTCATTGGAAACAATCTTTCCGTCATGCAGCTTAAGAATACGGTCAGCCATGAGGCTGATGGCCTGGTTATGAGTAACAATAATCATTGTATTGTGATATTGCCTGTTGATTTTCTCGATAAGCGCCAGTATTTCTTTTGACGTAGAATAATCAAGCGCACCTGTAGGTTCGTCAAAAAGAATCAAGGGAGGATTCTTTATGAGTGCACGTCCTATAGCACACCTTTGTTGCTGTCCGCCGGAAAGCTGATTCGGAAATTTGTTCTGATGCTCGGTTAATCCAAGCGTTTCAAGCAAATCATCCATATCAAGAGGCGTTTGTGTAAGATATGCACATACTTCGATATTCTCCCTGATTGTAAGGTCAGGCACCAGATTGTAGAACTGGAATACAAAACCAAGATTGTTTCGTCTGTAATTTGCCAGTTCTTTTTCCTTCATATCGTCCGTACAGAAGTCACCTATATCGATGCAGCCTTCGTCTGCATTCTCGAGACCGCCGATAATGTTAAGCAGTGTAGATTTTCCCGATCCCGAAGGACCAAGCAATACACAGATTTCTCCGTCATTAATTTCGCAGTCAATTCCTTTGAGTACCTGTACTCGTGATTCATTGTCACCATAGAATTTCTTTACATTGTTGATTTTTACGTTCATGATAAGCTCCTTTCCATCACAGATACCCGCTTTTCCTTTGCGGCCGCCTAATTATAAAATAGGAAAGGAATTTCCTGTTTTATAAGAAAGCATGTCGCCTGCGACATGCTGCGCCGCTTTTGCGTCGCGTTAGCGACAAAAACCGAAAGCAAAAGCGTGCGCATCCTCGCGGAGCGTTTTTTACTTTATAGGACGTAATTTCCTATAAAGTAAAAAAAGCGAG
>JAZUDQ010000006.1:0-108423 GCA_045639745.1 Lachnospiraceae bacterium | reverse complement strand
AAAGTACAAGAAAACCCACTGCCTTTAGGCGGTGGGTGCTCTTGTACGAGGTGCGGGGATTCAAGCCCCGTACCTCGTAAGGCACGAAGTGCCGCTTTTTTATGAGCAAGTAGCGAAGCGGATTGCGAATATCATTGACATGATAACAGGAGCCAGAGGTACAGGTAAAACGGTTATGTTATCTGAATTGATTAATAGCTTTTCAGAAGACAATGATTGGGTCACCATCGATTTGGATCCTTTGCAGGATTTGGTTAGTCAGTTTGATTATAAACTTAAATCTGGAAATGGAAGGAACAAAAATACAGAAGTTACAATTAATATACCGGAAATTCTTGGAGCTGGTGCAGAAATAAAAATAAAAAGTATTAAAGACACAGATTTAGAAGGAACAATAGAGAAATCTTTAGAAAAAATAAAGAAGCAAGGAAGACGTGTTTTTATTGCAATAGATGATGTCAGTAATACTGAACAGATCTGTTAGAAATAAGTTAAATATGACGTCTCCATCCTTTTCAACATATCGAATGAGATTAATTAAGCAGGGAGTAGTTAATCCAATAAGACATGGATATCTGGAAATAAGTTTACCACGATTTAATGAGTATGTACGAAGGCATTATGAACTGTATTAATGCCTTATAATGATTTCGACCATTTTCAATTACTGCTTTTCGTTACTACTTTTTGTGTGATGAGAATTGGTTCTTTTGTTAAGGCTACAAATTGTAAAAAATCAGTACAAATGGCAATGGTAACCACTTATGGAATAAAAAAGAACATGTATAGTGGCTTGATTAATGCAGAGGTCGTATTGGACGACTTGTTTGAAAAATAATCAGCCAAAAGAGGCAAGTGGAAAGAGATTTGGATAATAAATGTATCGTCAATTAAACTAAGTGGGCTAATTCTATATTAAAGAAATATATAATTGATGGCTATGCGATCAACGAAAAGCGCTTGCAGGCTCTTGAGAAAACTGTTGATATTCAGACAAGGATGATTGCAGATGCATTAAGAATCGGAGGATGAGCACAGGTATGATTAAAGCGGTAATTTTTGATATGTATGAAACGCTTGTAACATTGTGGCACAGTAATCCTTATACCGGTAAAGAGATTTCGTTTGATGCAGGTATTCCGGAAAATGTGTTCAGAGAAATATGGGATGCAACAGAATCGGACAGAACTCTCGGAAGATTGAGATATGAAGAAGTAATAGAACGTATTTTAAGAAAAAACAATAAATATTCAAAGGAACTTTATGACCTGCTGGTTCTTAAGAGAAAAAATACCAATTCGGAAAGCTTTAAATGTATTAATGAAAATATTATTCCGATGTTTGACGCTCTTAAGAAGGCCGGAATAAAGACGGGACTTGTGACAAATTGTTATTTTGAAGAAGAAGCCGCCATTAAGGAGAGTATCATTTTTCCCTATTTTGATTATGTATGTATGTCCTGCAGAATGGGGATTAAAAAACCGGATGAACAAATATTTATTAAATGTCTCGAAGGGTTGAATGTAATGCCCTCGGAGTGTATTTACTGCGGCGACGGCGGTAATTATGAACTTGAAGCGGCACAACGATTGGGAATGAAGCCGGTTCAGGCTCTATGGTATCTAAAAAACGACAGCAGGCATTCAAGAGGAAGAATAAAGGATTTTGCAGGCGCGGATAATCCGATGGATATTGTCACTATGATTAAATAAACTGATTATTTACGAAGACAAGGTTTATTTCATTATTATTGTTGATAACATGATTTTATGATAAAATACAACAGAAAGTAAAATAGCATAGTATGGTCATAAATATGTCAAATATGTTCTGACCGCTATGACTCTATATATTTGTAGGAGAAATACAATGGCAAAGAAAACAACAGTATTATTAATTCTCGACGGCTATGGCCTTAATGAGAAAAGTGAAGGCAATGCGGTGGCAATTGCAAAGACACCGGTTATGGACCGTCTTATGAAAGAATATCCTTTTCAGAAGGGATATGCAAGCGGAATGAGCGTTGGTCTTCCCGACGGACAGATGGGTAATTCGGAAGTAGGTCATCTTAATATGGGTGCAGGACGAATTGTATATCAGGAACTTACACGTATCACGAAGGAGATTCAGGACGGTGTATTCTTCGAGAACCCCGATCTTCTTGCAGCAATTGATAATTGTAAAAAGAATGATTCATCACTTCATTTATACGGACTTCTTTCTGACGGTGGTGTACATAGTCACATTACACATCTCTACGGACTTCTCGAACTTGCAAAGAGAAACGGGCTTGAGAAAGTATATGTTCATTGTTTCCTCGACGGAAGAGATACACCTCCTCAGTCTGCGCTCGGATATGCTAAGGAACTCGAAGCAAAGATGGCTGAAATAGGAGTCGGTGAGATTGCAATGGTATCCGGAAGATATTATGCAATGGATCGTGATAATAATTATGACAGAGTTGAAAAAGCATATAAGGCAATGACAATGGGAGAAGCAGAAAAGGCAGAAAGCGCTGTTGCGGGAATTCAAGCTTCTTACGATGCCGGTGTTAACGACGAATTTGTTGTACCGTTTGTTGTTACCAAAGACGGTGCCCCCGTTGCTACCATTAAGGATAAGGATTCGATTATTTTCTTTAATTTCCGTCCCGACAGAGCAAGAGAAATTACTCATTGCTTCTGCGATAATGATTTTGACAAATTTGACAGAGGTAACAGACTCGATGTTACATATGTATGCTTTACAGAGTATGATCCTCTTATTCCCAATAAGCGTGTCGCATTTAAGAAAGTTGAGGTAACCAATACATTCGGTGAGTGGATTGCTGCCAATAATATGAAGCAGGCAAGAATTGCCGAGACTGAAAAATATGCACACGTAACCTTCTTCTTCAACGGCGGCGTTGAAGAGCCGAATAAAGACGAGGATCGTATACTGGTTGCTTCGCCCAAGTATGTTCCCACATATGACAAAAAGCCTCGTATGAGTGCATATACCGTATGTGATAAGCTTAGTGAGGCCATTACCAGGAAAGATGATGAAGGTAATCAGTATTACGATGTTATTATCTGTAACTTCGCCAATCCGGACATGGTTGGTCATACCGGTGAAGTTGATGCTGCAGTCGAAGCTATTGAAGTTATTGACAAGTGTGTTGGCGAAATAACAGAACTTATTAAAGAAGTCGGCGGTACTATGTTTATCTGCGCCGATCATGGTAATGCAGAGCAGCTTGTTGATTACGAGACCGGAGCACCTTTTACGGCTCATACAACTAACCCGGTTCCTTTTATTCTTGTTAATTATGACGAGGCATATACACTTCGCGAAGGCGGTGTGCTTGCGGATATAGTTCCTACATTAATTGAAACAATGGGAATGGAAATCCCCAAGGAAATGACAGGAAAAAGTCTGTTAATTAAAAAATAAAAAAATATGAATTATGTAATCGATTATGACCTTTTTTCAACAATTTTATTGTTTGTCATGATTGTAGCCAATATCTCCATGCCGTTTAAAAATAAGTTCCTTAGAAAGAACTATATGGCAATGGAGATAGTGGTGTTTTTATCCTGCATATTTGATATGGCATCCAGCATTCTTATAGAACAGGCTTCGGATGACACGTTTTTATATATTCTGACTTATGTCGCAACTCAACTTTACATGATGATCCACGTATGTGCACCTCTTCTGATGTCGATATATATTTATTATTGTATTATGGAAAAGGCCCCCGGACGTAATCTTTTTATTAAAATGATTTTGCCTATGGCAATATGTGAGATTATTCTTTTCACCAATCCCTTTACGGGTCTTGCATTTACATACAAAGACGGTGTTTATTCGAGAGGACCGCTTCTTCTTCTCAACTACGCTCTTACATCTACATATTTCATTGCGTTGATTGTATTCCTGTTTTTGTACAGGAAAAAATCCAATGTCTACGTGAGAATCTCCGCAACATTTTATCTTTCAATAAATGTTTTTACAATTGTCATGCAATATTTCTTTCCGCAATATCTTTTGGAATGTGCCGGTATGACCGCAACACTTCTGGTGGTTCATTATTGCATTCAGAGCAGGGATATGATTGAACAAGCCATTCTCGGAGAGTCCGAGATAGCCAAGGCCGCCAACGAAGCCAATTCGGCAAAGACCGAATTCCTTGCCAGTGTCAGTCATGAGATACGAACCCCTCTTAATACGATGATGGGAATGAACCAGATGATCCTTTCCGAAGCTACTTCGCTTAAAACCAAGCAGTATGCTCAAAATGTGGATAATGCCGGGAAAATACTTCTTTCACTTGTTGATGATATTATTGATTTCTCAAAAATGGAAAACGGAACTCTTGTTATAGAAAATTCGGAATATTCCATTAAGGCACTTATACAGGGCATATGTTCAGAGATTAATGCGCTTTGTCAGCAGAAGAATCTGGAATTTCACGTAATTGTGGAACATAAGATGCCTTCGGAACTGATAGGAGATGCCAAAAGACTTCGAGAGACAATGATTAATCTACTTACCAATGCGGTTAAATATACGGAAAACGGTTATGTTGAACTTAAAGTCGGATATAAACGTATTAATGCTAAGGAGTTATCGCTTGAGGTATTTGTTAAAGACAGCGGAATCGGTATAAATGAGGAGAATCTGGAAAAACTCAGCAGTATATTTATGCGATTTAATCATGAAAATAATCGTAATATTGAAGGCCTCGGACTTGGCTTGAATATTACCTCACAGATTTTAAAACAAATGGATTCATGTCTTGAGGTAAAAAGTGTGGAGGGAGAAGGCTCGGTATTTTCTTATTCGGTAGTACAGGGTATCTCCGACAATACTTCGGTAGGAGATGTGGATTGGTTTAAACCGCTTGTTATTAGTGAAGAAGATGAAGATTCGTTTATTGCTCCCAATGCCAAGGTCCTTGTGGTTGATGATAATGATATGAATCTTCAGGTTATGCGTAATCTTATGAGTTTCAATAAGGTTAAAACAGTTACCGTCGAGAACGGCAGCGAAGCAATAAAGGCAACGAGGAAGATTGCCTTTGATATAATTATTATGGATCAGATGATGCCTAAGATGAACGGAAAAGAAACCATGGATTATATTAAAAACGATGCTCTGAATATCAATTCGAACACACCGATAGTTCTTCTTACCGCAAATGTTATGCCGGGCGCAAGAGAAAAGTATATTAAAGACGGTTTTGACGAATATCTTACTAAGCCGGTGGAATATAAAGAACTTGAAAGAACATTGTTGAATCTGCTTCCGAAGGAAAAGATTGTATTGCAAAATTATTCGAACAATTAATTTAAATTAATATATTTTATACTTGCATTTACATAACATCGGTGATATTATTTCTTTAAACTTAATAATGTATTCTAGAAGAGTAGGTTTCGACCTACTCTTTGTTTTTGGAAAAAATCAAGGAGGTTCGGCAAATAATATTAATGGCAGAGAAAAAGAATTATGAAATGAAAGCTGAAGAACTGTTGAAACCCATAGCCGATCAATGCGGTGTATGTATTTATGATGTTGAATACGTCAAAGAAGGTCCTGACTGGTATCTTCGGGCTTATATAGATAAAGACGGCGGTGTTAGTATTGAAGATTGCGAGAAAGTCAGCAGATTATTTTCTGACAGCCTCGATCATGAGGATTTTATTGCGGATGCATATATTTTAGAGGTTAGTTCTCCGGGGCTTGGAAGACAACTGAAAAAAGACAGACATCTTGAGCAGAGCATCGGGATGGAGGTAGAGGTTAAGTTGTACGAAGAACTTGACGGCAGCAAGGAATATATAGGTGTTCTTAAATCTTTTGACAAAGATACAATCGTAATAGATAACGACAAAGACATTGTTTTTGAGAGAAATAAAATAGCAAATATTAAACTAACTTTGGATTTTTAAATTATTAGGAGGAAAACAGAAAATGAATTCAGAATTAAAAATGGCGTTGGAGATGCTTGAAAGGGAAAAGGATATTAACAAAAATGTTATCCTTGAGGCAATTGCAAAATCACTTGTGTCTGCATTTGATAAGCAGTATAAAAGTTCAAGTAACGTTCATGTAGATATAGATTATGACAATTACGAGTTCCATGTAATAGCGGAAAAGGAAGTTGTTCCTACTTTTGACGATATTATGGATCCCGCAATCGAGGTATCTCTTGAGGAGGCTCAGTCTGTTAAAGCAGATGCTCAGGTCGGAGATATGGTCAATATCGAAGTTGATTCTGAAGAATTCGGACGTATGGCTGCGCAGGCTGCACGTAATGTTATTACTCAGAAGATACGTGAAGAAGAGAGAAATGTTGTATTTAATCAGTTCAGAACAAAAGAAAGACAGATTGTAACAGGTATTGTTCACAGAAGAATGGTTACCCCTATTTCCGCAAAACAGAAAGCTGAGATGAAAGAGAAGAACATGCCCGTTAAGGAGTATACGGTTAACTGGAGTATTAACCTCGGAAGCGCAGATGCACTTCTTCCCGAGAAGGAAATGGTTCCCACAGAGAAAATTAACATTGGCGACAGAATGAAATTCTATGTTGTTAAGGTTGAGAATTCAACAAAAGGACCTCGTATTACGGTAAGCCGTTCTCATCCCGATCTTGTTAAAAAACTTTTTGAATCGGAAGTAACCGAGATTAGAGACGAGACCGTTGAAATTATGAATATTGCACGTGAAGCAGGAAGCAGAACAAAGATGAGTGTTGTATCTCATAACCCCAATGTTGATCCTGTAGGTGCTTGTGTAGGTGTTAACGGTGCAAGAGTAAATGCAATAGTTAAAGAACTCAGAGGCGAGAAGATTGATATCATCACATGGGATGATAACCCCGGAAATCTTATCAGAAATTCTCTTTCTCCCGCACAGATTGTAAATGTTTTTGCGGATCCCGAAGAGAAAACTGCCAATGTTGTTGTTCCCGACGATCAACTTTCTTTGGCAATCGGTAAAGTCGGTCAGAATGCAAGACTTGCCGCAAGACTCACCAATTACAAGATTGATATCAAATCCGAATCACAGGCTAAGGACGCATATGGCTTCAGAATTGAAGATTATTTAGACGAAGAAGATGAAGAAGAATATTATGAAGAGCCCGAATACACAGAAGAAGATAATCAGTAGTATTCCAAGGGTACCGTTGAGACGGTGCCTTGGCTGCGGCGGGAGCTTTGATAAAAAAATATTGATTCGTGTGGACAATAACGGAAGAGGAATGTATCTGTGTAAAAATGAGAATTGTCTGAAAAAGATTCATTCCAACAAAAAAGTGTCCGTAGAGTCTAAAGAAGAATTTGAAAGGAAGTATTTTATTGAATCAGCTGATTGATACCGGGAAGATTTATTCCCTTATCGGACTGGCGACAAAGGCCGGAAAGGTTAAGAGCGGAGAATTTTCAACAGAGGAATCAATTAAGACAGGAAAGTCGTTTCTTGTCTTGGTTGCACGGGATGCCTCTGATAATACCAAAAAATTATTTAAAGATAAGTGTAAATATTACGAAGTGCCCTGCTATGAATTCGGAGATAAAGAAAGACTGGCGCAGGCAATTGGAAAAGAAACCAGAGCATCCATATCGGTAAATGACAGTGGATTTGCCGAAGCAATTATTAAAAAGATTAATCAAGCTGATTTGATGGAGGATATGAATAAATGAGAGTAAGTGAACTTGCAAAAAATTATGAAGGTTTAAAGAGTGCTGATATAATCGCTATTCTTGAAAAAAATGGCGTTATGGGCAAGAAACCTCAGAGCGGACTTGATGACAGTGAGATTGAGATTGTCGTTAAATATATGGAGAAACATTCATCTAAAGATATGAAAAAAGATGATGGTATTAACGACGATGATAAAAAAGACAATGTAAACAAATCCGTTAAAGAAAAGCCGACCGAAGAGAAAAATGTAAAAGAAGAGGTCGTAAAAGAGGAAAATGTCAAAGCGGAGTCCGTAAAGGAAGATAATTCCAAGGACGATTCGGTTAATGTTGCTAAGAAAAAGAAGGTTATTATAGTGTCCTCCGGCAATAACAATCAGCAGAGCAATCAACCGAGAAACAACGCATATAATAATTATAATAACAATAATAACCGTAATAATCGTAATAATAATCAGAACTATCCTTCGCAGAGACCGAGCGGTCCTATTAAGCCTCGTGAAAATATGATTGACAGAGCTGCGCAGGCAACAAGCAGAAGAGAGCAGGCAGAAAAGGAACTTCTCGAAGAACAGAAGAGAAAAGAATTGGAGCAGACTCAGAACAAGCAGGCTGCGGATAAAGAGACTTCTCGTAATGCGGTACAGGAAAATGTTGTACGTCGTCCCGAGAATAATAACAGACAGAATAACGACAGAAACTATACTCAGAACGGAAATAACGGCAGAAATCAGGACAGACCTTCATATTCGGACAGAAATAATGATCGTAATGATCGTAACGAACGAAATAACGACCGTAATGACCGTAATGAAAGAAACGATCGTAACGACAGATTTGATCGTAATAACAGATTTGAAAGAGGACAAAGACCGGATTATTCCAACAGATCGGATGATAACGGAAGAAAATTCGGAGATAATAATCGCGGAGGCGATAATCGTAACGGATTTAATAAAGACGATAATCGTAATGGCGGCAAATCCGGATTCGCTCGTCCCGGTCAGAAGCCTGCATCCAAAGATAATAAGAGTTTTGCTGCGGATTCGCCCATTCCTTCCAATACAACGGACAGACATCGTGATAAATCCACCGGTAAAGTTAGGGATTCCAGAAGTAAAAAGGATCAGCTTTACGAGGATGATGATGTAATCGGTAACGGAAGAAACAGCAAGGCCGGTAGATTTATTAAACCTGAGAAACCGAAGGAAGAAGAGAAAACTGACGATATTAAGGTGATCGTTATTCCCGAGACCATTACCATTAAGGATCTCGCTGACAAGATGAAGATTCAGCCTTCTGCGATAGTAAAGAAGCTGTTTATGCTGGGTGAAATGGTTACCGTAAATCAGGAGATTTCATTTGAGAAAGCGGAAGAGATTGCGCTTGATTATGAAATAATGTGTGAAAAAGAAGAAAAGATTGATGTTATAGCAGAGCTTCTTAAGGAAGAAGAAGAACCTGAAGATAAACTTGTAGCGAGACCCCCTGTTATCTGCGTAATGGGTCACGTCGATCATGGTAAGACATCACTTCTTGATGCTATCAGAAAGACTAATGTAACAGACAGAGAAGCCGGCGGTATTACTCAGGCTATCGGTGCTTACATGGTTAACATCAATGACAGACAGATTACATTCCTTGACACCCCGGGACATGAGGCCTTTACTTCAATGCGTATGCGTGGTGCCAATTCGACAGATATTGCGATTCTGGTTGTTGCGGCAGATGATGGTGTTATGCCCCAGACCGTAGAAGCAATCAATCATGCAAAAGCTGCCGGAATAGAGATTGTTGTTGCCGTTAATAAGATTGATAAACCCGGTGCAAATATAGACAGAGTTAAGCAGGAATTATCCGAATATGAACTTATTCCTGAGGACTGGGGCGGACAGACAATATTTGTTCCCGTATCTGCCAAGACCGGAGAAGGTATTCAGGAACTTCTTGAAAATGTACTCCTTTCTGCAGATGTTCTTGAACTTAAAGCTAATCCGAAGAGAAAAGCAAGAGGTCTTGTTATTGAGGCGGAACTTGATAAGGGAAGAGGTCCGGTTGCCACAGTTCTTGTACAGAAGGGTACACTTAAGGTCGGCGATTTTATTTCCGCAGGAGCTTCACACGGTAAAGTCAGAGCAATGCTTGATGATAAGGGACGCAGAGTAAAAGAGGCAACTCCTTCTACTCCTGTTGAGATTCTCGGACTTGATGATGTTCCCAATGCAGGTGAGATATTTATTATTCATGATAATGATAAAGAGGCTAAGAATTATGCCGATACATTTAAGAATCAGAACAAAGAAAAACTAATTGAGGATACAAAGGGCAAGATGAGCCTTGACGATCTTTATTCTAAGATTCATGAAGGCAGTCTTAAGGAACTCAATCTTATTATTAAAGCCGATGTTCAGGGTTCTGTTGAAGCCGTTAAACAGTCACTGGTTAAACTTTCAAATGAGGAAGTTGTTGTAAAAGTTATTCATGGCGGTGTAGGTGCTATTAATGAATCTGATGTTATTCTTGCTTCTGCATCACAGGCTATTATTATAGGATTTAATGTCAGACCGGACGCACAGGCCAAGTCTACTGCAGAACATGAAGGTGTTGATGTCAGACTTTATAAAGTTATTTATCAGGCTATTGAGGATGTTGAATCGGCAATGAAGGGTATGCTTGCTCCTGTATATGAAGAGAAGATAATCGGTCATGCCGAAGTTCGTCAGATATTTAAGGCTTCAGCAATCGGTAATATTGCAGGTTCATTTGTACTTGACGGAATGTTCCAGAGAAACTGCAAGATAAGGATTACTCGTGAAGGTGAGCAGATTTACGAAGGTGCACTCTCTTCTCTTAAGAGATTTAAAGATGATGTCAAGGAAGTTAAAGCCGGATATGAATGCGGTTTTGTATTTGAAGGATTTGACAAAATGCAGGAGCTTGATCAGGTTGAAGCATATATAATGGTTGAAGTTCCGAGAAATTAATGGAAGGCCTTATATGAGAAAAAACAGTGTTAAAAATACAAGAATCAATTCCGAGGTTAAAAAAGTTCTCGCCGAATTGATAAGAAGTGAGGTTAAGGATCCGAGAATTCCGAAGTTTACGTCTGTTACGGATGTTGAGGTGGCTCCTGATTTAAAGACCTGTAAAGTTTATGTTAGTATGCTCTGCAAAGAAGAGGAAATACCGGACGGATTAAAGGGGCTTAAGTCAGCAGAAGGCTTTTTAAGAAGCCAGCTGGCTAAGACACTTAATCTTCGCAATACTCCGGAGTTAAGATTTATTTCCGATTCTTCAATTGAGTACGGTAACCGTTTGTCCAAGCTAATAGATGAAGCAAATAAAAACATTGATTAAGAATTATGATTAATATTTTAGAAGAAATTGGTAATAGCAAAAGTATAGCAATAAGTGCACATGAAAGACCGGACGGGGACGCAATTGGTTCCTGCCTTGGTCTTTATTTGTATTTAAAAAAAATGCTTCCGGATGCGTATATAAAGATTTTTTTGGAAAAACCCTCGAATTGTTTTGAGATAATTCCTTCCGTAAAAGATATTGATTGTGAAATGACCGATGAAACGATTTTTGATGTTTTTTTTGTTATTGATACATCAAGTGAACGTCTCGGAAATGCATTTAAATATTTTGAAAAAGCATCAAAAACAATTAATATCGATCATCATATCAGTAATAAAGACGGTTGCGGAGATGTTAATTATATAGTTCCGGATGCAAGTTCCGCTTCCGAACTGATTTTTAAACTGATAGACCGGGATTGTATTGATAATGAAATTGCAACTGTTCTTTATATGGGAATTGCTCACGATACAGGTGTATTCAGATATTCCAATACATCACCCGAGACAATGAAAATATGCAGTTTTTTAAGAGAATATGATTTCGATTTCTCTCATATTCTTGATGTTACGTATTTTGAGAAGAGTTTCCCGAGTAATAAAGTGCTTGGAATTGTACTCGGCAATTGTGTATTGGTTCACGAAGGAAGATTTATTATAGGTACTTTGACGGCGCAGGAACTCCTTGAAAATAATGCAACTAAAGATGATACGGACGGTATAGTAAATGCGCTTATGACTACAAAGGGCGTATTCGGAGCCTGTTTTATATATTCTAAAAATGAAGAGGTTGTTAAGGTGAGTCTTCGTTCCTCAACCGATGAACTTGATGTGTCTGCGGTAGCGCAGCTGCTCGGCGGCGGCGGACATAAGCGTGCAGCCGGGTGTGATTATAAAGGCACTGTAAATGCTGCAAAAGAGAAAGTTATTGAACTGATTGGAGAAGCATTGCATGTATAACGGGCTTATTAATGTCTATAAAGAACCGGGATTTACATCATTTGATGTTGTTGCGGTTCTGCGGAGAATACTTGGACAAAAGAAAATTGGTCATACCGGAACCCTCGATCCTCAGGCCGAGGGTGTTCTTTTGGTTTGTCTCGGAGATGCAACAAAATTAAGCGATGCTCTTGAATGCAAAAAAAAAGAATATATATGCAGAATGAAACTCGGAGTAAGTACAGATACCGAAGATATGACGGGGACGATTATTTCAACATCTCCCGTAAATTGTACCGAGGATGAAATAAGGGAAGCAATATTCTCTTTTAAAGGTGATTGTATGCAGGTTCCACCCATGTACAGTGCGTTGAAAGTCAACGGTAAAAAAATGTATGAACTTGCAAGAGCCGGAATTACGATAGAGCGTAAGTCAAGACCGGTTACATTTTATGATATGGAGATAATTAATATTGATTTACCTTATGTTACATTCAGGACAGAGTGTTCTAAGGGAACTTATATAAGATCGCTTTGCAGAGATATAGGCGAAAAACTGTCATGTAATGCGGCAATGGATCATTTAATCAGGACCGCTGTCAGCGATTATAAGGTAGAACAATCTTTGAAACTTAGTGAAATAGAAGAACTTGTAAAAAGCGGTCGCGAAAATGAAGTTATAGTAAGTCTTTGCGACATATACAAAAATACGCAGTTTCTTCATGTCAAAGAAGACTGTTCCCGTATGATTGATAACGGTAATCCCATGACAAAAGAATGCTTTGTCGAAGAAATTTGCGAAAAGGATGGAGAAAAGTTCGGCATATATGATGCTTCCGGAAGATTTGCCGCAGTATATTATTTTAATTCCGAAAAGAATATGTTTATGCCGGATAAAATGTTTCCCAATAACAGATAGGTCCTTGAAAAATGATAATTATAAATGATATAGGAAAATTGAATATAGCTGAAGAGACGGCTGTGGCTATCGGAAAATTTGACGGAATTCATCTCGGACATATGAAGATTTTTCAGGAATTGAAAAAGGCTAAAGAAAAGGGGTTAAAGACGGTTGTATTTAGCTTTACACCTTCACCGTCGGTATTTTTCGGCCTGACGGACGACCGTTGTCTTATGACCGATCATGAAAAACAATATTTTATGGAGAAAATGGATATTGATTATCTTATTCAGTATCCGTTTAATCGAGAATCAAGTCAAATGGCTGCGGAGGATTTTATTAAGATTGTGCTGGTAAACGGTCTTAATATGCGTTTTATTGTTGCCGGAAGCGATGTGAGTTTCGGATATAAGGGCGCCGGGGATATAAATCTTTTGCAGCATTATTCTGCGGAATATAATTATGAAACCGTTTTAATTGATAAATATAAAATTGATGATGTTGTTGTTTCATCAAGTCTTGTAAGAGGATTGCTTACCGACAATCGAATTGAGGAAATGATTACATATCTCGGACACGGATATTATATTTCGGGAGAAATAAAAAAGGGAAATTCCATCGGCAATACAATAGGATTTCCGACTATTAATTTTATCCCTGAAGAGAACAAACTCCTGCCTTGTAACGGTGTTTATTTTTCCAGAATTTATCTTGGAAATATCGTAAAAAACGGAATAACCAATATCGGTTGTAAGCCTACGGTATCTGATGAGAAAAAAATCACCGTCGAAACTTTTATTTTTGATTTTAACAGAGATGTATACGGACAATACGCCGTTGTGGAATTACTTCATTTTGTCAGAGCGGAAAAGAAATTTGATAATATTGATAGTTTGAAAAAGGCAATAGAACAAGACAGAGAGAATGCAGCCGTATATTTTGAATAGTTGTAATTGAAAAATGCACAAAAAAAATTTATATGATTGTTAATTAATAGTCACAACTACGAAAATAATTTAATACCTTGTTTTACTTAAACCATATATATAAAATATATTATGGACTTTGATTGTGGAAGATTTTTCTGGGAGATCGGTATGAATTTTACTAACATTCTAATTCTTATGGGCGGACTTGGGCTCTTTCTGCTTGGTATGAACCAAATGAGTGATGGTATTGAGAAGGCTGCGGGAGCAAAACTCCGAAGTATTCTTGAAATGTTCACTAAGAATCCTTTTATAGGAATGATTGTAGGTATTGTTTTTACCGGTATTATTCAATCTTCTTCAGCCTGTACGGCTATGGTTGTTTCTTTTGTTAACTCCGGTCTGATGAATCTATATCAGGCTGCGGGAGTTATCTTTGGTGCCAATATAGGTACCACAATTACTTCTCAGTTGGTTTCCCTTGATTTAACACAATTTGCTGCAATCTTTTTGTTAATCGGTGTATTAATTACAATGTTTTGTAAAAATAATACAATTCAGAAGATTGGAGAATGTATAGCAGGTTTTGGTGTTCTCTTTATGGGAATATCAATGATGAAAGAGGGTATGGAAGCTCTGAACAGTGACGGTTCAATTACCAGAATTCTGGAGACGCTGACCAATCCGATTCTTGCAATCCTGCTTGGTATGACCATTACAGCCATTGTACAGAGTTCATCCGTTACGGTATCAATTATACTTATTATGGCACAGCAAGGTTTGTTTGCCGATGTTAATATTTGTCTCTATATTATTTTAGGATGTAATATAGGTGCATGTTCAACTGCGATTATTAAATCTCTTGCAGGTAAGAAGGAAGCCAAGAGAACCGCTATGATTCATCTTTTGTTCAATGTCATAGGTTCTTTGATTATGTTTATTATTTTCCAGGTTGCAATGGACCCCGTATCTTCATGGCTTCACAGTATTTCGGGAGATGAAGGTCGATTTGTTGCCAACTCGCATACGATTATCAAGATTTTCCAGGTTGTTGTATTGTTCCCGTTCTCAAAAGGTATTGTAAAGCTTACATATCTTGTTGTTCCCGGACAGGATCAGAAGGTCGGATACCACGATACATTCCAGCTTAAATACATTGGTGACAAGGTTCTTTTCAACCCTTCTACGGCAGTCATCGACGGTATTAAGGAACTTGAACGAATGGGTTCGCTTGCAAGTGATAATCTTAATCGTGCGATGAATGCTCTTATCACACTTGATGAAGAAGACATTAACGAAGTCTATGAAATGGAAAAAAACATCAATTTTCTTAATAAATCTATTACAAAATATCTTGTTAAAATCAACCAGTCTACACTTCCAATTGAAGATTTGCAGGGAATAGGTTCATTATTCCATGTTGCCAATGATATAGAGAGAATCAGTGATCATGCCGAAAATATTGCCGATATGGCGCTTTCAAGAAAAAATCAGGAAGTCGATTTTTCAAAAGAAGCACAATCGGAAATGACAGATATGCTTAATCTTGTTAATCGTATGATTGAGCTTGCTGTTAAATATATGCTTAGTTCCGATGAATCAATTCTTGAAGAGGTTTCTAATCTTGAACTTAAGGTTATGAAGATGGAAAAGGAACTTCAGCAGCATCATGTGGACAGACTTACAGTACAGAAGTGTACTCCCGAAGCCGGTATGATTTTTTCAAATACGGTTTCGGCTCTTGAGAGAGTTGCGGAACATTCATATAATATTGTAAGTTATCTGAAAAAATCCAATAATGAAGAAGAGCAGATTGCCAGTTTATAATGACGGGTGTATAATATCTAAAGTTATCTAATTATTTCCCATTGAAGTTATTTTTAAAGATTCGCTTGATTTTCCTACTGCACAATGAAAGGACGGTATTTTTATATATGATGAGAGAGCGTTATGAATCAATATCTCTTGTTGATTTGAAGGAAATGGCTAAATTCCGCGGAATTAAGCTTGTTTCGGGGATGAAAAAAGCTGATGTCGTTGAAGCTATGTTAAAAAAGGATGAAGAAGAGGCAAGAGCCAAAGAAAAAGCAATTGCAAAAGAAAATTCAAAAGATTCCGAAAAAGTTGCTGATAATCAAAAGCCTCAAAAATCTTCAAAGCCTAATGTTGAAAAAAAGATTAAATCTAAGATTTCCGAAGATAAAAAGTCTTCTAAAAAAGTCGGTTCAAAAGCTCCCACCAAAGATAATAAAAAGTCTGAAAATGAAATAACAGAAAATGCCGTTGCAGTAGAGTCGGAGTCAACTGAAATAACAGAATCAAAAGAGCATACTGACAATAAAGAAAATGTTAAAGAAGCTGTTAAAGAAACTGTTAAAGAAAACGTTAAAGAAAAGATTGATAACAGAGAAGATGATGTCAATTATGACCTTGACAGCGGTAAGATAGCCAAGGGAATATTGGAAGTTATGCCCGACGGCTTTGGCTTTATAAGAAGTGACAATTTCCTTCCCGGTGATAATGATGTTTATGTTGCACCCGGTCAGATCAGAAAATTCGGATTAAGAACAGGTGACATTCTTGAGGGACACCTTAAGATTAAAGGTGAGAAAGAAAAATTTGCAGCTCTTTTATATTTGAAATCAGTTAACGGATTCGATCCGGAAATGACAAAAAACAGATGTCAGTTTGAAAATATGACACCTATATTTCCTGATGAGAAGATTAAACTTGAAATTCCGGGCGCTCCGTTATCAATGAGAATAATGGATTTACTTTCACCCGTCGGTAAAGGGCAGAGAGGAATGATAGTATCTCCGCCCAAAGCAGGAAAGACAACTCTCTTGAAGAGCGTTGCCAAATCAGTTAAAGTTTCATGTCCCGAAATGCACATGATTATTCTTCTTATAGACGAGCGTCCCGAGGAAGTTACCGATATTAAAGAAGAAGTTATGGGACCTAATGTTGAAGTTATTTATTCTACATTTGACGAGACGCCGGAACATCATAAAAGAGTCTCCGAAATGGCAATTGAGAGAGCAAGACGATTGGTGGAGTATAAAAAGGATGTAATTATTCTTCTTGATTCCATTACACGTCTTACAAGAGCATATAATCAGGTTGTTCCTCCTTCAGGAAGAACTCTTTCCGGTGGTCTTGACCCTGCGGCTCTTCATATGCCGAAAAGATTTTTCGGTGCAGCAAGAAATATGAGAGAAGGCGGTTCTTTAACAATCCTGGCTACCGCACTTGTAGAGACAGGCAGTAAGATGGATGATGTTGTTTATGAGGAATTTAAGGGAACCGGTAACATGGAGATAGTTCTTGACAGAAAATTATCAGAGAGAAGAGTATTTCCGGCTATTGATATTCCCAAGTCAGGAACGCGTAGAGATGACCTGCTGCTTTCAGCCCAGGAAATGAATGCGATTACTTCGCTCAGAAGATCATTTAATGAGGCTCTTAACGGCGATGCTGTAGATAAAGTAATTGATATGTTCTCAAAGACAAGAACTAACAGTGAGTTCATTAATATTGCCAATAAAACATATTTTTGATTTTTCGACAATAAAATGTAAAGAGGAATATTTTATATTATGCCCTTAACCTTTGATGAAATTGACGCATTAAATGAAATATCGAATATAGCTGCCGGCTCAGCAACATGTTATATAAGCAATATTTCTGTTTCGGATGTTGATATTTCTGTGCCGTATTTTTTTGATACGGACAAACAGAATATTGATTTCATGTTTGATGGAAAATCTATAGGCTATAGATTATTATTTACATCTTTTACTGCAGGTTATTGCGTTTGTGTCTTAAAAGATCATTATAGCGATTTCAGGCACCTTTTGGAGATTTCACCGGATTCCGTAGATTCTCTTAAGAAGACAATGGACAGAGTCGTAATGACTGCAATAGAGCCAATTGAACGTCTTATGGAGCAGTCGATAAATATTGAAGTGGTAAAGAATCTTGAGGATGAATGGAAAGAACCTTGGAAAGATGAAAAGGACAGTGTGGTAGGGGTTTATTTTGACGTTCTCATTGACGGGAAGATTAATGCCAGAATGGTTTTAATCTATCCGTATTCAATAGCTAAAAAGGTTTCCGACAGATTTATCAATAACGGTGTTGCCATTACTACCGTATAACGAGGTGTGAGATGAATACTTCTAAAGTTACTTTGGAAAGATGCTTTTTGTGTTCAATTGATTTTGCTAAATCATTCGTAGAATATAATGAATATATAATGGATTTGGACGGAGAAATATGTCAGTATATTATTCAGATTTTTGCCAGAAATTTTGATAATACTGCTTCAAAAAAATCTTCTTTTGATGACGATTCTTTTATTGCCACTATTTTGCCTGAAGATGTATCCGGATTTGATGCATTTGTGGATGTTGTAGCTGATGAAATTCATACGCTGGTATCGGAAGCCGTAGATTTGCCTAGCGGAAGCGGTCTGTTTGTGTGGGCAACGGTTGAAGAACAACCTATTATTGCATTTTTTAAACTTAACTATCAGAACAAATTTGAATGTGTAGTTAACGATGAAGGAAAAGTTGAATGGAAGAAAGTTTATCGGCTTTTACCGGCTCTTTCTCAGAAAGAATATGATTATTTTTTTATAAATATATATGATAAAAAAGTTTGGATGAGCGATACAATTTGTCATATTGATAATACTGCCGTTAATTATATGGCGGACAGAATTTTAAGACTTGAACTTAACAAATCCGAAAAAGAACTTGTTAAGGTTATGGATGAAGTTGCTGTTGAGACAATAAAGGAATGTTATAAAAAAGATGCTCCGAAGAAAATGTTTGAATACAGGCAGAGTATAGCTGATGAGGCAGTTGATTACGGTAATATAAGTCCTGCTTCACTGCAACAGCGGGTATTTGCTGATAATGATGATGCCAAGCAGTTATATGAAGAAAAACTTAAAGAACGTGATATACCGCAGAAACCGGTGGCAATCAGTAATAAGACCAAGAGACAGCTTAATAAAAAACAGAAGATTGTTACGGAAAACGGAATTGAAATATTGGTACCGATAGAATATCTGGAAGACAAGAGTATATTTGATTACAATGAGGATGCAAGCGGTAATGTATCAATCATTATTAATGATGTAAGCGGTAATATTAAATAAAAAAAAACTGTGGAAAAAATTTCCACAGGT
The DNA here is from genome assembly GCA_045639745.1 of Lachnospiraceae bacterium. Lineage (GTDB taxonomy): Bacteria > Bacillota > Clostridia > Lachnospirales > Lachnospiraceae > NK4A136. The sequence goes on along the minus strand of JAZUDQ010000006.1, from coordinate 89,410 downwards.
TTTTTATTTGAAATATTAACCCATTACAACATTTACTTCATGAGTCTTTCCGTCACCGAATGCGGGGATAATGTTGCCTTCGATAGCTTTGCCGTCTACGGTAACATTCTTAACGCCCTTGCAAATATGTGAAGGATTGGTAACTTTGATATTATATGTTGCATTTCTGAACTGTCTTGTAGCATTAAGACCGTCCCATTCCGAAGGAATAGAAGGATCAATCTTTAATCCGTCAAAATCAGCGGAAATACCGAGGATATACTGTGATATAGCTACCATATTCCAAGCGGCTGTACCTGTAAGCCAAGAGTTCTTTCCCTGACCGAAATTCTTACCGGTTCTTCCGATATCCGAACCTGCATCCTTACCACCAATCATCTGACCGTATACATAAGGCTCTGTCTTGTGTATATCTGAGGTGTCCTCTGTAAATGCGGGTGCAATTTCCGAATAATATTTAAATGCCTGATCGCCTTTTCCGGCATAAGCGGCAGCACATATTATCCATGCATTGTTATGTGTGAAGATACCTGCATTTTCCTTATATCCACCGGGATATGTTGAGATTTCTCCATACTGAACATAATATTTGCTGAAGCAGGGGTTATTAAGTACCAAACCGTACTGAGTATTAAGTCTTTCATCAATAGCTTCAAGTGTTTTAAGATCTGCGCCCTGATCCTTGCCAATCTCCGACATAATTGCAAATCCCTGAGGCTCTATGAAAATCTGACCTTCTTCACATTCTTTTGAACCCATCTTTTCGCCGTTGGCATCATATGCACGGAGGAACCAATTGCCGTCCCATGCTGATTCCATTATATTTTTCTTCATCTTATCAATCTCGGCCTGAGCTTTTGCAGCTTCCTCATCTTTACCAAGATGTTTAAGTATAGAAACATAGTTGGGTCCTGTATATGTAAATAAAGTAGCAACCATAACAGATTCGGCAACCTTTGAATATCCGCCTTCTTCTTTGAATCTCGGGTTGGTAAATGTCTGGAATGATTCACCGGGTGTATCGGAGAAACATGAAAGGTTAATACAGTCATTCCAGTCGGCTCTCATTGCAAGAGGAAGCCCGTGAGGTCCGAGATTATCTACAACATGGTAGAATGAAACCTTGAGATGCTCAAGCATTGTCTGAGCGACAGACATATCATTGTCGTAGGGTACCATTTCATCAAGGATAGACCAATCACCGGTTTCTTTTATGTATGCCGCAACAGAAAGAATCAGCCATAAAGGATCGTCAGAGAAGTCTCCGCCTATATCTGCATTTCCCTTCTTGGTAAGGGGCTGATACTGGTGATAGCAGCCGCCGTCGGGGAATTGAGTTGATGCAATATCGATAATTCTTTCACGTGCTCTGTCGGGAATCTGATGTACGAAGCCGAGAACATCCTGATTAGAATCTCTGAAGCCCATTCCTCGTCCGATTCCGGATTCGAAATATGAAGCACTTCTTGAAAGATTAAATGTAACCATACACTGATACTGGTTCCAGATATTTACCATACGGTTGACCTTGTCATCAGGTGTATCTACATTAAGAATTCCGAGAAGATTATCCCAGTATGCTTTGAGTTCAGCCATTCCCTTTGCTACTTTTTCGGGAGTATTAAACTGCTCAATCATTGCGTTTGATTTTGTCTTATTGATTGTCTTGCCGACAGCTTCGAATTTCTCGTCAACAGGCATTTCAACATAACCGAGAATATATACAAGAGTCTTGGTCTCTCCGGGTTTAAGAGTAATCTTCTTATAATGGGAAGCGATAGGAGACCATCCGTCGGCAAACGAATCTGTTGCTTTACCGTCGGTTACTGCCTGAGGCTTGTCAAAACCATTGTATAAACCGATGAAAGCATCTCTGTCGGTGTCATATCCGTCAATTGAATCATTTACGGAATAAAATGCAAAATGGTCACGTCTGTCTCTGTATTCTGTCTTGTGATAGATTGTTGAACCTGCAATCTCTACACGACCTGTAGAATAATTACGCTGGAAGTTGGTGCAGTCATCCTGAGCATCCCATAAACACCATTCCGCAAATGAGAACAGAGAAAATGTCTTGTCTTTGGAACCTTCATTGGTAAGTACAACCTGCTGAATTTCGCCGTTGTAATCCTGAGGAACAAAGAAAGTAACCTGCGCTTTAAGATCATTCTTCTTACCTGTAATAATTGTATATCCCATACCGTGACGACATTCATATGAATCAAGTTCGGTTTTTACAGGTGACCAACCGGGATTCCAAATTGTTCCGTTGTCATTAATATAGAAGTAGCGACCTCCCATATCAATAGGAACATTGTTGTAACGATAACGGGTTATTCTTCGAAGTCTGGCATCCTTATAGAAAGAATAGCCGCCTGCTGTGTTTGAAATTAATGAGAAGAAACCTTGTGTTCCGAGATAGTTTATCCAAGGATAAGGTGTTCGTGGTGTGGTGATAACATATTCTCTGTTAGCATCATCAAAATAACCGAATTTCATAACTTTTTACGCTCCTTTTTGTTTCCTAATTAATAATTTGCAGTTAGGTGCAGGTATGCTTCCCAAGGCACACCCACGCCTAAGATTATAATAAAAATCAGTGTAAATATCAAGAAATTGTACATGTATTCCTATTTTGAATGCAATCGCAGATACTTTCTGATAAAATATAGTATGAATAATATCTTCGGATACTCGGAACTTTAAAAAAAATTTATCGCTGTATTTTCGTAAGAGGAGACGTATGGATTCTGACAGTAAGTTAATAAGTGTAATTATCCCCTGTTACAATGTTGAAAAATATCTGGATCGATGTTTGCTGAGCCTTGAAAATCAGACATTTGGGATTGAGAAACTGGAAATTATTCTTGTTGATGATTATTCTCAAGATTCAACAGCGGACCTTATGCATAAATGGGAAAGCAAATATCCGGATAATATTATGTTGGTTCTTCTTGAATTCAATGGCCGACAGGGTCGGGCAAGAAATATAGGTTTGTCATATTCGCATTGTGATATTATTGCTTTTCTGGATTCCGACGATTGGATTGAGAAAGAATATTTTGAAAGAATGTTTGATTGTTATCAGGCAGAGAGGCCGGATATTGTCTGCTGCGGACACGGAAGAGATCCGCATGCCGAATTGTATTATTGGAATAGTTATACTGCGGAAAATGAAAAGAATATCCGATTCAATACTTTGGTTTTTGACAATTGTGAAAAGCGGCAACGGGCAATTATGCTTCCTCCGATTACATATAACAGCTGGGGGAAACTTATAAAAAAAGAATTCCTTGATACCTATAAAATAGATTTTCCGGAATATTTAACATATGAAGATGCTTATTGGGGATCGCTTGTGAATATATATGCCGGAAAAGTATGTATTCTTGAGGATAAATTGTATCATTACTATGTAAATGATAATTCAACGGTTTTGTCAAGGTCGGATCACCATCTTGACTGTCTGACGGTGCAGGAGATTTTGTGGGAGGCCTACAATAAAAGAGGACTTCTTGAAAAATATAAAAATGAACTGGAAATAGAACACATTTACTCATGTTTCCTTGCCGGAATTAAAGCAAGCGTACTTCGTTATGATATTCCGAACTATAATTATTATTTACTTTTACGTCGGCTTGTGTTACAAAAGATACCGGACTACAGATTAAATCCGTATACATTTTCGGGTGTATTTAAAGAGGTTCATCTTCTTATCTTAAGAGCACTTGAAAATCAACTCGGAAAGGCGGAATATCTTGAATTTGCGCAATATATAAAAAAGATAGGAATATAAATGGGATATAGAAAATATGATTTAATTGCCCCATGTCATTTCGGACTTGAGGCTGTTCTAAAAAGAGAAATATACGATCTCGGCTATGAGATTAAGAATGTCGAAGACGGAAGAATAATATTTGAGGGCGACGAAGAGGCTGTTGTAAGGGCTAATATGTGTCTGAGAACGGCCGAGAGAATTCTTATAAAAATCGGTGAGTTTAAAGCTCAGAGTTTTGAAGAACTGTTTCAGGGTACAAAAGCTCTGAAATGGGAAGATTATATTCCCCGCGACGGCAGATTCTGGGTTACCAAGGCGTCAAGTATAAAAAGTAAATTATTTTCGCCGTCGGATATTCAATCAATTATGAAAAAAGCTATGGTTGACAGGCTTAAGGATATTTATAATCTTGAATGGTTTTCCGAGGACGGGCAATCATTTCCCATAAGAGTATTTATAAAAAATGATGTCGTATCCGTCGGACTCGATACAACCGGTGATTCTCTTCACAAGAGAGGATACAGAAGGCTTCAGAGTAAGGCACCGATAGCGGAAAATCTTGCTGCGGCGTTAATTATGCTTTCACCCTGGAATAAAGACAGAATACTTGTCGATCCGTTTTGCGGAAGCGGTACATTTCCCATAGAAGCAGCTTTAATGGCTGCAGGTGTTGCGCCGGGACTTAATCGTGAATTCACGGCAATGAATTGGAGACATATTGTAAAGCCGATATTATGGAAAGAAGTCAGGGCCGAACTTAGTGAGGAAGTTGACTTTAACATTAAAACCGATATAACCGGATATGATATCGATCCGGCCATGATAAAGATTGCAAAAGAAAATGCCCGTAAGGCGGGAGTTGATAAATTAATCAGATTTGAAATCGGTGATATTAAGAATTTTTATTCCGATAAAGAATACGGATTTGTTATAACCAATCCTCCGTATGGGGAGAGACTGGAAGAAAAGGAAAATCTGCCGGAACTGTATAAAATAATAGGAGAACGTTTTGACAGGCATCCGACGTGGTCAAAATATATGATAACTTCGTATGAAGATGCCGAAAAATATATCGGTAAAAAATCCGATAAAAACAGAAAAATATATAACGGCATGATTAAAACATATTTTTACAGCTATCTTGGACCGAAGCCGCCGAAGAAAGAGTTGTAAATTTTATAACGAAAAAGACGGAGAAATATATGAAATATTTGATTTTTGCCACAACCAATAAAGGTAAAGTTCGTGAAATCTGTGAAATGACGGACGGAAAAGATGTTAAAGTACTGGGACTTGACGAAATAGGATTTCATGATGAGATTGAGGAAAACGGCGTCACATTTACAGATAATGCACTTATTAAAGCGAGGGCTGTTGCCGAGTATATAAGAAAAAATGAAAATGAATATCGTAATGCTATTGTGCTGGCGGATGATTCCGGTCTTGAGATTGATTATTACGATAAGGCACCCGGAGTATACAGTCACAGATGGCTCGGGGAGCGTACATATTATCAGGCAATGAGTGATGTTATTAAGGATATGGATGGCGTTCCCGATGAAAAAAGAACCGCCAGATTTGTATGTTCCATGGCTGCGGTACTTGAGGACGGAAGTGAAGTTACTTCACTTGAAACCGTAGAAGGAATTATAAGTCGAGAAATAATCGGTGACAATGGTTTCGGTTACGATCCGTTTTTTTATGTACCTTCATACGGATGTACGACAGCTCAGATGACACCTGAGCAGAAAAATGAGATAAGTCACCGCGGTAAAGCATTAAGAGCTGTATTAAAGAAACTTGCAATTTAAAAATAACGTATATAATACTGATGAAAACTTATAGAATTTATGTGATGACGGCATTAAGCATATTGCTGTTACTGTCATTGTTTTTAATTTTTAACAGAGATTTATTTTTGACATACGATTCAATAATTCCGGATTTTACGGTAAATATGGCTTCGGATGTGGAAGAAACCGGATATATCAGTGTTTCGGACAATGATTATTCCGATGAAATGTATATTTCTTCTTCCGTAAAAACCGATTATTCTTCCTGGCAGACCCAATACGATCCGGTGTACAGTGTATTGAAAGTCAGATGTAACAGCTTTTTGATTAAGGATACCGGCGATCTTGAGCAATATGTTGATTCTTTGAATATTTATTATGATGCCGAAAAAATTGAGTACTGCAGATATTATATAGAGAACGGAGCGCTTACTCTTTCCGTCAGATTTGCGGATACTTTATATTATTACGGAAGTGAGACTTCGGATGACGGTAGATTTGTTTCTGCCTTTTGCAATTATGATGAAATCGACGGACCGATAACAGTAATTGAACCGCTTGTCAGCGATGCCACCGAACAATTCTATGCCAATACGGGATGCGACGAAGCCGCGTCTCTTCAGATAATTGCGGACAAATTCAAACAAAAATGCGACGGGATTGTCGGAACGGTTATCGTATTACCGTGCAGGGCTTGCGACGCAGAGTACGAGACACAAATGATTGCTTTTACGGATGAGATAAATGCTGATTTGTTTATTCGTCTTGAATATAACGATCCGCAGACAGCGGGAAGTGCGTGTACGATGGCTTTTTATAATGAAGATTATTATACCCCGGAGCTTGACGGACTTACTTTGTCAGATGTGCTTGTCCGTAATTATGTCATTTCAACCGGTGGCGAAGCGTTGGGAGTCTTCGGAGCGGAAGATAACAGCATCATTTCATCGATGAATACGGTTTCAGCCGATATCAGAATGGGAAGAGTATTATCGGAAGCCGGAAAATATAATTTAAATGAAGCGGTTTATTCCGATTATGCTGCGGAAGGCCTATTTAATGCTGTCTACGGACTGTTTGAGCAATAAGTTTCATTACCGTCTACAGAACCGAAATTCAGTTTTACATTTAAAGGAATATTTAAGAAAAAAAATCTTGCATCTCATTTGATTGCGTGATACAATAAAAAAGCTGTTTAGTGAGCAAGTGTTATATATAGAGAGGTGATATACAATGAGAGAAGGAATACATCCTGCATATTATCAGGCAACAGTAACTTGTAACTGTGGAAATACATTCGTAACCGGTTCTACAAAGCCTGAGATTCACGTAGAAGTTTGTTCAAAATGTCATTCATTCTACACAGGTCAGCAGAAATCCGCACAGGCAAGAGGACGTATAGATAAGTTCAATAAGAAGTACGGCGTAGAAAGCAAATAATGTAGTTCTTGCAAGGTTGGGGTAATTAATTTTATCTCAACCTTTTTTTCTGGGAGAAATAGGAATTGGCTAATAGTAGTTCAAAAAAGAAAAAAAAGAAAGTTGTGTATTCCGGAATCGGCGGTCAGGCAGTAATTGAAGGCATCATGATGAGAAATAAAGATGTTTATTCCGTAGCCGTACGTCTTCCGGATAATTCTATAGATGTTAAAAGTTGGGAAGATGAAGGATTTTGTTCAAAACACAAATCTTTATCAAAGATTCCGCTTATAAGAGGTGTTTTTAATTTTGTGGATTCTCTGGTTCTCGGAATGAAGACGTTAACATATTCGGCTTCATTTTATGAGGAAGAAGAGACAAAGAACGGATCCGATCGATTTATGGAGAAAGTCTTTAAGGATAAAGCCGACAGTGTGGTTAACGGAATTACAATTGCAATTTCCGTTATTATAGCTATTGGTTTGTTTTTGGTATTGCCTTATTTTGTATCCGAATGGCTTGGCAATTTTTTAAGAAATGATTCTCTTGTAACGATTATTGAAGGTTGCCTGCGTCTTTTGATTTTTATTTTGTATATTCTGGGAATATCCCTGATGAAGGATATCAGGCGCCTCTATCAGTACCATGGGGCCGAACACAAATGTATTAACTGTATAGAATCAGGAAGACCGCTTACTGTGAGAAATGTAATGAGATCTTCAAGATTACACAGAAGATGTGGTACAAGTTTTTTGATTATGGTAATGATAATCAGTATTATTCTGTTTTTCTTTATTAAAGTTGACAGCGTGGCATTGAGACTTGTACTTCGTCTTGCACTTATACCTGTAATAGCAAGTTTATCATATGAACTATTAAGATTTGCCGGAAAGCACGATAATTTTCTTGTAAGAATTATATCGGCACCGGGCATGCTGCTTCAGAGGATAACAACAAAAGAGCCGAATGAGGAGATAGTTGAGGTTGCAATTGCCTCAATAGAGAAAATATTCGACTGGGAGGATTTTGAAAGTAAACATTTTAAGAGAAATGTTGTTAAGAAAACGGTTGTTGATGAGAACGGACAGGAATATAACACAGGTGAAGAGACACTTGAAATAAGCGTTGTCGAAGTGGAAGAAGCAATTGAAAAGATTTCACAGGATAATAAAGAATCTGCGAAACACTGATGACCGATATGACATACAATGAAGTGTTGAAAAAAGGAAGAATGTTATTGGAAGATGCCGGAACAGAGGATGCTGCGGTTGATGCAGAGGTCCTTTTTGAATATGTCTTCGAAATGAACAGAGCTTCGAGAATATTATATGGTAACGATATTGCTTTATCGGATAAAGTTGAGCTTTATTACGATTTAATTGAGCGGAGACGAAGCCGTGTCCCTGTTCAACAAATTACGGGAACTGCCCCGTTTTACGGATATATATTTAATATAGATGAAAATGTCCTGATTCCGAGATTTGATACTGAAGTACTCGTTGAACTGATTCTCAAACGCGAAAAGGAAAAAACATGTCAATTCCTTGATATGTGTACGGGGAGCGGTTGTATCTTGATTTCCCTGCTTAACGAAAGAAAATGGCATGGAACAGGTGTTGATATCAGCGATGAGGCACTTATGGTTGCCGCATCGAACAAGGATAAATACAAATTGACTGACAGATGTGTCATATATAAAAGCGATTTGTATGAAAATGTTACCGGCCAATTTGATTTTATTGTATCCAATCCACCGTATATCAGAAAGAATGTAATAGATTCGCTTGATCCCGAGGTTAAGAATCACGAACCGTTGCTTGCTCTTGACGGTGGTGAGGACGGACTGGATTTTTACAGAAAAATAATTGACAAAGCCTGTGAATATCTTAAAGAAAAAGGAAGAATCTACTTTGAGATTGGATTTGATCAGGGCAAAGAGGTATCCGATATTTTATTAAGTAACGGGTATACGGATATAGAAGTAATAAAGGACCTTGCCGGTCTTGACAGAGTTGTTACCGCAACTTTATCACAATAGTTGGGAGAATACCGATGTTTGATAAATTAGATGATTTACTAAAAAGATTTGAAGAACTTTTAAATGAACTTTCAGAACCTGATGTTGCCAATGATTCAACAAGATTCAGAAGACTTATGAAAGAGCAGAGCGATATAGCTCCTATTGTTGAGACATATAAGGAATATAAAAAGGCAAAGCAGGATATTGAGGACTCTCTTATGCTTATTGAAGAAGAGAGCGATCCCGAGATGAAGGAAATGCTTAAAGAAGAGCATTCTAATGCAAAAAAATTAACCGCCGAACTTGAGAAGAAATTAAAGATTCTTCTTCTTCCCAAGGATCCTAACGATGATAAGAATGTTATTGTCGAGATCCGAGGAGGCGCAGGAGGCGATGAAGCGGCTCTCTTTGCGGCAGAATTATACAGAATGTATGCTCACTATATTGAGTCAAGACGTTGGAAGATAGAATTGATAAATATGGATGAAACCGGCATCGGAGGTATGAAGGAAGTTCAATTTATGGTATCCGGCCAGGGTGCATATTCCATATTAAAATACGAAAGCGGCGTACATCGTGTTCAACGTGTACCCGAAACCGAATCCGGAGGAAGAATTCATACTTCTACCGCATCCGTAGCGGTTATTCCGGAAGCTGAAGATGTCGAGATAGAAATAGACGAGAAGGATATAAGAATTGACGTAATGCGTGCTTCGGGTAACGGTGGACAGTGCGTTAATACAACTGACTCTGCTGTCAGATTGACTCATTATCCTACCGGAATCGTAATATATTCTCAGACTGAGAAATCTCAGATTCAGAATAAGGAAAAAGCTTTTACACTCCTTCGTGCTAAGCTTTATGATCTTGAATGTCAGAAAGCGCACGATGCAGAAGCTGATGCAAGAAGAAGTCAGATAGGTACGGGAGACAGATCTGAGAAAATCAGAACGTATAATTTCCCTCAGGGACGAGTTACCGATCACAGAATCGGACTTACATTATACAAGCTTGATAAGATTATGAACGGTGATATTCAGGAGATTATCGATGCCTGTATAGCTGCCGATCAGGCTGCCAAGCTTTCTCAGGTCGATAAGCAGTAATATAATTAATTTCTTGATAAAGATATTCCAAAAGGGCTCAGAGAATCTCTGTGGCTCTTTTTTATTACATTTCTGAAATTTGACGGTGTGGTATTCAGATATTTTTTAAATATTTTATTAAAATAACTGCAGTTGTTAAAGCCGACACTGAGTGCAAGGGCGTTGATGTTCTCTGCTTCCTTGTTTTCCCGCTGCATTTTATGTGCGGCTTGGATAATTCTTTCCTGCATTAAAAATTCGAAAGGCGGTAATCCGGTAGAACGTTTAAAACAGCGACAGCATTCGCTTCGACTTACATGAATGCTGTCTGCTATTTCTTCAAGAGTAAGAGCTTTCATATAGTTTCTGTGTATGTACGAAATGCCGCACTTTATTCGTTCTTCGTCTATCGGGAGCATTGTTTTTTCGTTAATCGGATCAGCGTTATTTTTTCTGATAAGGTCAATCCAAAAATTACAAAGAAGGCTTTTGGTAATTAGTTCAAACCCATATTTTCTCTCGAGGTTAACTTTGATAATGTTTTCGATAAGATTTAGTGTTGAACGGCTGCTTTCACTTTTTTTATCAAAGTAAAAATGGCTTTTTGATGAGTCTTCGGTAATAATATTTTCATATTTAACAGACAAAAATGAATCGTTACTTTCAAATAAGTATGAAATATTAAAATGCAAGGATAGAATTACTGCATTCCGGTCCGGTGCAATGGGAGAAATTGAATGAATTCTGCTTTTGTTAATAACAATTGATTCGCCTTCATGGACAATTCTTTTTATGCCGCTGACATTAAAAAGAGCGGAACCTGATTTGACGAAATTGATTTCAATTTCGTTGTGCCAGTGAAGAGGGCTGTTTTTAAGAATCATTTCATCAAGGCTTATATAATATACATAAACAGGGTAAGATCCTTTTGTGTATTGCTCATAGTAATCTGCCCATTCATAGTCGAAATTATTTGATATTGTGTATTCATTATTGTTTTTTTTCATATTAGTTGATTTCTTTTTCTGTTAAATAATTACAAAAAGACAATTATATATTAATTAATAATATCATGATAATAATATAAATTGTCAAAGAATGATAAAATATTTGTATCATTTATGAGTTGAATGGAATAGAAATACAATGTAATATATATATTAGGGAAGGTTTATTTTAATAGAATATTAAGGAGGTAGCGCATATGAAGAATAACTCGATGGATTTTTTAAACAAGAGTTCAGCAGAAAAAATCTGTATTTCCGATCTTCAGAGAAGTACTCAGCAGGATGTAATCTCGAAGTACAAGGAAGCCAGAAAAAGTCAGAAAATGACGCAGGTTGAGTTGGCTGCGATTACAGGTATTCCTCAACCGAATATTACAAGATTTGAATCTAATATCAGTAATCCTACGCTTGAAATGCTGGTAAAAATGGCTGCCGCATTGGGTAAGAAGATTGTTTTTTCGCTGGAAGACCTAGAAGATAAGCCGGTATAAATAATAATGAATGAAAGACTTGAAAAAATAGAACTTAGCATCAGAAAAAAATATCATCGTGAACTTTTCACGCAATTTGCAAAAGCCATCAATACCTATGAGCTCCTGGAGCCCGGGGATAAGGTGGCTGTTTGCATTTCCGGAGGAAAAGATTCAATGCTCATGGCACTTCTTTTTAAAGAATTGAAGCGACATCGTAAATTTGAATTTGAGGTTGTTAATCTCGTTATGGATCCGGGATACAACGAATCAAACAGAAAAAAGATAGAAGATAACGCAGCCCTGCTTGGTCTTGATTTAACCATTTTTAATTCGGATATTTTCAAGAGTGTTACAGAGGTTGATAAGAATCCGTGTTATCTGTGCGCACGTATGAGGAGAGGCTATCTGTATAATAAAGCTAAAGAACTCGGATGCAACAAGATTGCACTTGGCCATCATTATGATGACGTTATTGAGACTATTCTGATGGGAATGTTATACGGCGGTCAGATTCAGACAATGATGCCGAAGATAAGAAGTACCAATTTTGAAGGGATGCAGCTTATTCGTCCGTTGTATTTGGTAAGAGAAAAAGATATTATTCATTGGAAGAATTATAATGAACTTGATTTTCTTGCCTGTGCCTGCCGATTTACGGAGAATACCAAAGAACTGGAAGATGACTTAAGCTCACTTTCAAAACGTAAAGAAATAAAGGCTCTTATTGCGAGACTTCATGAAATAAATCCTTTTGTTGAGAGTAATATTTTTAAATCCGTTGAAAATGTTAATCTTAATACGGTTATTTCTTATAAGGATAAAAACGGAGAACATTCTTTTCTTGAATGGTATTAATAAAAAAAGGTTGAAAAATCATTTGCAATCATTTAAACTATGATAGTATTATTTTCGTGAAAGACAATTTAGGAGGTTCTATTTATGATTTCTGCAGGTGATTTCAGAAATGGTGTTACAATTGAGTTTGAAGGTAATGTATACCAGATCGTTGAATTCCAGCATGTTAAGCCGGGTAAAGGAGCTGCATTCGTAAGAACAAAGCTTAAGAATATTAAATCAGGTGGTGTGGTTGAAAAGACATTCAGACCTACTGAAAAATGCCCTCAGGCACGTATCGACAGAAAAGAGATGCAGTATCTTTATGCTGATGGTGATTTATATAACTTTATGGACACTGAGTCATATGAGCAGGTCGCTCTTGACAAAGATTCTGTAGGTGATTCACTTAAGTTTGTTAAGGAGAACGAGCTCGTTAAAGTATGCTCACACAACGGAAGTGTATTTGCAATTGAGCCCCCTCTTTTTGTAGAACTTGAGATTACCAACACAGAGCCCGGATTTGCGGGTAATACTGCTACAGGTGCTACTAAGCCCGCTGTTGTTGAGACAGGAGCAACCGTTCAGGTTCCTCTTTTTGTTAACCAGGGTGAAGTTATTAAGATTGATACCAGAACAGGCGAATATCTTAGCCGTGTATAATTCTTAATTTCTGAACAGTTTCTTTATGCTTATCAAGACCGTTAATATATTTAACGGTCTTTTTATGTTGCTTATAGTTTAGAATCCCCTGCTGATTTTTGGAGGATAAACATGAGTTTTGAAGAATTTACAGGTAAAATAATTGAAAATTTAAGTGAGTATTTCGGAGATGAGGTTTCTATTAATAAGAATAATGTCAGAAAGAACAACGGTATTGTGCTGACGGGGATTACGGCGTCTTTTGGGAGCAGCAATATTTCACCGACTGTTTATCTGGAGAATATGTATGAAAGATATTGTAACGGTGTTGTGTATGGTCAGATTATGAATGAACTGATTAATATTTTCGAAAATAATAAGAAAAATAAATCCTTTGATATGTCATTTTTTACGGAATATGAAAAAGTAAAAAAACGTATTGTTTTTAAACTTATTAATTATGATAAAAATATAGAGCTGCTGGCTGAAATTCCGCATATCAGATTCCTTGATATGGCTGTATGTTTTTATTATCTTTTGTCGGGTGAATCAAAAGAAGAAATAACAGAAGATGACAGATGTAATGCCAGCATTTTGATTTATAATACTCATGCGGATATATGGGGAGTGGATGCCGATATGCTTTATGAATGTGCCAAGAATAACACACCTCTTCTTCTGAAATCTTCCTACAGACATATTGCAAATGTGCTTGCCGGCATAATAGCAGATAATCGTACCGAAGGTGATAATCGAGATATACAGAATTCATTATTTGAAGATACCAAATCGACCAAAATGTATGTTTTATCAAATGATATCGGACATTTTGGGGCTGCGGCGATTCTTTATGATAAAGAACTGGAACTGATTGCCGAAGACCTTGATTCCAACTTTTTTGTGTTACCATCGAGTGTTCATGAGGTTATTATTCTTGGTGAAGATCTTGATTCTGATGTTGATATGCTTCGCAATATGGTCAGAGAAGTGAATCAAAATGAAGTCGATCCCGGGGAAGTCCTTTCTGATTCTGTATATTATTATGACAATAGAAAAAAGAAACTTTTACTTGCTGTTAATTAGGTCGATTTCACTTTATTCTTAGAGCTATTCATCAAATGTATTTGAAGGGGCTGCTTTTGCGGCCCTTTTTTAAGCCGCCGGAGAAGTTATCAAACTGGACAAAATACAGTTGTTATGGTAACATTCATTTTGGTAATTTTGTATGCACCCGTAGTCTAATGGATAGAACGAAGGCCTCCGACGCCTTTAATGCAGGTTCGATTCCTGTCGGGTGCATTATGATTTTGTATATTTGCCGATTGGTTTTAAATATTTGTACTCAGATGCGGAAATGAGGAGAGTTATGTCAAAAAGTAAAAATCATAAGAATCATAATAAAAACAATAAATCTGTTAATAAAAATATATTGCCTGAAGTTGATAACAAAGAAAAATCAACAAATGATACACAGGAAGAAATAAATGAAATTTTGTCGGAAAATACTTCCGAGCCTGATACAGGTGCTGAAGAAAAGATTGACGATATAGTTGATGAAAAGGTCGGGAATTCGGATTTTGCCCCGGAAATAAATGAAGAAATATCGGATGATGAATCAGATAAACCCGACGAAGAATCGTCTGACGGAACTGATAAAAAAGTCGATAAAGATAAATATAAAGAAAAAAAAGAAAAAAATAACGAAAAAAAATCAAATAAAAAATCTCAGAATACTGCAGATAAGAAAAAAATTAATAAAACGAATAATAAAACCGCTACCGAGACAAAATCATCATCAAAGAAATACGATTCGTCTAATTCCAATAATCAAAAGACTGATATTATTGAATATTTGAAAGAAGCATACAGTAATGACAAACGTCCGTTTATGGTAATATTTGCACTTCTTGCGGGACTTATACTTCTGGCAATAATTATTCCGGTTGCATTGCATATAAAAGGCAGGAATTCATTATCCAATAATTCGGCAAGCGGTAATAATGTTGCGGTAGCCGTATCCGATAACGGAGTATTTGTTGTTACGGAGGAACCGCTTGAACTTGATGTTTACCCGCTGGTAAACGAGTTGGTACAAAAATATCTTACTGCGTATTATTCTTATGATATGGCAACGCTGCTTACAATACGTGACAGTATAGACTATAAAGAAGAGGCTACAATACAGGCAAGAAGTGAGTATGTGGATTCCTTTAGTAATCTGACCTGTTATACAAAACCGGGTCCTTTTGAGAATTCCTATATTGTATGTTCCGTATATTATATAAAGATGACCGGATACGAACAACTGTCTCCGAGTATGATGATATTCTTTGTTATGCCGGATGAAAATGATAATCTGTTTATATATACGGATATTATGGATCAGAATCTGGCAGATTATATTACTGCTGTATTGGGTCAGAGTGATGTTATTGATCTTGCCAATAAAGTTGCGGCCGAATATAATGAAGTTCTTGATTCGGATGCGGAATACAGCCAGTTTATGGAAGATGCCAATGCAACAATTCTTGAGAGGGCAAAAGAGATTGCCGCAGAGAAAAAAGAAGCGGAAGAGGCTGCAGCGGGCAACAGTGTATCCGAAGATTCGGTATCTGCCGATTTGGCTGATATAGGATATGATGTTAAGACAACAACGACGGTTAATGTAAGAGCTTCGGATTCCGAAGAGGCTGACCGATTAGGCCAGGTATCGGAAGGAACGATACTTACCTGTTATCAGGATAAACCCAATGGCTGGAGTCAGGTAATATTTGAAGGTGAAATTGCTTATATTAAGACAGAATTTTTGATAAAGCTGAATGGCGATAATTCTTCGGTTGGTATGACTACAGGGTCTGTAAGAGCTCTTGAGACGGTTAATATAAGAGCCAAAGATACTACGGACGGACAACTCCTCGGAGTTGCTTATATGGGAGAAACATTCCCGCTTATAGAACATCAGGATAATGGCTGGTCAAAGATTATTTACAATAATGTCGAAGCATATATAAAGACGGAATATCTTGAAGATGTATAAAATAATTTATTAAGTAATAAAAAAACTGTGGTAATCAATTAAGATACCACAGTTTTTATTTTATTTATTTTGATCTGACTATCTTATTAACTCAAGGAAGAAATCTGAAAGCTTACCTGCAATAATTTCATCTTTGATGGCTTGCTGATCAAATCCATACATCTGTTCAAATTCTTCAATTGTTGAGCATCCGTTTTGAGCAGCAAAATTGGAATAGTCTTCATCGGTTACTGTCACTCCTTCGTTATTTGCAACGGCATCGAATATTGTTGAAACGATTGCTGAGTTGCAGGCTTCTTCCATAACAGATGTTTTGAATTCGTCTTCTGAAACCTGCACATATGAAAGGTAATCAATAACGGACATTTGATAATATGCAGCACAGTACTGGCAGAAATAATCCATTTCAGATTTATAATAGCTGTCTATATATTCGCGTGAGATTGCAGATACATAAATATCTTCGGTAAAGAGAGAAGGTAATTTACTCTGAACCATAACGGATCTGAAATATTCGAGACATTCATCCACTGTTGTCAGATCTGTAAAAGCCTGTGTGACGAGTACGTCTGTAAGTTCCCCGGGCATACTGTCAATAGATACAAGAGTTATTGTAAATACTGCGGGTTTGCCGGCAAGATCGGGCATATGGTAATCTTCCGGGAAGGTGACGTTAATGTCTTTGGTTTCACCGACCTTCATGCCGATAATTCCTTCTTCGAATCCCGGAATCATGCTGCCTGAACCAAGAGTAAGAGGACATCCGTCTGCAGAACCGCCATCAAAGGCAACTCCATCCATAGTTCCTACAAAATTGATTGTGACAGAATCATATTTCTGGCAAACATCTCTTCCTTCAACAGGCTGTGGAAAACTAAGAAGAAGATTAAATGTAATATAATCATAAAGTTCTTCTTCGGTAAAACTGAGTTTTTCATTAAGAACTTCCGGATCGGAATAATTGGTCATATATACAATTGAGCCGTCGGTTGCTGTGAGCTGAATGAGTTTGCCTTCATCGGCAAGTGCAACTGCTTCATCTTCGGTTAATGTAACAAATTGATCAACCGCAGGAACTTCAGGCATATTGTCATATAATGAAGAATTATCAAAATTGGAAGTGCTGAGAATGTCAGCAGGAGATTCTCCCGAAGCAATTGGAGCGTTAAGGCTTACGCCGTTAGCACCCGAAACCGAGGAATCGGCGTTCTGTTTCTTCTGAAGTATTTTAACTATGCCAAAGCCGATAACAAAAAGGGCTAAAGCTATAATTACAACTTCGACAATTACAACGTTGTTATTTTTTTTGCTTTTTTTACTTGTTGCCACTTCTTTATTAAGTCCTTTCTTGTAAAATATTTTTTGTTTTTTCTTATTTATAATTGTTTTATTTAAAAACAAAATCCTTGAGAATTATAGCATGAGATATTAATAAAAACAATTCATTAAAATAATATAAATCTGTAAGAAAATGGAATAATTATTGTTGTCTTTACAGATATTCGCTTTTTGTTTTTATCCTTTATAAAAACTTATTTTTTTGACATACTATGGCATTTGTTGTATTCTATAGAAGGATTAAACACTAAATATTGTGATAGAGGGTGGTACATTTATGATAGATGAATGCTTATATAATGAATATGACCGCAAGGAGAATCTTTCGTTCGAATCAAAAGCCGTACACGGAGCACTCGGTTGCGATCCTTGTACCGGTTCGGTAAGTTTTCCCATATATCAGTCGGCTACATTTAAACATAAAACCTACGGTGTTGGAACCGGTTATTATTATACCCGTCTCGAGAACCCTACAAGACAAGAACTTGAGAGGACAATGGCAATTCTTGAAAATGGATATGAAGCGTTTGCTTTTACTTCGGGTCAGGCTGCCAATATGTGTCTTTTCGGAATGTTAAAGAAGGGGGATCATGTTCTTCTTTCCGATGATATTTATGGGGGCACATTTCGTATTTGTGACGAGATATTTTCACCTCTGGGAGTTGAATTTACATATGTAGACATGTCTGAACTCGATGAAGTCAGACGTTTGGTAAAGCCTAATACAAGAATGTTTTTTGTCGAGACTCCGACCAATCCTATGATGAAGGTTGCCGATATAGCGGAACTTTCAAAGATTGCCAAGGCAAATAACAGTCTTCTGGTTGTTGATAATACCTTCATGACTCCGTTTTTTCAAAGACCGATAGAACTTGGGGCTGATGTTGTAGTACACAGTGCCACAAAATATATATGCGGTCATAATGATGTTGTTGCAGGTATCGCTGTTGTTACCAACGAAGAACTTGCAGAACATTTCAGAGCACAGATTAAATCAAGAGGCGACGGATTGGGTCCCTTTGAATCATGGCTTTTGCTTCGCGGGTTGAAGACTCTTGCCGTAAGAATGAGAAAACACCATGAGAATTCTCTTAAAGTTGCCAACTGGCTCAGAACACAGCCCAAAGTTAAGAAAGTATATTATGTGGGCTTTGAAGATCATAAAGATTATGCGGTTACAATGAAGCAGACGAGCGGTTTCAGCGGAATGATTTCTTTTGAACTTGACAGTTTTGAGACAGCCAAAAAACTTCTTTCGGATGTAAAGATGGTTTTATTTGCCGAGAGCCTCGGAGGTGTTGAGACACTTATAACTTATCCGCTTACTCAGACACATGAGTCGACTCCTCCGGATGTTCGTGAGAAGCTTGGAATTAATGAAAGATTTATACGTATTTCAATCGGAATAGAAGATGCGGATGATATAATTGCCGATTTGGATCAGGCATTAAATAAATAATTCATGCGGGCGGTTTATCTGCCCGCTTTTTTCACTTGATAAAGAATTATTGTTTTTATATTGATTAAGGATTACTGAATTGGAGAAAATATGACAAAAATTAAATTTACAAAAATGCAGGCTTATGGTAATGATTATGTTTATATTGATAATATCAGTCAGAAAATAGACAATCCTTCCGAGTTATCCATCAGATTATCGAACAGACATTTTGGAATCGGATCCGATGGAATTGTACTTTTGTGTCCTTCGGATATTGCGGATTTCAGGATGAGAATGTTTAATCCTGACGGTACTGAAGGCGAAATGTGCGGAAATGCCCTTAGGAGCGTATCAAAATTCGCATATTACCTGGGTTATACTCAAAAGTCGGATATTACCGTAGAGACACTGGGGGGAATTAAACATGTTTATTTTACTATAGAAAAAGGCGAAGTTGTTAATATTACCGCAGATATAGGGGAACCTTGTCTGTTAAGTGAGAATATACCCGTAGTTACAGATAAAAAGATGTTTGCAAATGAACCAATAAGGATTCTTGACAGAACATTCTATGCATCTTCTTTGTCGTGGGGAAATCCTCATACTGTTGTTTTTATAGAAGATACAGACACATTTTTGGTTGAGAAATATGGACCTGCAATTGAAAATGCAACTGATATTTTCCCCAAAAAGACTAATGTTACTTTTGCGCAAATAGTTGATGAGACACATATTAAAATACGTGAATGGGAACGCGGAACAGGCGAAACCATCGGCTGCGGAACCGGATGCTCCACTGCTGTGGTATACGGCAATATTCTCGGTAAATGTGCAAGAAAAGTTTCGGTCGAGCAGATCGGAGGGGTTCTGGAAATAGAATGGAAGGACGATAATCGATTGTTCATGACAGGACCCAGCCATGTTGTATATGACGGAGTATTTTATCTCGAATAATTATAAAAGGACGTTGTTAAAATGATACTTAAAAAATTAATTGAAAAGGTAAGCCCCCTCGAAATAAAAGGAAGTACTGAGATTGAAATATCTTCACTTGTGTATGATTCCCGAAAGGTTGAACAAGGATCGGTATTTGTGTGTATGAAGGGCGCAAAATTCGATGCGCATTCTATTGTCGGAGAGGTTGTTAAAAACGGAGCAGTTGCACTTATAGTCACCGATGATGTAGAGATTGAGGAGAATGTTACGATTGTAAAAGTTGCGGATACAAGAATTGCCCTCGCATTTATGAGTGCCGCGTGGTTTAACTATCCGGCAGCCGAACTTACAGTTATCGGTCTGACCGGAACAAAAGGAAAGACAACAACTGCTCATATGATTAAGAGTATTCTTGAAGCATCCGGAGAGAAAACCGGAATGATTGGTACAATGGGAGCTTATATAGGAGAAGAATTTTATCCTACCAGGAATACAACTCCGGAGTCATATGAACTAGAAAATCTGTTCAGAACCATGGTTGATAAGGGAGTTAAGTATGTTGTTATGGAAGCTTCGTCGCAGGCATTTAAGCTTAATCGGACGGCAGCCATTACATTTGATTATGCTGCATTTTTGAATATTTCTCCCGATCATATCGGAGAGGGAGAGCATAAGGATTTTGAAGAGTATCTTGAATGCAAGAGCATGATGTTTAAGCAGTGCAGGGAGACAATCGTTAACATTGATGCGGATAAATGGGATGAAGTCATAAAACATGCCGGCGACAATTATTTCAGTGTATCTGTAAAGGATGATGCGGATTTGCGAGCATTGAATATTAAAAATCTCTGGAATCATGAGAGCCTTGGGGTTTCTTTTGATACGGAAGGCCTTGTAACAGGCCGTTTTGAGTTATCGATGCCCGGTATTTTTAATGTTCAGAATGCCCTTATTGCAATAGCTGTTTGCGGGAAATTGGGGGTAGGAACGGAATATATTTCCGAAGGACTTAAGAAAGTGAGTGTTAAGGGTCGTACACAGCTTGTAAAGTGCGCTCTTCCGGTTACGACAGTAATAATTGACTATGCTCATAATGCACTTAGTATGAAAGAACTGCTTATGATGCTTAAATCATATAATCCCGGCAGGCTTATCTGTCTTTTTGGAGGCGGTGGCAATAAGCCTAAAGCAAGACGTTATGATATGGGATCGATGTCGGGAAAATATGCCGATATCACGGTACTTACAACAGATAATCCACGTTTTGAAGAAGTGGAAAACATAAATAACGAAATACTTGAAGGGGTAAATGCCTACAACGGTAAATACAGCATCATTCTTGACAGAAAAGAGGCTATTCGTTATTTACTTGATAATGCGCGCAAAGACGATATTATTGCCCTTATCGGAAAAGGCCATGAGGAGTATCAGGATATAAAAGGGACAAAATATCATTTTTCCGAGCTCGAGATTATTGAGGAATATATGGCAGAACGGATGAAATCCGAGAAAGGGTGATTATGAAACAACATTCTAATTTCGACCTTCCGCTGTGTTTGGAAGTGGATGAAGGTCTGTTTGATCATGTTGATGAAGTAATGGCACGTTATCTTCCGGAGATTTTAGGAAAAAAATCTTTAATTATTACGGAAAAATTTCTTCTTGATCTGTATAAAGGCACGATTGATGAAATTTCAAAAGATTTTTCGAATGCCGAATATATATGTATGGAAAAAGCAGATTTTGATGCTGCCGTATCTGTTGCCAAAAAGATTTGTATTGAAAATATAAAAGTTGTAATCGGTTTTGGCGGAGGAAGAGTTCTTGATGTCGCAAAATATGCGGCTTTTGTGGGAAAGGCGGTTTATATATGTCTTCCGACCAATTTAAGCAATGATTCGTTGTCGTCACCGTTTGCCGTTCTCGGAGTAGAGGATAATAAAAGAAAAACTCTGGAATGCAGTATTCCGGCGGCGATAATAATTGATACCGATATGATTTCCAAGGCTCCGATTTCGCAGACTATAGGCGGTATTGGAGATACCATCGCAAAGTATACTGCAGTATATGACTGGTCTTTGGCAGCTCGTGAAGAGGGAAAGACGGTTGATGATTTTGCATACGCCATAGCCTCTATGTGCTATGACAGCATTGCATATTGTGATGAAAAGAATCTCAATAATAAGGGATTTCTGAAGATACTTGCAAGAGCTCTGGTAATGGGAGGACTTGCAATGGAGATTGCGGGATCTTCAAGACCCGCAAGCGGAAGTGAGCATTTGTTTTGTCATGCAATAGAAGAACTGCACCCTGAAATTAAGATTTCGCATGGATATGCTGTTGCTCTGGGAGCGGTTGGAGCCGCCAATTTTCAGGGCCGTGACGATACTAAGATCTTGAAAGTGTGCAAAGCTTACGGTCTTGATCTCAATCCAATGACTTACAATATTGATAAAGACCTTTTTGAACAGATATGGAATGAAGCTGCATCCACGAGGCCCGATCGAATTACAATTCTGAATAAAACAGATTTGAACAGAGAGTGGCTTGACAGGATTTATGACAGAATGGCAAAAGGATAGATATGAATGATTCTACTTCTAAAATAAGTTTTAATTCACCGGCCAAAGAATGGAATGAAGCGCTTCCGATAGGGAATGGAAGGCTCGGGGCCATGGTATTTGGTAAAGTAAGCACGGAATATCTACAGTTAAATGAGGACAGTGTATGGTTCGGAGGCCCGAGAGATCGAATTAATCCTTCGGCCCTTTCAAAACTTGGGGAAATCCGTAATTATATTAATCAGGGGAAAATAAAAAAAGCACAGAATTTGTGTTCTCTTGCGCTGTCCGGTACTCCGGACTGCCAGCGTCATTATGAAGCTCTGGGTAATCTGTATATTTTATACGAGGGTGATGATTCGGTTAACGATTATCATCGCGAACTTGATTTGAACGAAGCAGTTGTTCGTGTTATTTATCAAAAAGACGGTTTTCATTACAAAAGAGAATTCATTTCTTCTTATCCCGAGAAAATTATAGGGGTTCATTTATCTTCGACCGACGGCGGTATAATTTCCTTTCATACACAATTGGCAAGGGGAAATACCACATGGGATTTTTCACCGTATGACAATCAGGTGCTTCGTCATCCCGGTTATAACGATTATGTTGATACAAGCAGTAATATTTCGGCTGATACAACTTTGATGACCGGTGTATGCGGCGGTAACGATGCCGTTTCATTTGCCTGCGGAATAAAAGTATTGCAAAAAGGCGGTTCTCTCGAAAGCATTGGGAACAGCATAGTTGTTGATGGTGCTGAGGAAGTTATTATATTGCTGACAGCGGATACGACGTTTTATAACAGTAACCCTTCGGAAAGCGTTGTTAATAAATTAAAATGTATTGAAGAACACGGCAAAGATAAATGTTTATCGGAAATTTGGTCTGAAATATATTTGAATCATGTAAATGATTATCGAAACCTCTACGACAGAGTAAAATTGCACCTGGATGAAGAACAATGGCAGGTGGAAAGATTTTTTAATTTCGGAAGATATTTACTGATTTCCTCCTCAAGACCGGGTTCTCTTCCGGCCAATCTTCAGGGAATCTGGAATGATAGTTTCAATCCGATATGGGGAAGTAAATATACAATCAATATTAACCTGCAGATGAATTACTGGCCTGCTGAAATCTGTAATCTTTCAGAATGTCATACACCTGTCTTCGACCTTTTAAACAGGATGCGCGTTAACGGAAGAAATGTAGCGGAGAAAATGTATGGCTGCAGAGGTTTTACAGCTCATCACAATACCGATATATGGGCAGATTGCGCGCCGCAGGATGTGTGTCTTTCCTCCTCTTACTGGGTGATGGGGGCAGCTTGGCTTTCTTTACATATTTGGGAGCATTTTCTGTTTACCGAGGATGTAGGATTTCTTGCGGATAATTATGACACTATGCTCGAAGCGGCGTTATTTCTTGCGGATTTTGCCACAATTGATGACGAAACCGGCTTTGTCGTTATAAGTCCTTCGGTTTCTCCGGAAAATGAATATAAACTTTCAAACGGCGAAAAAGGAGTTGTTTGTAAAGGTGCCTCAATGGATAATCAGATAATGAGAGAATTGTTTAATGCATGTTTAAATGCCTCAAATGTTCTTGAAAATGTCGAATTACCGAAATGTGATTATTTTGATCGAGACGTTGTTATTGAATCGATTAAGACGTTAATTCCTAAAATATCGCCTATCAGACTTAATAAAAACGGCGGTATCCGTGAATGGAATGAGGATTATGAGGAAACGGATCCCGGTCATCGCCATATTTCGCAACTGTTTGCTTTATATCCCGGAACTCAGATAAAAGAAGCGGATTCCGTTTTATTTGAAGCCGCCGAAAGAACAATTGAAAGACGTTTGTCATTCGGTGGAGGTCATACCGGATGGAGCAGAGCATGGATTATTAATCTTTATGCAAGACTGAAAAAAGGTGATGAAGCGCTTCGCAATATAGAACTTCTTCTTGAAAAATCAACATTGCCAAATCTTTTCGACAACCATCCTCCGTTTCAGATTGACGGTAACTTCGGTGCAACAGCCGCAATAGCGGAAATGCTGCTTCAGAGTCATGACGGTGAAATTGTACTGTTGCCCGCGCTTCCTTCAAAATGGAAAAACGGCAGCGTGTCCGGATTAAAAGCCCGCGGTAATAAGACGGTTTCATTTGAATGGAAAGACGGTAAGGTAGTAAAAGAATCGGTAAGACTTGAATAGAATAGAATAAAATAAAAAAAACACCGAAAAGGTGTTTTTTTAGTGCCGGCGGCGGGACTTGAACCCGCACGGTATCGCTACCAATGGATTTTGAGTCCACCTCGTCTGCCAATTCCAACACGCCGGCCGACCTTTTAGATAATATCATAAGCGTGAAAAGAATACAAGATTTTTTTGTTTTCATATGCTATACTGTCATATGGAGTAAGTGTAAGTATGTGGTGTTGATGTATGAAAAAAAATTTAGACTGCAGAGACTATCAGTATGAAATTCAGTCATTATTAAATGACAAACTGAACAATTCCAAAAGAATAGATTTGCTGAAACACATAGATGAATGTGAAAAATGTTTTGATGAAACGAAGACTCAGTATCTGATTCGGGAGGGTTTGAAAAGACTGGAGAACGGAGAAAATTTTAACCTTGATGAAGATTTTAAGAAGATGATAAAGGAGAAAAAGAACGATTCCGTTAGAATATATAAATCAGTCAGATTTATTGCAATATTATTTTCGATATTACTTATTTATGCATTATTAATATTACTTAAAGGAGTTTTCTTATAAGCATGAAAAAGCTTCTTCTTATAGACGGACACAGCATTATTAACAGATCATTTTACGGTCTTCCTGACCTTACGAATTCGGAAGGGCTTCATACGAACGGTATTTACGGATTCCTTAATTTTATGTTCAGGATGCTGGATGAAGAAAAACCGGATTCTTTAATTGTCGCATTTGATGTGTCGGCGCCGACTTTCAGACATGAACTTTACAGTGAATATAAGGGTAACAGGAAGTCCGTGCCGGATGAACTCAGAGAACAAATCCCGGTCCTTAAAGAACTTTTGACTTCTATGGGAGTTAAAATTTGCGAAAAAGCAGGATTTGAAGCTGATGACATACTCGGAACTTTGGCAAAGAGACATGAAAAAGAAGGATATGAGGTTACGCTCGTATCGGGCGATCGAGATCTTCTGCAGATCGCTTCCGAACATATAAAAATCAGAATTCCCAAAACATCAAAAGGCGTTACAACCATATATGATTATTATGACATTGATGTGCAGAAGCAGTATGGCCTTACGCCTGCCAAATTTATAGAACTCAAGGCCCTGATGGGCGATAATTCCGATAATGTTCCCGGTATTTCGGGAATTGGCGAGAAGACTGCCGAAAAGCTTATGATTACATATGGCAGTATTGATGGTATTTATGAGCATATCGAAGAAATAAAGGGTAATTCTGTAAAAGAAAAACTACGAAACGGAAGAGAGAGTCTCGAATTAAGTCTGAAACTGGTAACCATTAATGTAAATGCGGATATTGAAGCGGATATTAATGACGCTCCCGTTGACGGATTTTTTAACGATCTTTCTTATCCTTTGTTCAAACGTCTCGGATTTAAGAATTTTATGGACCGATTTGAAACCGATTATTCCAAGGATATATACGGTGAAGTTGCATCGGCTGTAAAAGTAATAACATCCAAAGAAGATTTAGATAATGTAATAAACGAGGCATGTCATAAAGAACACGTAGGAATTTTTATAGAAAATAGCAGCGGGCGTAAGGACAACGAAGAAGAATCGGGACAGTTTTCGTTATTTGATTTGTCTGCCTGCAACTCAAATAATAAAACTGTTATGGCAATAGCGCTTTCGGAGACGGAAGTGTATTTTGTATATGATTTTATTTCCGATGAAATGATATGCGAATATATTGAGAAACTTTATGAAGCAGATACTGTCATAGCAACTTCCGACATTCGTGAATGTTATAAATTGTTAAATCGTGACGGTGAGAATTCGAGAACGGTAAGTTCGCATTTCTTTGCGGTGAATATTGGAGCATATCTTTTGAACCCACTGAAAAGCGATCCTTCCGATGATGAAATAGGTTCATATTATCTCGAGATGTATATGCCGGAGACGACATATAAAGAGAAAAGCGTATCTCTTAATGATAAGATTAAAGATTATTTTGAGGAATATAAAAGCAGAGCCGGGGTTATTGCATGGATTGCATATAAAGGAAAAATCGTAATTGCCGAAAAACTCGAAAAGGCAGAAATGATTTCGTTGTTTAACGATGTTGAAATGCCGGTTTCGTACGTTATATATCAGATGGAAAAGGCAGGTGTCCTTGTAAAGAAGGATGAACTTCGAAGATACGCGGAGAGCCTTAGGGAAGGTATTGATGTTCTTGAAAAACGTATTTATGATCGGGCCGGAATTGAGTTTAACATTAATTCCCCCAAACAGCTTGGGGAAATATTGTTTGAAAGACTTGGAATAGAAGGCGGCAAAAAGACGAAGACAGGTTATTCGACAAGTGCCGATGTTCTTGAAAAACTCGCGGGAGATTATCCGATTGTTAAGGATATTCTTGAATACAGAACTTTGTCGAAGCTAAAAAGTACATATGCAGACGGACTTAGCGAATTTGTAGAAGAGGACGGCAGAATACATTGTCATTTTAATCAGACGGTTGTTGCTACGGGGCGTCTCAGTTCGAGCGAACCCAATCTTCAGAATATACCGACACGTTATGAACTCGGAAGAAGGATACGTAAAGTATTTGTTCCGGCCGAAGGAAGAGTCTTTATAGATGCGGATTATTCACAGATTGAATTGAGAATACTTGCGTCTTTATCGGGCGACAATGATCTGATTGATGCCTATCGTGAAGGAAAAGACATTCATGCCATTACCGCTTCCAAGGTATTTCATATTCCTTTCGAGAAAGTTACTTCTGTAGAAAGAAGTAAAGCAAAGGCGGTTAATTTCGGTATTGTCTACGGAATCAGCGCATTTGGACTCGGACAGGATTTATCGATATCCAATTCTGAGGCAAAAAAATATATTGAGGAATACTTTAAGACATATCCGACGGTAAAGGTTTATCTTGATAATGTCAAAGAGTCGGCCCACGAAAAAGGATACAGTGTGACTCATTACGGAAGAAGGAGACCTATTCCCGAACTTAAGAACTCCAATTTCATGCAACGTTCCTTCGGCGAAAGGGTTGCGATGAATTCGCCGATTCAGGGAACCGCTGCAGATATAATGAAGATTGCCATGATTAATGTGTTCGATGCAATGACGGAGAAGAATCTTAAATCAAAACTGATTTTGCAGGTACATGATGAATTGATTATAGAAACATATGAAGATGAACGGGAAGTTGTTGCTTCAATCCTGCGTGATAAGATGGAAAATGCATGTGATTTCCCGGTAAAGATGTTAGTGGCACTCAGTGAGGGAATGAGTTGGTTCGAAGCTAAATAAGGTGCAATTAAAAAGGTGTATATGAAGACGATAGGAATAACCGGCGGTGTCGGGGCAGGTAAGTCTGCCGTGCTTGATTATATAGCGACACTGGATTCGACGTTTGTTTTAAAAGCCGATGAGGCTGCAAAAGAAATCAGGAAAAAAGGTGAAGAATGTTATAATAACATTGTTGAAGCATTCGGAACCGGCATTCTTGACAGCGAAGGCAATATAGATAATGAACGATTCGCAACCGTGATTTTTTCGGATAAGAAGAATTTAAATAAAGCAGATTCGATTATTCATCCTGCCGTAAAGAAGAGAATTTTGGAAATAATTGAAGAACAAAGGCGGAATAATGTTTCTTTCTTTATTTTGGAAGCGGCACTGCTTATAGAGGACGGATATAAAGAGATTCTTGATGAAATATGGCTTGTAAGCGCGCCTCAAGAAGTCAGGCGTACAAGACTCAAATTGAGTCGTGGATATTCCGATGAAAAAATTGATTCAATCATGAAGAATCAGATGAATGAGGATGAATTCATAGCTAATTGTGACAGAGTTTTAGTAAATGACGGTAATATTGAGGAAGTATACCGACAGATTGATAAAATGTTAATTTGATTTTTTGTGGTTGATATTGTATTGGGTTGTTGAAGAATGGAGATTACAATGGCTGAAAAAAAGAGTCAGGGACAATATGTTTTTGGTTTGGATATAGGTACGAGAAGTATCGTCGGAACGGTAGGCTATCGTGAAGGAGATATATTCAATATTGTCGCGCAGGAAATAAGAGAACATGAGACCCGTGCCATGATTGACGGACAGATTCATGATATTGTTGCGGTCGGAAATACTATCTGTCAGGTTAAAAATGCTCTTGAAAATAAACTTGATATTAGCCTTACGGATGTATGTATAGCTGCTGCCGGACGCGTGTTAAGAACCGTTGAAACCAATGCCACGGTTGAATTTGAAAAGGATACAATTGTTACAAAAGAAGATATTATCAGTCTTAACAGCGCAGCTGTAGAAAAGGCATATGAGGTCTTCCAGGAAAATAACGAAGATGAAGATATTAAATTCTATTGTGTTGGCAATTCCGTTGTCAGATATTATATGAATGGTTATCAGATAGGTAATCTTGAAAGTCATAAAGCAAAGACGATAGGTGAAGACATTATCGCAACATTTCTTCCCGATGATGTTGTTGACGGTCTGTATAGGGCTGTCGAGATTGCGGGATTAAACGTTGTCAATATGACTCTTGAGCCTATTGCGGCAATTAGCGTTGCTATTCCGGAAGCATACAGAATGCTGAATATTGCGTTGGTTGATGTCGGAGCGGGTACAAGTGATATATGTATTACAAAAGACGGATGTATTATCGCATACGGAATGATTCCTGTTGCAGGCGACAGCCTGACCGAAATAATTGCAACGGGTTGCCTTGTCGATTTTGCTACCGCGGAGCAGATTAAATGCGGTATAGAACAATCAGACACCGTTGAATATAAGGATATTATGGGACTTCCTATGACTATTACCGCAACACAGGTTCTTGATATGTTGGAGGAAGCAATAGATTCAATGACGCTTAAGGTGTCCGATAAGATTAAGGAACTTAATGGCGGCAAACCGGTCAGCGCCGTATTTGTAGTTGGCGGCGGCGGAAAGATAGCATCATATACGGATAAGCTTGCGGGACATTTGGGAATCATTACGCAGAGAGTTGCTCTTCGAGGAGAAGAGGTAATGCAGAAGATTCATTTTGTTGAAGAGACTCAGAAGGATTCCCTGCTTGTCACTCCGATCGGAATCTGTCTGAATTATTATGAGCAGAGTAACAGTTTTATTTATGTTACTTTTAACGATCAGCGAATCAAATTATATGATAACAAATCCCTTGCCGTGGTAGATGCGGCAATGCATGCCAATTATCCCAATGAAAAGCTGTTTCCGAGAAGAGGAAAGGAAATCAATTATACTCTGAACGGTGTATCAAAGATATGCAGAGGACAACTTGGTGAGCCTGCCGTTATTATCCTTAACGGTAATGAAACCGACATTAATCATGAAATTAGAGCCAATGATGTAATTACCGTCAAGGAGTCGACAATGGGAGCCGATGCGGTCCTGCCGATTGCAAGGATTCCGGGATTAAAAGAGAATCTCTCGGTTAAGGTTAATAACAGTAAGATACTTCTCCCCAAGTTTTCTAAAGTTAACGGAGAACTTAAGAGT
This sequence comes from Lachnospiraceae bacterium, assembly GCA_045639745.1. GTDB lineage: Bacteria > Bacillota > Clostridia > Lachnospirales > Lachnospiraceae > NK4A136. The sequence goes on along the minus strand of JAZUDQ010000006.1, from coordinate 59,311 downwards.
ATGTATTATGAGATTTCCGACGGTGATAATGTTGAATTGCTGGATTATTATACCGTTGCTCAGATAAAGGACTTTATGGATGTTGTTCTTGACGATGATACGGTTGTTCTTGTAAACAATGAACCTGCGGATGATAATACTTTGGTTTATGATAATTTTTCCATAAAGTGGCAATTAAGAGAAAATAATGCGGATGAAGAAATTGAGGAACAGGAAGATTTTTCGGAGGAGGAAGAATCTTTTGACGATATAGTTGAGGATAAAAAAGAAGATAAGAAAATTACCAAAAACGAAACTGTTAAAAACGAATCAGTCAAAGAATCCGATAATGATGAACCGAAAGAAATAAAGGTTCCCGTAAATATCACGGTTATGGCTAACGGAACACCGGTCATACTTAAAGGAAAGAGCGAATATGTTTTTGTAGATATATTCGATTATATTGATTTTGACAGAACTAAAGTTCAGGGAAAGGGCCTTGTTACAACTGTTAATGATAAAAATACCGAATTTATGCAGGTTTTACATGATGGTGATGTAATCAAGATATACTGGGCAAAATAGATGCGAATGAAGAGTATAGCCAGCGGAAGCAGCGGTAATGCAATTTTCGTAGGCTCCGATAAAACAAATATACTGGTAGATGTCGGAATAAGTAAAATTAGAATTGAAAAGGGCCTTGGCGAGCTTGATTTGAAAGGCGATGAGTTAAATGCCATATTTATTACCCATGAGCATTCCGATCATGTGAGCGGTCTGGGCGTCTTTTTGAGAAAATTTCATGTTCCGGTTTATGCTACCAAAGGAACGCTGGAGCGTATAGGAAATATGAAGAATCTTGGGGATTTTGATAAAAATCTCCTTAATATTATTGATACGGATGTGGCACTGAGAATCGGCGATATAGACGTGACGCCTATAAAAACAAGTCATGATGCGGCACAACCGTGTGCCTACAGATTTGACGGTGATAATGCATCCGGAGCGGTAGTTACAGACCTGGGGACATATAATGATTCTCTCATTGATTCTCTCGGTAATCTTAATTGTCTTTTTATTGAATCGAATCATGATGTGAGAATGCTTGAAACAGGCCCGTATCCGTATGAATTAAAAAAACGTATACTCGGTAACAAGGGACATTTGTCCAATGAAGCCGGGGGACGACTGCTTGACAAACTGTTGAATGATGATATGAAATATGTTTTTCTGAGTCATCTGAGTAAAGAAAATAATCTTCCGGAGTTGGCTTTCGAGGCAGTGAGAATGGAAGTGAATATGTCGGATTCAAAGTATAATGCGGATGATTTTGATATTCGGGTGGCAGAGCGTGATTTTGCAATGGAACATGTTGAATTTTAATAAAATTAAAAAAGAGAAGTGAAATAAATACTTCGGAACGGAGAAACAAATGAAAAAAACAATAATTACTGTTGTCGGCAAAGATACCGTGGGAATAATAGCAAAGGTATGTACTTATCTGGCTGATAACGGTGTAAACATTCTTGATATTTCCCAGACAATAGTTCAGGATTACTTTAATATGATGATGATTGCGGATTTTGGTAATACCGAAAAGGAATTCGGAATTATCAATGATGAACTTGCCGCACTTGGCAAAGAAATCGGTGTTGTTATTAAATGTCAAAGAGAAGAAATCTTTGATTCAATGCACAGAATTTAAAAAGACCGATAATTACGCAAGAAAATTAAGGAGAAAATATGATCAGCAGAAGAGAGGTCCTTGAGACCAATGAAATGATTGAGAAGGAAAATCTTGATGTAAGAACAATTACGATGGGAATAAGCCTTCTTGATTGTATTTCGTCAGATTTAAATGAACTTAATGATAATATATATAATAAGATATGCAAAGAAGCGAAAAATCTTGTGCATGTAGGTGAAGAAATAGAAAAAAAATATGCCATTCCGATTGTAAATAAACGAATTTCGGTTACACCCATAGGTCTTATCGGTGCTTCGGCATGTAAAAAACCCGAGGATTTTGTAACTATTGCAAAGACTCTCGATAGGGCGGCCCAAACGGTTGGAGTTAATCTTCTTGGCGGTTACAGTGCCCTTGTTTCAAAAGGAATGACGCCTGCTGAAGAAATGCTTATTCGTTCAATACCCATGGCACTTTCGGAGACGGAAAGAATCTGTTCGTCTGTTAATGTGGGTTCAACCAAGACCGGTATTAATATGGATGCCGTTCGTCTTATCGGTGAAATGATAAAGGAACTGGCATATGTTTCAAGGGATAATGATTCGATGGCATGCATGAAATTCGTGGTATTTTGTAACGCCCCGGATGATAACCCTTTTATGGCAGGTGCCTTTCACGGTGTTACGGAAGCCGATACAATTATTAATGTAGGCGTTTCCGGTCCGGGAGTTGTGAAGACAGCTCTTGAAAAAGTCAGAGGTGAGAGCTTTGAGGTCCTTTGCGAGACAATTAAGAAAACAGCATTTAAAGTTACGAGAGTAGGACAGCTTGTTGCCAGAGAAGCATCCGAAAAACTCGAGGTACCTTTTGGTATAGTAGATTTGTCGCTCGCTCCTACACCTGCGGTCGGTGATTCGGTTGCGGATATTCTTTGCGAAATCGGATTGGAATATGCGGGAGCTCCGGGTACAACCGCAGCGCTTGCCCTTTTAAATGATCAGGTTAAAAAAGGCGGAATTATGGCATCAAGTTATGTCGGCGGTCTTAGCGGTGCATTTATTCCGGTTTCCGAAGACCAGGGTATGATAAATGCAGTTGAAAAAGGTGCTTTAACGCTTGAAAAACTCGAAGCAATGACTTGTGTTTGTTCCGTAGGACTTGATATGATAGCTATTCCCGGAGATACCAAGGCTACTACGATTTCAGGTATTATTGCGGATGAAATGGCTATAGGAATGATTAATCAGAAGACAACTGCCGTAAGAATTATTCCCGCATACGGAAAAAAGGTCGGAGACGTTGTCGAATTCGGAGGCCTCTTCGGATATGCTCCGGTTATGCCTGTAAATAAATATTCTTGTGATGATTTCATTAACAGGAAGGGCAGAATCCCCGCACCTGTTCATTCATTCAAGAATTAATTGTAATAAAAGGTCTTGTCAATTCATTGTCAATGTGCGGTTTTCCGATTTTTTGGTTTGCAATATAACTGTAAAGATTGGAAGCCGCTATATCTTTTTTGAAAAGATTGTATTCTTTGTTTCCAAGAAGTTTATAGGCGTCAGCCGGTTTGGAAATAATGGGAAGAGTACATCTTTTTTTTATTTCGTTAAGCAAAGAACCGCAATTTTTATTAATTCCGAGTAGCCGAATATATGAAATGTACCCGTTGGCGATGAGATAATTAACATCTTCTTTTGTATAATTAAGTACAATATGAAGCAGCCCACGCATTAAATGTGACAGTGCTATTTCTTTTGATTTGAGTAAATGAACAAATTCATTCGGTGTTGTAAAAGAATTGGTGTTCTTGATTATCTTATCGGAAAGATTATCGTAGATGTCAAAGTACTCGTTAAAACCATTATTACCCTCTGTTATAAGGCGTTCTAAAATGATTGCGGATAAATCATCAAAGTAAAGAGGGGCGTGTTCGGAGAAATATTGCTTTGAAATTATGCTTATTATAGGAGGAAGACAGATATTGTTATATTCTCCGGTTTCAAACAATATTTTTCGCTGATATGAGGCTGATGATATTGCGGTATTATCTGAAGAAATTGAAAAATTATCTGTGTCATTATAATCGCTGCCGGTTCTTTTTACCGGGTACGGAACAATATTGTAATTTAAATATTCCGCAGCGGATAAATATTCGCGTGCGAGAATATCATTGGATTTTAAGGTTTCGTTTTTATTGATATATTCTATATCGCCGGATTCGCTCCCGAAACATATGCTGTCACAACCCAAGGCTTTAATTATGGCCATTGCGCCGCGGGCAAAATATTGAGCAGAGCCGGTTGCCGATATACCGGGTAATTCAAATACCGCATCGGCACCTATTGACAGTGCCATCAGTGTTCTTACGGATTTGTTCATAATTGCGGGTTCACCGCGCTGGACATAGTCACCGCTCATTATGGCGATAATGTTATCGGCACCGGTAATTTCTTTGGCTTTTTCAAATATATATTTATGACCGTTATGTGCGGGATTTAGTTCACAGATTATTGCACATATTTGCATTGTGGTTATCTCTCCGGGTAAAAAAATACATTAATATGTAATATTGTTGCATTTATACTATTTATTTTTTTCATAATAATTATAACATTTGTTTTGTGTTTGAAAAAGTACAATGATAAGGCTCCTTTAATTAGCGGCAGTGTTGAAAGTGTCAAATATTTGAATTATAATTATTAGATATGTGGCAAGAGTCTGAAATGACAAGTTTTCAGACCGTGGGTTACGAAAGGAGACCGATAATGTCTTACATTGATATTATTAAGGATAAAGCCAGAGCTGATAAGAAGACAATTGTTTTGCCGGAGACTACCGACAAAAGAACGCTTATTGCCGCAGCTCACATAATAGAAGAAGGAATTGCCAATATTATTATGGTTGGCAAAAAAGAGCGAATTGAAGACGGAGCAATGTGGCTCGATCTCGATCTTGACAAGGTATCTGTTATTGACCCGGAAAAGACGGATAAACTTGACGGTTACGTTGAACTTTTATACGAGACCCGTAAGAATAAAGGAATGACACCTGAGAAAGCACGTGAGATTCTTTTGAGCGATAATCTTACATTCGGTGTTGTTATGGTTAAGGCGGGTGATGCAGACGGAATGGTAGCCGGATGTTGTCATGCAACCGCAGATGTTTTAAGACCGTCTTTGCAGATACTTAAGACGGCTCCGGGAACAAAACTTGTATCGGGTTTCTTTATTGTTGATGTTCCCAATTGTGAATATGGTGAAGACGGTACATTTTTATTTTCCGATTGCGGACTTAATCAGGATCCTACTGCAGAAGAACTTGCTGCAATTGCCGATTCTTCCGCAAAGAGTTTTAAAGCGCTTGTTGGCGCAACTCCTGTTATAGCGTTACTGTCGCATTCAACAAAGGGCAGCGCACATCATCCTCTTGTTGATAAGGTCATTGAAGCGACCAGAATTGCCAAGGAGCAGTATCCGGAACTTATTCTTGACGGAGAACTCCAGACGGATGCGGCTATCGTTCCCAAGGTGGCAAGGGCAAAAGCACCTAACAGCGAGATTGGTGGCAAAGCCAATGTACTTATTTTCCCCAATCTTGATTGCGGTAATATTTCATATAAGCTTGTTGAAAGACTTGGCAAAGCCGAAGCTTACGGCCCTATGCTTCAGGGAATATCAAGACCGGTAAATGATTTATCAAGAGGATGTTCCTGGGAAGATATTGTAGGAGTCGTTGCATTAACTGCCGTGCAGGCTCAAAATATTTAAATTTGTATAAAGAGACATTTGCGTCTTTTTAAATATAGTATTTTTTTGAAAGGAAAGTTATGAAAAGAAAAGAATTGTTTGTAAGAATTTGTTCAATGCTTACAGCTGCAGTTCTCGGTGCAACTACAGTTGTATATAATGCTCCGATGCTTGTAATGGCGGAAGATGACGATGATGACGGTACCGAGCTGGTTGACACTGTTGAGCATACGGATCTTAATTTCGAAGATCTTGAAGTTGTTGTTATGGATGAGGCTGATTTTGATGCAATAATCGCCGATCTTGATGATTATGTAGATGATACCTCATGTGCCGATGATGTTCTGGCAACTATCGAAGCAATGGAGGATTATTGGAATCAGTTGGATGCCAATTGCTCTCTTGCATATATTTATACTTCGCTTGATGCCTCAAGTGAAGAATATCAGGATAATTATGAAGTACTTAATTCATTGGCCATATCCGTATCGGATAAACTTTATCAGGCATATAATACAATTGCTTTATCTGCTAATTCGGATGTTCTTCATGACAGAATCGATGATGATGATGAATGGCAGGAAATTCTTGATTATGTTCCTTTGACGGATGAGCAGAAGGAACTCTTTGAACAGGAAACCGAACTTTCCGCTCAGTATGATGATTTATATATTACCGATTTTTATTACACAGCATCTAACGGTGAAGATTATGATATGGATACCATCATGGACGCTTTAAATGCAGGTGATATTGATTCGATGGAATATCTTGCCGGCGTAACAGATATTTATAACCAGAAAAATGAGGCTTTCGGTAATCTTTTCCTTGAACTTTATGATGTTCGTCAGCAGATAGCAGAGAGTTACGGTTATGACAATTATGCAGAATATGCATATACAGAGATTTATGACCGTGAATATACCGAAGATGATCTTGTTGATTATAAGGAGTGTGTAAAAACATATTATGCTCCTTTATACAACTATCTTCTTAACGATATAAGAACCAATTATATCGATCAGATTTACTCATTGGATGAAGTATCTTCTCAGGAATGCGTTGATACAGTCAGAGAATATCTTGATGATGTCAGTGAAGATATGCTTGTGTCATTTGACTACATGGTTGAACATGAAATGTTTGATATTGATGTCGATGAGAATAAAGCTCCGGGTGGATATACTACTACTATTTCGGGCGATTACAATACTCCTTTCATTTTCAACTGTGCTTCGGGTGATCTGACAGATATCAGAACACTTATACATGAATTCGGTCATTATAACGAATTCTATTTCCAGGATGAGGAATCATGGTATTACGGCATGGATAATGACCTTGACCTTGCCGAGATTCATTCACAGGGACTTGAGATTATTTATGCGGAATATTCCGATGAAATGTTTGGCGATGCAGCCGAAGCAATGGATGCATATAATGCATTTTCTTATATAGGTGCAGCTCTTGACGGATGTCTTGAGGATGAATTCCAGTATAGATTATATACATATAACGGTGATTTGGATCTCGAAACAATAAATGAGATTTATTATGAAGTTAATGAGGAATACGGTCTCCTCGAGAATTATGATACATATATACTTGCGGCATACGGATTGACACCTGCTAATCAGCTTTATGAATGGGCAAATATTCCTCATACATTCCAGAGCCCTATGTATTATATAAGTTATTCGGTTTCTGTAGCAGCATGTGAGGAACTTAGAGACGAACTTATCCTTGACAGAGAAAACGGAATTGACATTTATCTTAAACTGGTAAATGCCGGATTTGAAAATCCTTATTCAGAGACGCTTGAAAATGTTGGCCTTAATAATCCGATTGACAATCCCAGATTCTTTGATTATGCAATGAATTACTGTGATATACTCGGATATGATTATGACACTGTTGTTGGTGTTTATCCCGATGATTACGATCAGGATCCGGATGTGGATATTACTGAACCGGATGATGACGACAATCAGGATCCGGCTACAGACGATGACGATAAGGATAAAGACAAGGACAAAGACAAAGATAAAGATAAAGACAAAGACAGTGATGCAAAAGAATCGGATGAGAATCCTATTGTAGCTTTTGTAAAAGACAATCTTATGATTGTCTGTGCAGCCGGCGGTGCAGTTGTAGTTGTTGTCATTGTTATAATTATTGTATGTTGTCATGCAGGCAAGAAAAAGAGAGCAAAGCTTCTTGAAGAAAGCAATGGAAAGAAAACTCCGACAACACCGGTAAATCCTCCTGTTAATAACACGGTTGCTCCTTCATTTGGTTCTCCCGAAAATGTATCAACAATTTCGCAGGTCAATGAAGCTCCCGTTCAGCCTACGGTAGAAGCAGCACCTGTACAGCCTACGGTAGAAGCAACTCCCGTACAGCCTACGGTAGAAGCAGCACCTGTACAGCCTGCAGATAATAATGATTCAAATAACGGAGCAAATTAATAAGATTTTTATTGACAAACATTTAACTCATGTATATAATCGATTAAGTGTGAGTTTGAATAATACAGGCAGGAGGTGTTAAATATGTCTATATGTCCTAAGAACAAATCTTCTAAAGGAAGAAGAGATAAAAGAAGAGCAAACTGGAAAATGTCTGCTCCTACATTAGTAAAGTGCAGCAAGTGCGGAGCTCTTATGATGCCTCATAGAGTATGTAAAGCTTGTGGTGCATATAACAAGAAAGAGATAATATCTGTAGATTAATTGTTTTAATAATTTACTGATGTTTAGGCTTCCTGATTAATTCGGGAAGCCTTTTTTCTTGTTTGCGCGCCATGGGCTCTCTAATGCAATTTCCCGAACGCGCGAGAGATAGTGGGAAGTGTATAGCCGACTAATCTCAATGTCAGATTACTACGCCGAAAGGTGTGTTGCTTGTTAAGCTGATTGAATCTCCGTGTACGAAACGGTACACGCGGTGGTGTGAGAGAACGAAATTTCTCTATAAGGAGAAATTTCTCCTACTCGATTGCATTTATAGCGCTTTTTTAGTATGATAAAGTTTGGCGTTAATATTGGATATTTTTGCGCGGAAGGCTTTTATTGTAATATTTATATGCCTCGATTACGAATATCCGCGACGTGATTAATGGTTAAGAAACGGAGATTGAAATGAGCGAAATGGTTAAAGTTGCATTAGATGCCATGGGTGGAGATACCGCTCCGATGCAGGTTGTTCAGGGGGCCATAGATGCTATTAATGAATCTGATAACCTTTATGTTTATCTTCTTGGTAAAGAAAATGAAATTAATAATGAATTGGCTAAATATGATTATGATAAAAGCAGGATGTCTGTAATAAATGCCAATGAAATAATAGAAATGAGCGAACCGCCTGTAATGGCAATAAGGAAGAAAAAAGATTCTTCTATTGTTAAAGGTCTCTATATGGTTAGAGATGGAGAATGTGATGCTTTTGTATCCGCAGGAAGCTCAGGAGCAGTACTTGTAGGCGGTCAGTTAATTGTCGGTCGTCTTAAGGGGGTTGAAAGAGCACCTTTTGCACCGATTATACCTACAATTGACGGATGTGCACTGCTTCTTGATTGCGGTGCCAATGTTGATGCGAAACCGGACAATCTTGTTTCCTTTGCCAAGATGGGCAGTATATATTGCAAAAATGCACTCGGAATTGATAATCCCAGAGTTGCCATTGTGAATATAGGTGCCGAAGAAGAAAAGGGAAATGCTTTGGTTAAAGAAACGTACCCTCTTTTGAAAGCGTGTGAAGGGATTAATTTTATCGGAAGCATAGAAGCAAGAGATATTCCTTTCGGAAAAGCCGATGTTATCGTATGCGAAGCATTTGTCGGGAATGTAATTCTCAAGTTGTATGAAGGAACTGCAGATGCTTTAATCGGACAGATTAAAAAAGGACTTAAGAGTAATCTTAAGAGTAAGATAGGAGCTTGGCTTGCTCTTCCTTCTCTCAAGAAAACATTAAAAGGGTTTGATACTGATATTTACGGAGGAGCACCTCTTCTGGGGCTTAACGGACTTGTTGTTAAGACGCACGGTACAAGTAAAGCAATAGCAATAAAGAATTCATTGCTTCAGTGTCAGACCTTTAAAGAGCAGAATATAAACAATCAGATAAAAGAACAGCTTAATGTCTGATTAATACGGAGTAATCATGGAACTTGAAATATTAAAAAATGCTATAACCAGAGTGTTGCAGGTGTATCCTGCCGAAATCCTGCCGGAATCTACATTTGTAGGAGACCTTGGCGCCGATTCGTTAGATATGCTGCAGATAGCAAGACTTGTGGAAAAAGAAATGAATGTTCGATTTAAAGAATCCGACTTTGACAGAATTGATACTGTTAATGATGCACTTATGATTATCGGTGAACTCAGGAGTGTATGATTATGAAGATGGAATCCTTGGGAGAGTTGGAACAGTTAATCGGTTATAATTTTATTTCCAAAGAACTTCTTATAGAAGCTCTTACTCATTCATCATATGCCAATGAGAGAAAAATCAACAAGTTAAAATGTAACGAGCGATTGGAATTTCTCGGAGATGCGGTCCTTGAACTGGTGAGCAGTGATTATTTGTTTGACAGATTTAAGGAAAAACCGGAAGGAGAATTATCAAAGATAAGAGCAGCTCTTGTATGTGAACCTGCTCTTTTTGAGTCTGCTGGAAAGATAAAGCTCGGTCAATTTGTTTTACTTGGAAAGGGTGAGGAAATTGGTGGCGGTAGGAATAAACCGTCGGTAATATCCGATGCTTTTGAAGCCCTGCTTGGAGCTCTTTATCTTGATGGAGGAATGGAACCGGCAAGAAAGATTATATTAAAATATATACTTAGAGAAGACAAACTTGAAAAACTTAATTCAATTGACGGTAAATCAAAGCTTCAGGAATTGGTACAAAAAAAAGATTCTTCTTCGGTTATCAGATATGAGGTTGTTAATATATCAGGCCCCGAACATTGTAAGGAATTCGAAGTGAATGTTTTTATTAATGACGTTCTTTACGGAAACGGGACCGGAAGCAATAAAAAAACAGCTGAGAAAAATGCGGCTGTTCAGGCGATAAACAAATTTGTAGTCGAGACTAAATAATAAAAGCGGAAAGTATTAAATATGTATTTAAAGAGTATAGAGGTTCAGGGTTTTAAATCCTTTGCCAATAAAATCAGATTTGAATTTCATAATGGTATTACGGGAATAGTAGGTCCCAACGGTTCGGGAAAATCCAATGTGGCGGATGCTGTTCGCTGGGTTTTGGGTGAGCAGAGGATCAAACAGCTCAGAGGCGCTTCAATGCAGGATGTTATTTTCTCCGGTACTGAGACAAGAAAACCTCTCGGATATGCCTTTGTAGCAATAACTTTGGACAATTCGGATCACCAGCTGCCGGTGGATTTTGATGAAGTGACAGTTGCCCGTAAGTTATACAGAAGCGGCGAAAGTGAATATCTCCTTAACGGAGCTCCGTGCAGATTGAAAGATGTTAATGAACTCTTTTATGATACCGGTATCGGAAAAGAAGGATATTCTATTATAGGACAGGGTCAGATAGATAAAATCCTTAGCGGAAAGCCCGAAGAGAGAAGGGAACTCTTTGATGAGGCTGCCGGTATAGTCAAATTTAAAAAGAGAAAAGCAATTTCACAGAAAAAACTTGAAGAGGAAAAACAGAACCTTGTTCGAGTAAATGATATTCTTTCGGAACTTGAAAGACAGATCGGACCTTTGGAAAAACAGTCCGAAAAGGCGAGAGAATATCTTAAACAAAAAGAGGAACTCAAACGTCTGGATGTTAATTATTTTCTTATGGAGACCGACAGAACCACCGGTCTTCTTTCCGATGTTCAGCAGAAACTGTCTGTTGCGGAGGAACAGCTCACCGTTCAGAAAGAGCAATTTGAAAATATTAAGAATTCATATGATGAGATTAAAGAGACAATTGTAACTCTTGAAAAGGATATTGAAGAGACAAGGGGTTCTCTTTCAAATACCAGTAATATCAGAACAAAACTTGAAGGCGAAATAAATGTTTTAAACGAACAGATTAAGTCTGCCCGGAACAATATAGAACATTTTAATCAACGACTTGAATCCATCGGCAGTGATATTGAAGCCAAAGAAGGCGAGAGGAAAGTAATTGCCGATTCGAAGGAGAAGGTTGATGATGTAATTAACGGTATAAACGAAAAGAAAGCCGCCAAAGAAAAAGAACTGGAACTTCTTCGTAAGAATATTGAAGATGTAAATGAAGAAATTGAAAAATGTAAGAATGCAATCATTGAAGTAATCAATGAAAGATCTCTTTATAAATCGGATAAATCCCGTTATGAGACGATGCTGGAAAATGTATCTACCAGAAGATCGCAACTTACATCAAAGCTTTTACAGGCAAAAACGGATGAAGAAAAACAACACGAGATTATCAAAGGCCTGGAAAATGAATTTCTTGAGATTACCAACTCGATTGAGAATTTAAATCTCGATCAGAAGAAAAAAGAAGAACGTCTTGATGAGATTCATGAAGAACTCGGTAATCTTGACAAAGAATTACGTGATACACAGGTTTCTTATCATAGCGATAAGACCAAATTGGAATCAATATCAAATCTGACCGAGCGATATGAAGGATACGGTAATTCCATTAAGAAAGTAATGGAGCAAAAGGAGTCTCATAAAGGCATTATCGGTGTAGTTGCGGATATTATTAAAGTTGAGCGTAAATATGAGACAGCTATCGAGACAGCCCTGGGCGGTAATATTCAAAATATCGTTACAGAGGATGAAGATACTGCCAAGAAGATGATTGCCTTTCTTAAGGAAGGCAGATTCGGACGTGCTACATTTTTGCCGCTTACAAGTATTACCAACCCACAGGAATTCAAGACTCCTGAAGTGCTTGACGAGAAAGGCGTCATCGGAATGGCTTGCGATATAGTCAATACCGAGGCTAAATATTCCGATGTTGCAAAAGCAATGCTGGGCAGAATAGTGGTTGTTGATAATGTTGACAATGCTTTAAAGATTGCCAAAAAATTTGATTACGGTGTCCGTATGGTTACAATTGAGGGTGAACTTCTTGTACCCGGGGGAGCTATAAGCGGTGGTGCCTTTAAGAATAATTCCAACCTGCTCGGAAGACGCCGGGAGATGGATGAACTTGCGGAAAAGGTTAAAAATGCACTCGTTAAGATTGATGAAATAATGAATTCAATCGATGAGATTAAGCAGGAGAGAAACAAACTCCGTATGGCTATAGAGGATATTAAGATTGAACAGCAGAATCTGTTTATCAAACAGAATACGGCACGTCTTAATGTGATTAAAGCCGAAGAGAAAATCAGTGAGACCGCTGTTGATGTGGACAGTCTCAAAAATGAAGAGGAAGAACTTAACAGACAGGTTACGGAGATAAAAGAAAGTCAGCAGAAGATTGAAGAAAAACTCGAACAGTCGGTTAAGTTTGAAAAAGACAGCGAAGAAAGAATTACTGAATTGTCTGATTCTTTGGAAGGAACACGCGACAGTGAACAACTCCTTGTAAATGAAATATCCGCATTTGATATGGAAGCGCAAAAATATCTCACTCAGCAGGAATTCGAACAGCAAAATGTAGATCGAATTGCTCAGGAACTTGAGAGGTTTTTGTCGGAAAAAGAAGAAGTTGTTAAGGCAATTGAACAGAATACCGAAGAAATAAAGCTTAAAGAAGAAAACATTGTTTCTTTGAAAAATACAATAGAGGCTTCATACGCCAATGAGAGTGACGGAGAGAAAAGGCTTGTTGAAATGCAGGCTAAGAAAGAGGAACTCTCGACAAAACAGAATAATTTCTTTGCAGAAAGAGAAAAACTCGGTGATTCGATATCGGGATTGGACAAGGAAGTATATCGTCTTACTTCTCAGCAGGAGAAATTAAACGAATCCGTAAACGGTCTCACTTCATATATGTGGAATGAGTATGAGCTTTCAATAAGAGATGCAGGTGCTCTCAGAGATGAGACTTTGACGGATATTGTATTTATTAAACGTTCCGTTGCCGAGATAAAGGATAAGATTAAGCGTCTCGGTGATGTAAATGTCAATGCCATTGAAGATTATAAGCAGGTTTCGGAGAGATACGAATTCCTTAAGAATCAGCATGATGATCTTATAGAGGCCGAAAAGACTCTGATTGGAATTATTGAAGAACTTGATGAGGCAATGAGGAAACAGTTTAAAGAGAAATTCCATGAAATAAGCGAGCAGTTTGATAAAGTCTTCAAAGAACTGTTCGGTGGCGGAAAAGGTACTCTTGAACTAATGGAGGATGAGGATATTCTTGAAGCGGGAATTCGAATTATCGCTCAACCGCCCGGAAAGAAATTGCAGAATATGATGCAGCTCTCCGGTGGAGAAAAATCTCTTGCTGCTATAGCGTTAATGTTCGCTATTCAGAATCTTAAACCCTCCCCGTTCTGTCTTCTGGACGAAATCGAGGCTGCGTTGGATGAGAGCAATGTCGGAAGATTTGCCGGATATCTTCATAAACTTACAAAATATACACAGTTTATTGTTATTACCCACAGAAGAGGAACGATGGAGAAAGCCGACAGATTATATGGTATTACAATGCAGGAGAAAGGTGTGTCAGCACTTGTAAGTGTTAATCTGATAGACAAGGAACTGGATAAATAAGGAGAATGAATTGAGTTTTTGGGATAAATTTAAAAAGAAACAACCTGATGCTGAAATTGAAGCAGAAAATATCGGCAATGAAAATGTCGATGTTGAAAATGTCGATGTTGAAAATGTCGCTGTTGAAAATGTCGATGCTGAAAATGTCACTGCTGAGAATGTCGATGCTGAGAAGATATCTGAAGATGATCTTTCAGAGGCAACACAGGTCTCTGAAGTGATACAATCCGATATATCAGGGGAAGATAATCAACAAGCGGTAAATTTTGAAGCGGAGTCTGTTATTTCGGAAAATATAATCGGAGAGAATTCTGTCGGGAGAGACGTAACCGGGAGTGATACGACAGAAGAGACGCAGGAGTCAGCCGAAGCAACAGAGGAAGAAGAGGAACACGGAGTCTCTCTTTGGACGCGTTTAAAGCAGGGACTTGCTAAAACAAGAAATAATATTGTCGCAAGCATGGATAACATTTTCTCAAATTCCGATAAGATTGATGATGATTTTTACGAAGAACTTGAAGAGATAATGATTCTCGGGGATATTGGAGTAAGAACTACAGATAATATTCTGGAAAAACTCAAACAGCAGGTTAAGGCTCAGCATATTAAATCCCCTGCGGAATGCAAATCGTTGCTTATTCAGAATATTAAAGATGAAATGCACTCCGAAGAAACAACTTACAGATTTGAATCCGAACAGGCTGTTGTATTTGTTATCGGAGTTAACGGGGTCGGAAAGACAACCACAATCGGTAAGATGGCATCATTATTAAAGAGCAGCGGTCGAAAGGTAATGCTTTGTGCTGCGGATACCTTCAGAGCGGCAGCGAATTCTCAACTTGAGGAGTGGTCACACAGAGCAGGTGTCCCGATGATCGGAGGTGTTGAAGGCCAGGATCCTTCAAGCGTTTTATTTGATGCCGTTAATGCCGCAAAGGCAAGAAATATTGATGTACTTCTGGTTGATACTGCAGGAAGACTCCATAATAAAAAGAACCTGATGGATGAACTTGGAAAAATGAATAAGATAATTGATAAAGCTTATCCCGATGCATACAGGGAAAATCTTATTGTGCTTGATGCATCCACCGGTCAGAATGCTCTTAATCAGGCAAAAGAATTCGGAGAAGTTGCCAATCTTACGGGCATTGTTCTTACGAAAATGGACGGAAGCGCCAAGGGCGGTGTGGCAATTGCCATCAGTTCCGAACTCGGTATCCCCGTAAAATATGTGGGTGTTGGTGAGAAGATTGTGGATCTGCAGAAATTTGAGGCAAATGTTTTTGTAGATGCACTCTTTGCTTCCGAAGCAGAGAATGTGAATACTGAAAATTAATTTTTGATTTTTAATTATAAAAGAAAGAGGCGATTATTAATGGCAAAGCAGGAAGAACTTTCACTCGAGAAGTTTGAAGAAGCATCTGAGGTAGTAAAAAAGGTTACTCTTGAGACTAAGCTGATTTACAGTGATTTTTTAAGCAAGAAAACCGGAAACAAGGTTTATTTAAAACCTGAAAATATGCAGTTTACAGGGGCTTATAAGTTAAGAGGTGCGTATTATAAATCAAGTACACTCTCTGAGGAAGAAAGAGCTAAAGGCGTTATTACAGCTTCTGCAGGTAATCATGCACAGGGGGTTGCTTATGCGGCAAAATGTTTTGGAATGAAAGCTACGATTGTGATGCCTACAACGACTCCTCTTATCAAAGTAAACAGAACAAAGAGCTTCGGAGCCGAAGTAGTTCTTTACGGAGATGTTTATGATGAAGCATGCGCAAAGGCATATGAACTTGCAGATGAATATGGCTATACGTTCATTCATCCTTTTGACGATCTTGCGGTTGCAACCGGTCAGGGAACAATTGCGATGGAGATAATTAAAGAACTTCCGTTGGTAGATTACATTCTCGTTCCGATAGGTGGCGGTGGTCTTGCAACAGGTGTATCATCACTTGCCAAGATGCTTAATCCTAAGATTAAGGTTATCGGTGTAGAACCTGCCGGAGCGGCATGTATGAAAGCTTCATTAAAGGCCGGTAAGGTTTCAACGGTTGACAGTGTTAATACAATTGCTGACGGAACTGCCGTAAAAACTCCGGGAACTGTTATTTTCCCTTATATCCAGCAGAATATAGATGATATTATTACCGTGGAAGATGAAGAACTCATTGTTTCTTTCCTTGATATGGTAGAGAATCACAAGATGGTTGTTGAGAACTCCGGACTTCTTACTGTTGCCGCCCTTAATCATTTGGATGTAAAAGATAAGAAAATAGTTTCTATTTTGTCCGGCGGTAATATGGATATAATTACAATGAGCAGTGTTGTTCAGCAGGGATTAATTTTCAGGGATCGTATTTTTACGGTATCTGTTCTTCTTCCCGATAAGCCCGGAGAATTGTGTCGCGTATCGGGTGTAATAGCCGAAGAAACCGGTAATGTAATTAAACTTGAGCATAACCAGTTTGTATCAACTAACAGAAAGGCAACCGTCGAACTTAGAATTACGATTGAGGCTTTCGGAACCGAACATAAGAATCAGATTATCGATCGTCTTGAAAAAGAAGGATTTAAGCCGAAGGTTGTAAGAACAAATATTTAATTATGTATATAAAAGTAACGGAATCAATCAGTCTTTATGTGGAAGAATACGGCGAAGGCGATAAGTATATCCTCTCTGCTCAGGTTGGCTTCTACAAGAACGGTATGCAGCAGAAACTTGCCATGATGGGGTATCATGTATACTGTATAACATTGCGGGGCTTTTCGCCTTCAACCTTGATAGAAGAAGACTACGGCGAGAATTGGTATGATTATTTTGCAGCCGATGTTGTTAAAGTTGCGGATGCATTAGGTATATCGAAATTTATTTATATGGGAGCCTCTCACGGTTCCGGAGTCGGCTGGCATTTATGTCTGAATTATCCGGACAGAGTCCGGGCCTTTGTTGCGGTTGTATGTGGTCCGCACAGTCTTGATTCGGGTGTCATGTCTTACAGGCAGATGCTGGAACAGGGGATTATTAAAGAGGTTCCTCCTTTTAATCCGCCTATTGATAATGATGAAGCTCGACAGTTAAGAAGGGACAGACGTATTGCACATATAATGAATCAACCGGACAGACCGGAACCGGAAAAAAAGATTGACTACGGGCGACCTTTGATGAAGTATATAAATGAAGAGAATCTTCGAAAGGCACTTGCGTCTGTTAAAGTTGCGACATTGATGATTGGCGGTATTGACGATCCCATAAGTACGCCCGAGTTAATGATAAGAACAGCACATTGCCTGCCTTCCTGTAAACTTGTCTTGTACTCTAATTCCGGTCATGATATAGATACCGATCTTATTGAAGAAGTATGTGAGGAAACCGATCGGTTTATAAATAATATTTATGAATCGGGAAGAATCTATAAAAGAGTAATAGAATAGGAGGATAGTATGAAAAATAACTCTGATCATTTGGGGCAAAGGCTCCTTTGCGAAGAGTTGTTAAGTTTTATACTTAAAAAATCATAAATGTTTTTCGTTTCTATTTAATTAAGCTGCATAAATGCAGTACAAGGGGATTAATATGAGAAAACGCATAGGAGTTTTTTTAGGAGAGATTAACGATTATTGCAATAATCTGATTATGGAAATGAAAAAGAATGCCGATGTGTTTAATACGGATATTTTCGTATTCGTCAATTACGGTGTATTTGATGCTATTCTTTCACAATACTCCGAGGGTGAAAAATCATTTTTTAAACTGCCGGATTATGGGACATTTGATGGTTTTATTGTTGAAGAAGGTCAGATGAATATTGAAGGTATAGAGAAAGAACTCTATGAATATCTTCATAATCATGCTACCTGTCCGGTTGTTTATCTTAAAGCTGTAAAAGAAGGTTTTTACAGTGTTCTCTTTTCTGACAAAAAATCAATTAAAGATATAACTTTATATTTGCATAATAAGTGTTGCAAAAAAGATATCTGCCATATGACGGGAAGAATGGAGCTGGACGATGCGGTAAGGCGTCTTGAAGGTTATAAGGAAGCGATGGAAGAACTCGGAATCGCCGTTGATGAAAATATGATTTTCTATGGTGATTATTATACCGGTAAGGCTAAAGAGGCATTGGATTATTTTTATTCGTCAAGAAACCGGTATCCCGAAGCTATCGTGTGTGCCAACGATTATATGGCATTATCGATTATTGAGGAACTTGCTTCAAGGGGTGTGAGAGTTCCAGAAGATGTTCTTGTATCCGGCTACGATAATATTGTTGAGTCCAGATCCTGCAGTCCGCAAATTACTTCTTTTGATATGGATTTAGAAGCGCTTGCCGGCAAAGCTTTTGAATTGATTTTTGCCGTTAATGCCGGAGTTAAAGTTGAATATCAGAATTATATAAGCAATAAAATGCTTTTGAGACGAAGTACCGATCCGGAAATTAAAAACGTACTTGAAAAAAAAGATTTTCAGAATAGGCTCAATGAGATTAATGCCAAATTTGCCGGCCTTGAAAACGTGTTTTTTCTTAGTTCCACTTATGATGTCTGTTTCTCCGAGGAGGAAATGTTCAGTTGCGCAGATTATCATTTCACAAGCACAAGAGCGTTAAAATCATTCATTTGTCTGACGGATGATGCGTTCGAAATATCTAAAAGAGAAGCTGATAAAATGAGTCGGTTTACGGAGGAAATGATACTTAAAAGAATATTTTACAATCCGTGCTATAACAGACATTATGATAATCCGGAATTACATTTTGCTGCGAGCAGTATTATTCCGGATGATTATCTTGAAGATACTCCTTCGATTTATCACGTTACGACAATTCATTCAGGAATGAAAGTATTCGGATATATGGTTTCCCTTTTTAAAGAAGGCGAATATCCTAACAGGTATATTCAGAATTATGTGGGGTGTCTGGCCGATGCCCTTGATAATTTTAATATTCGTAATGATAATTTTGATATTATGGATATTCGAAAAGCCTATATTTTGGATGAGCTTACCGGAATATATAACAGAAGGGGATTTGAAAATAATCTTCTTATTCTTGAAGACAGATCAAAACGTCACAATCTATATTTAAGTGTTGCAAGTATAGATATGGACGGACTCAAATTTATAAATGATACATTTGGACACAGCGAAGGAGATGTGGCTCTGACCGAATTCGCCAATATTCTTCTCGGTACTCTTGAAGACGGTGAGATCTGTGCCCGTTACGGCGGAGATGAATTTGCGGCGATATTGATTTCGGAGGATAAAGAAAGACATTTAAGATTTGTAAAGAATCTCGAAGACAATATGAAACTTCTAAATGAAAATATTGATAAAGGTTACTTTATTCATGCAAGTGTCGGCGTTGTATGTTGTAATGATTTTCCCGATTATAATTTAACAGTTTGTCTTAAGAGGGCTGATGAATTAATGTACAGGAACAAGGCTGAGTATAAAAAGAAAAATATTAATCAATCAGCAATCAGATAAAATTTTCACAGGTGTAAAGATAAAATACTTGACAGGGAGGATGCATTGAGATAATATAATGGACGGTGACTGTGGGTAGGATATGGAAAGAATTGTTGAACAGGGAATTTTATATGATTTTTACGGACCTCTTCTGACAGAGCATCAACAGGAAGTATACGAAGCCTTTGTATATGATAATCTGTCACTGGGAGAGATCGCATCCATTCATAATATTTCCAGACAGGGAGTACATGATCTTATAAAGAGATGTGATAAGTTACTTTCCGATTATGAGAGCAAACTTCATCTTGTGTCAAGATTTCTTGATAATCGAGACAGACTCGTAACCATGAAGAATATGGTTGGAGAATATGACAGTCTGAGTCTCAAAGACAGAGAATTAATAACCGGTCAGATAGATAAAATAATTGAGGATTTATAAATATGGCATTTGAAAGCCTTAGTGATAAATTACAGAGAGTATTTAAAAATTTAAGAAGCAAGGGCCGACTTACCGAAGACGATGTAAAGGCATCAATGAAGGAAGTTAAGATGGCTCTTCTCGAAGCCGATGTTAACTTTAAGGTAGTTAAGCAGTTTGTTAAAAGTGTTGAAGAGCGGGCAGTTGGACAAGATGTTCTTAACGGTCTTAATCCCGGTCAGATGGTGATAAAGATTGTTAACGAAGAAATGACTGCTCTTATGGGTAGCGAGACTACCGAGATACAGATGCAACCCGGAAAAGCCATTACGGTTATAATGATGTGCGGTCTTCAGGGTGCCGGTAAGACAACCACTACAGCAAAGATAGCAGGTAAACTTCTTTTAAAAGGAAAGAAACCTCTTTTGGTTGCTTGTGACGTATACAGACCCGCTGCAATTGAGCAGTTAAAGATTAATGGTGAGAAACAGGGTGTTCCCGTATTTTCAATGGGAAGTGATATTAAGCCCGAGAATATAGCAAAGGCTGCAATAGAACATGCCGAGAAGAACGGTATGAATGTTGTTATTCTTGATACGGCCGGTCGTCTTCATGTTGATGAAGAGATGATGGACGAACTTGTCAGAATCAAGGAAAATGTATCTGTTCATCAAACAATTCTTGTAGTTGATGCCATGACAGGTCAGGATGCCGATAATGTTGCCAAGGAATTTGATGACAAGATCGGTGTGACAGGTATCATACTGTCTAAGATGGACGGCGATACACGAGGTGGTGCTGCATTATCGGTTAAAGCGGTTACCGGAAAGCCTATTTTATATGTAGGTATGGGTGAAAAACTTTCGGATCTTGAACAGTTTTATCCTGACAGAATGGCCAACAGAATTCTGGGTATGGGCGATATTCTTACACTTATCGAGAAGGCCCAGGAGAATATAGATATAGATGCCGATAAAGGCCGCGAGATGACTTCGAGGATGAAAAAAGGTAAGTTCGATTTTAACGATTACCTGGAGTCCATGAAGCAGATGCGAAAGATGGGCGGACTTGCCGGTATTTTAAATATGATGCCCGGTATGGGAATGAAGACGGGAGACATTGATACCGATGAGGGGGAGAAACAACTTCGTCAGACAGAGGCGATTATTTTCTCTATGACACCGGAAGAAAGAAGTAATCCCAAGCTTCTTAATCCCAGCAGAAAGCATAGAATTGCCAAGGGCGCCGGGGTTGATATTGCTGTTGTTAATCGCTTTATTAAGCAATTTGAACAGTCACAGAAGATGATGAAGCAGATGCCGTCTCTTCTGGGTGGATTTGGTAAAAAGGGCAGAGGCATGCGCTTCCCCTTTTAGATAAACACTTTTATTTATTATTTGGAGGAAAGAAAAAATGGCAGTTAAAATCAGACTTACAAGAATGGGTAAGAAGAGAAATCCTATTTACAGAATTACAGTTGCAGATTCACGTTCTCCCAGAGATGGTAGATTTATCGATGAAATCGGAACATATGATCCCAATACAGATCCCAGCACATATAAGGTTGATGCTGAAAAAGCTAAAAAGTGGCTTGCAAACGGAGCTCAGCCTACTGAAGTTGTTAGCAAGATCTTCAAGCTTGCAGGTATCGAAAAATAATATAAGCTTGTTTTGTTCTGGTTACAATTTCGGAGGTGCAAATGAAAGAGTTAGTTGAAGTAATTGCTAAAGCTCTTGTTGAAAAGCCTGATGAAGTTGTTGTTACTGAAAAGGTTGTAGGCAGGAGAACAACGGTTGAACTTAAGGTGGCCCCCAGTGATATGGGTAAAGTTATCGGTAAGCAGGGCCGTATTGCCAAAGCAATTCGTAGCGTTGTTAAGGCTGCATCCATGAAAGATGATATCTATGTGGATGTAGAGATTATTGAATAATTATTCGACATTAAAGATGCACACTTTTAAACAGGTGTGCATTTTTATATAATAGTCATTGTAATATATATTTTCCGGGAATGGAGTATCAGATGCTTAAAGAGATTGAAGAAAAAGATTTATTCAGAATCGGTGTAGTTACGGATGCCCACGGAGTACGTGGTGAGATTAAAGTATTTCCGACTACCGAGGAACCCAAAAGAGTCGGAAAGATTAAAGAAATATTTTTATCAGATGATAAGGAACTGAAAACGGTACATCCGGAAAAAGTGCGTTTTCAGAATAATTTACTGATTATTAAATTCAAAGAAATAAATGACAGGGACGAAGCCCTGAAAATTAAAAAGAATGAATTGTATGTGACCAGGGATAATGCTGTTTCTCTCGGAGAAAACGAATATTATTTCTCAGATCTTATCGGTCTTAAGTGTGTTGATGAGAATGATAACGAAATTGGTATTTTAAATGAAATATATGAAACCGGAGCCAATGATGTTTATGAAATAAAGAAGAATAACGGTGATACGGTATTAATTCCCGCTATTAAACAGTGTGTTCTTTGTGTAGATATTGAGGGCGGGAAAATGACTGTTAAAATTATGGAAGGATTGGAATAATGAATTTTCATGTTATGACTTTATTTCCCGAAATGATTGAAAATGCAATGAATACAAGCATTATAAAAAGGGCTATGGAAAACGGTTATGTATCTTTGAATGCCGTGAATATAAGAGATTATTCAAATGAGCGTCATTCAAAGGTTGATGATTATACATATGGCGGAGGAGCCGGTATGCTTATGCAGGCACAACCCGTATATGACTGTTATCGTGCCATATCCGAAAAAATCGGCAAATCGGCAAGAGTCATTTATGTATCGCCACAGGGGAAAGTATTTAATCAGAGTATAGCCTCCGAATTATCGAAGGAATCGGACATTATTTTTCTCTGCGGTCATTATGAAGGAATTGACGAAAGGGTACTTGAAGAGATTGTAACAGATACGGTTTCAATAGGAGATTATGTTCTGACCGGCGGTGAATTGCCGGCTCTTGTTATGATGGATGCGATTTCCAGACTTGTTCCGGGGGTTTTGAATAATGAGGTGAGTTCGGTAACAGAATCTTTTGGTGACGGACTTCTTGAATATCCTCAGTATACAAGACCTGAGGAATGGATGGGAAAGCGTGTTCCGGATGTCTTGTTAAGCGGTCATCATGTAAATATAGAAAAATGGCGCAGAGAGCAGTCAATACTTCGTACAAAAGAGAGACGTCCTGACTTGTATGAAAAGAAGTTCGGAAAGGAAAATCATGATTGAAGCAATAGATATAACCAAACAGTTTCGACATATGAGCGGTGATAATGAAAAGGGCAAAAATAAACACAAACACATGGTTGATTTTAATGCCCTTGATAAAGTGTGCCTAAAGGCCAATCAGGGGGAAATACTCGGATTATTGGGGCCTAACGGTGCAGGCAAGACAACTCTGCTTCGTATTCTCGGTAAAATAATGTTACCGACGGAAGGTCGTGTGATTGTGACGGATAATAATGGCAATGTAATCGAAGATAATGAAGAAACCAAGAAAAAAATCGGTTATCTTTCTGCCAATACCAAACTGTATCACAGATTTTCAATCAGAGAACTGTTGGAAATGTTTGCCAATATATACGGAATGAGCGAGACGGAAAAGAAGGACAGAATCGATAAGATTACGGACGTCCTCGGTCTTGATGAATTTATGGATAACCGAATAGAGAGGCTTTCAACCGGACAGATGCAGAGAGCAAATATAGCAAGATGTCTTATTCATAATCCGGATATCTATATATTTGACGAACCCACACTCGGCCTTGATATTATCAGCAGTAAATCAATCATAGATTTTATGAAATCCGAAAAGGCAAACGGAAAAACCATTATATATTCTACCCACTACATGGAAGAAGCGCAGTATCTTTGCGATAGAATTGCAATGATTCATAACGGTCACATAGTAGAAAAAGGTACATCCGAGGAACTTATGACAAGATATAATTGTAATAATCTCAGAGATGCATTTAGCAACATTATTGATATAAAGAAAGAGAAAAAGGATGAATAGAAAAATAACGGCAGCACTGTACAAAAAAGAAATAGTCGATATTTTGAGAGATAAAAAAACAATGCTTATGATGGTTGTTATGCCGCTTGTTCTTTATCCTCTTATTTTTGCTTTATCAATGGTAATTGCATCAAATATGATGACACAAAGCACCACCAAAGCTTATAGTGTGGGATTTTCATCCGAATGCGGAATCTTGGCTGACTTTGTAAGTGCCAATCAGGTCACTTATGAGTATGAGTTTAATATTGTTCACGGAGAATTTGAATCGTTATCTTCAAACCTCATTCATAAGGAAATCAGTGCATTTGTAACTGCCGATGAAAATGAAGGAACAACCGAATTTACGATTCATTATCTGTCATCCGAATCAGATTCTCAGACAGCATACCAAATGCTTGTAAATATGATTAAACTTTATCAAAAAGACGTTACTGAGCAAAAGGTGGAATCATACGGATTAGATACGGAACAGGTTTTGTATTCGATTAAATATAAGTCCGAAGACATAGCCACAAAAGAAGAATCAATGGGTTATCTTATCGGATATATAGTTCCGTTTTTGCTTATTTCGAGTGTTTTAATGGGGGCCTTGTATCCGGCAATTGATACGACAGCAGGAGAGAAGGAACGAGGCACTCTTGAAACAATGCTTACGCTTCCGGTTAAAAATATCGATCTTATTATGGGTAAATTTCTTGCAACGGCAACAATCGCCGTTGCCGCAGCGTTTTTAAATGTCATTTCCATGGGCGTTATGGGAATGTATCTTTATCAGACAATATATGCCGTTAATACGGAAGGGGAAGCAATTTCCTTTTCGGTATATATTCCCGCGGTATTGATTGCACTTTTGTGTGCCGTTGTTTTTGCTTTGTTTTGTTCGGCAGTCTGTCTGCTTATTTGTATATTTGCCAAAAGTTTTAAAGAAGCACAGAATTTTACGACTCCGATTATGTTAATATTTATGTTTGCGTCAATGGCAGGGATGATACCGGCAATAAAACTCAATGAAACCACGGCACTTATACCGGTTATTAATATTGCCCTTCTGCTTGGTAAATTGTTTCTTATGGAGTATAATCCCGGCATTATATTTATTGTCCTTTTATCGAATATCGCATACAGTATTCTTGCGGTTGTGTTAATGGCAAAAATGTTTTCTTCCGAGAGTATTTTGTTCTCCGAATCAAGTGAGGGCATTCGTATTATAGAAAAGAGAAGCGACATGAAGGAAAAACAGATGCCCGGGTATGGCGATTTGCTGCTTTTATTTGCAATACTTCTTGTTGTTGTCCTGCTTGGCGGTTCGGTTTTCGTGTTAAAATACGGTATTTGGGGACTTGTTATAGAGCAGTTGATGATTTTGGGAATTACTTTATTCTACAGTTGGTATATGAAAGCAGATTTCCAAAAATTATTTTCTGTTTCAAAAACAAAGCCTGTTTATTTTCTTTATGCAACAATAACCTGGCTGGGTGTATATATCATTATGCTTTTTGTTTCTGCTTTATTAACTTATTTTTTCCCGGCATCGGCAGCTGCCGCAGACAGTAATCTTTTTGATATTTGGGAAGGCAAAAGCATTATAACAATAATTTTGTCCTCGGCGCTTCTTCCTGCAATATGTGAAGAATCCGCATTCAGAGGATTTTTATTCGGAACACTTAAAAACAAAATCGGTATTGTTACGGCTATAGTAATAACCGGAGCTGTATTCGGAATGTATCACATGAGTCTTGTGAAACTTATCCCGGTTGGAATACTTGGTGGTCTTCTTGCATATGTGGTTTATAAAACCAAATCAATATTTGTAAGTATATGGATGCATTTTCTTAATAACCTTGCCTCCGTTCTTGTGTCACAGTACGAAGAAAGCCTTTCAAAACGGTTTCCTACCCTGTTCGGAGATAATCTCGGGGCGGGAACAATAGCGATTCTTATTGTGGTTTCGTTCTTATGCATTCTAATAGGATTATTACTGATAAATCATACTTGTAAAAAGACGGACTTACGCATGTCTGAAAAATAAAGTTTTATTAAAACTTATATAAGTGAAGAAATATCTTATTAAGATTCAGATTTTTTGATAAAACTATATACCACTGAGAACACATTAATTACATCTAACGTGCTGTTTTTGTTATTTATATTTTTTATTCCAACATTTATAAATAAATTAATTGTGGGCATATATATAATTCATATTATCGATTACGATATTGAACTTGTATACCAATCGAGAGTTATTGTTTTTATCAGATTTTTGGAGGGAAGATGAAAGACTATTACGGAACTTTGGGGTTAGATAAGCTGGAACAAAGCAGTTCAAAGATTAAAGAATTTGCCGTTTATAAGTTGCTTGAAGATTATTTTGCGGAAGATAATGAACTGTTTAGAGAAGATTATGAGGCATTTCGAATTTTATATACCAAGAAAAGTAAGCATGATTATGATAAAGCATTAGTTGAAAATACAGAATATGCTTTTAAAGAGAATTTTTATTCTTCCAAAGCAGATATCGTTTGGAATGAATTGAATGAAGATATTGATTCTCAGATGTTTATTGCGGAGAAGAAAAAGAAAAATGCGGTACGTTCGTTAATAATCAGCATTATTTTAATTTTGTTGATTCTGATATTTATTGTTATTTTTGCATTTTCGGTTAAGGGTCAGGGCGATACATCAACTATAAGGGTTGCCGTTATGTGTGCAGGATTTTCTTTGTCTGCAAGTATGAGCAAGGCTATATACGATATAAAAGCGTATTCAAAAAAAATAAAACGTAAACGTGATATTACTTTACAAAGTTTGAATACGATTATTGACAAATATGTCGTAAAGTCCGACGAAGAGTGGGTTTGCCGTAAATGCGGAAAAAGTTATCCGGGATACATCGGAAGCTGTAAATGCGGCTGTTCAAGGTATGAAAGTTTTGCAGACGATAATGCTTAAGAATTAAACTGATAATAAATTGATGTGAGTGTTTTGGTTTATTGCCAAGCAAATTAGGCTTTTAACATTTATATCATAAAATAATACTTGCATTTAATTATGTAATATGATAATATACTAACGTTGCGAGTAAAGAGATGTTCCGCTGTTACAGTAATTGTATTAAGAACGTCCGATGAAAAACAGGAGGATAATATGAGTACAATTATTGAAGACATCGAGAAAGCACAGCTTAGAAGTGATGCACCCGAGTTTAACATTGGAGACACTGTTAAAGTTTACGGTAAGATTAAAGAAGGAGATAAGGAAAGAATCCAGGTATTTGAAGGTACTGTTCTTAAGATCCAGAACGGAAGCAACCGTACAACATTTACAGTAAGAAAGATTTCAAATGGCGTTGGCGTTGAAAAGACATGGCCGCTTCACACACCTAACATTGAGAAAGTAGAAGTAGTTCGAAGAGGTAAAGTCAGAAGAGCAAAACTTAACTACTTAAGAGACCGTGTTGGTAAGAATGCTAAGGTTAAAGAAGTAATTAAATAATTACCTTGACAATTCGGAACAGCTTCGATAATTCGGGGCTGTTCTTTTTTGAAATTTGTTATCTATGAAAAATAATCAATCAGGACTATCATTTTATAAAAAAAAGAAACGGATTAATTCCGGAGTTGCTTTTAATATTTTTTCGTATGTATTTCTTGGCATAGCAATGGTTCTCATTGCGTTTGTCTGTGTTTTTTGCTTTGGAATTACAACGGCGGTAATCGGTAATTCCATGCAACCGACATTGAATAGCGGTCAAACAATTCTTATAGACAGATTTATCTACAATTTGAGCAATCCCCAATATGGCGATGTTGTTGTATTTCTTCCCAAGGGAAATGAAAATACCAATTATTATGTGAAAAGGGTTGTGGCTGTTCCCGGAGATACGGTGCAGATTAAGAACGGATGGTTGTATATCAATGGTACAATATATGAAGAATCGGATTACTATGATAAAATGGAAGACGGCGGAATAGCAGCTACACCTATTACACTGGGCGAAGGAGAATATTTTGTCCTTGGGGATAATCGTAACAACAGCGAAGACAGTCGTAGCGGTGATGTCGGAATTGTATTAAAGGATTATATAATAGGTAAGGCTTGGTTTAAACTTGAAGCCGGCAACATAGGTTCCGGATTTATAAAATGATTCTTTGAAATGGAGTAGGTATGGGATATCAATGGTTTCCCGGTCATATGACAAAAGCTTTTCGTATGATGCAGGAAGATATCAAGTTAATAGATCTTGTGATAGAGATTTTGGATGCGAGAATTCCTTATTCAAGTCGCAATCCCGATATTGATAAATTATGTAACGGTAAAGCAAGATTAATTATCCTTAATAAGAGCGATCTTGCGGACCCTGATGTGAATAATCAGTGGGTAAAATATTTTAAAAGTAAAAATATAGAGTGTATTTTGGCCGATTCAAAGAAAGGGCTTGGTCTTAAAGCGGTAAAGGGTGCTGTTTTGAATGCCTGTAAAGATAAAATTGAGCGTGACAGAAAAAAAGGAATTCTGGCAAGACCTTTGAGAGCAATGGTTTGCGGAATACCTAATGTCGGTAAATCCACTTTTATAAATGCATTTGTCAAAAAATCCGCAGCGGCTACAGGCAATAAACCCGGAATAACAAAGGGCAAGCAGTGGATTAAGCTCGATAAAACGCTTGAACTTCTTGATACCCCCGGAGTATTATGGCCCAAGTTTGAAAATCAGGATGTTGGTCTTCATATTGCAATGATTGGATCAATTAATGATGAAATTATTCACGAAGACGAACTTGCTGCTGATATAATTACTTTTGTTGCAAAAAGGTATCCCGGAAGAATAACTGAAAGATATAATGTTGCGGAACAGGATGACAAATATGAGATTTTAAAAAATATCGGTCTCAATAAAAAATGTCTTGTCAAAGGTGGAGAAGTAGATTACGGAAAGGCTTCAAGACTTATAATAGAAGATTTCAGATCGGCTAAGCTTGGCTGTATCAGTATTGAAAGGACAGAGGATTATGACGGAATTTGAGCCGCAAAATGAACCTATAAAAAAAGAAACCGAAAATGATATTGCCTCAAGGGAAATGTCCACTTATAGAAGGAAAAAACGTTCAAAAAAGAAATCAATTCTGCGAGAAGTGCTTATAGACAGTATTTATTTGCTTATTGTCTTTGTGCTCACACTTCTTGTCGTTAAATATGTAACTCAACGTACCGTTGTTATCGGAGACAGCATGAATAATACTCTCTTTGATGGAGACAACATAATGGTTGATAAGATTTCCTACAGATTTTCGGACCCCGAGAGATTTGATATTGTCGTATTTCCTTTTGAATTGCAGAAAAATACTTATTATATAAAGCGCATTATAGGTCTACCCGGTGAAACGGTAAGAATTGATATTGAAGGTAATATTTATATTAACGGTATTATTCTTGAAGAAAATTATGGAAGAGAGACAATTAAGGAACCGGGTATTGCCATAAACGAAATAACTCTCGGGGAAGGTGAATATTTTGTCCTGGGAGATAACAGAAATCACAGTTCGGATAGCAGAACAACAGCTGTCGGAATAGTATCTATAGATGATATTATCGGAAAAGCATGGATTATTACATATCCTTTTGAAAGATTCGGAAAGATTAATAGCGGTAACTGATAATGAAAAATATCAAAGAAATTCAAACTGAATATAAAAACCTTAATGACAATAATTATTCGGCTTTTATAGAAGAATACAAGGCGGATGAAAGAAGCGCGGTACGGAAATTTGTGGAAAGTACCGAAAAAAAGCTTTTGGCTCTTGAAAAAGAAAAAGAACGAATGAATTTGATGTTTTCTTTTGAGCGCAAGTACAAAGATTATGAATATATATGCGGAGTTGACGAAGTAGGTCGCGGACCGCTTGCTGGCCCTGTTGTTGCAGGTGCTGTAATTCTTCCGAAAGATTGTGATATTTTATATTTAAATGATTCAAAACAGTTATCTGAAAAGAAACGAGAAGAACTGTATGATATAATAATGGAGAAGGCAATAGCTGCCGAGGTTGGATTTGCCAATAATGAAAGAATAGATGAAATTAATATTCTTCAGGCTGATTATGAGGCTATGAGACAGGCAATATCACAGTTAAAGGTTCAACCGACGCTACTGCTGAATGATGCCGTTAAGATTCCGGAGATAACAATACCTCAGGTATCTATTATCAAGGGCGATGCCAAAAGTGCTTCGATTGCGGCAGCAAGCATTATTGCCAAGGTTACACGAGACAGATATATGCAGGAGATAGATTCTCTTTATCCCGAATATAATTTTGCATCCAATAAAGGATACGGGAGCGCACAGCATATAGATGCAATAAAAAAATACGGTCCGTGCGATATTCACAGGAGAACATTTATCGGTAATTTTATTAATTAATTATTTTAAGCCGATATATATAACAGAAATATTGTTTTATTTAAATATAAGATATATGCCCGTTGAGGAGATTTATGAGTTCTGTAAATAATATTCTTGGTAATATAGATTTATACAATAAGAATTCTCAGAACAACCGAATTGATTCGGACAGTAACATTGTCACCGAAAACAAAAAGGTTATTAAGGAAGAGGTCGAAAATACAGCTTCTAAACTGTCTCTTTCTCAGACTGTTTCGGGTAAAATAATGGATATTAAGGGTGATGAGGCTACCATTAATATTCAGGGGACAGTAGTAAATGCCAAGATTGAAAATGCAATTAATCTTCAGCCCGGTCAGACGGTTCTTTTTTCTTTAAAACCTTCTTCGAACGATCAGATTGTTTTATCACCTTTATATACCAATATGGAGAGCAGGGATGTCGCTTTAAAGGCACTATCCGATGCAGGGATTCCTGCTACGAACAATTCGGTTAGAGTAACCGAAACCATGATTAATGAAGGACTCAGTATTAATAAAGATTCTTTATCCAATATGGTTCATCTGTCTGAAAATTATCCCGATACTTCCATAAAAAATCTTGCGGATATGCAGAAACTCGGTCTTGAAATTAATAAAGATACTGTGGAACAGTTTACGGCATTTAAAAATTATGAGTCAAAGATTTCCGATGATTTACTTTCGATAACGGATAAAATACCGGAAACCGTAAATGAAATGTTTAAAAACGGTAATAATGAGGATGCGGCAAAATTTCTTTCCGACGTAATAAAGGTATTTTCCGCACAGGATTCTTCGGGAGCCAATCAGATTGTTGTTGCACCGGGAGAAGCCAATGCTCAGACGGTTACCGTAGGCACACCCACAAAGGTTATGCTCAATACCGATATTCAGGGACTCGGAGATAACGGAGAAAGCATTATTCGTGAAAAAATGGTTATTACCGAGGACAATCTCGTATTGAAACCGCAGGATGTGTCAAAAACTGTTGATGAATACCAGGAAGTATTATTAAAGGAATCGGTTGAACGTAATGAAGAATTTCGGACAGATGTTCAACAACCGTTAACGGAATCACAAAAAAATAATCTGGAAATAACCATGAAGGTTTCGGATGCATGGCAAAGCCTCGGAGTTGGCGAAAAGGAACAGATTGTAGATGTATTAAAGCAGTCAGGGCTTGATGAAAATCAGTCCAAGTATCTTGCATCGGATAAAGCAACTCAAAATGATTTTCTTGAAGCAACAGGATCCCTTCTTTTAAAAGGCGGGATATCGGATTCGTTAAAGAATCTTGTAATGTCTGAAGGTTTTTCGGATATCCTGAAGAGTCAGATGCAGAGTCAACTTTTTCTTGCGCCGATCGATGTCAACAGCAAAGAGACAGTCGAAGGGCTCTATAAACGTCTTGATGCGCAGACAAGGGCCATTACCGATGCGCTAAGCGAATTATCATATCAGTCTGAGGGCCTGTCCGACAGCCTTTCGAATATGAGTAATAATCTTGATTTTATGCAACAGATGAATCAGATGGCTCAGTATATTCAGCTTCCGCTAAAAATGAACGGATCTGAGGCCACCGGTGATCTTTATGTATATACTGACAAGAAGAGCCTTGCGGAAAATAAGGGGTCTGTAAGCGCACTTCTGCACCTGGACATGCAGAATCTTGGTCCGATGGATGTATATGCTTCAATATCGCCCGGAAATAAGGTGTTTACAAAGTTTTATTTATCAAGCGAAGAAATGATAGATTTTATCAGCGCTAACATTCATATATTAAATGAACGACTGGAAAAACGAGGATACAGTATGAAGAGTGAGACGGTTATGTTAGGCGAAAAAGACGAGAGACCTATGGAACCGCCGATTCTTAATGAAGGAATAGAGAAGAATCAAAATACTCTTATTAAGAAATACGGTTTTGATTGTTTTGCGTAAAATATGATTGGGGATAACGATGGCAATTAATAATAACAGTGACAAAAATAAGAAAAAACAGGCAGTTGCACTTGAATATAATCCTGATGAACAGGCTCCGAAAGTTATAGCTTCCGGAACGGGAAGACTTGCCGAGAAGATAATTGAAAAAGCCAAAGAGGAAAAAGTTCCTGTTCATTCCGACGGTAAACTTGCGGATACGCTGTCACGACTTGATATAGGAGAATATATACCTCCGGAACTTTATGAGGTTGTGGCGGAAATTCTTGTTTTTGTTGATGCAATGGATAAGATAAAAGCCAAAAGCGGAGGAAAACTTTGAGCCTTAATAAGCGTTCTCTCGGAAGTTATATTGAAAAAGAATGTGTTTTATTTTTACAGGAAAATGATGTAAGACATATACAAACCAATTTCGGTTGTAAAATCGGTGAGATTGATATAATCGGTTATTGCGGTATTTATCTTACTTTTTTTGAAGTAAAGTTCAGAAAAAACGAACAGTGCGGTTTGGCTGAAAGCGCCGTTGATTATTATAAACAGAAGACCATATGCCGTGTGTCTGATTATTATATGGTGAAAAATCATTTATCTTTGGATATCCCGGTGAGATATGATGTATTGGCAGTCAACGGCGAAAATATTGTCTGGTATAAAAATGCATTTGATTATATCCCGTCAAGGTAGAAAAACGGAGAAAAAAGAAAGATGGAACTGATTGGATTTGAAAAAGTCAAAGACGGTAAATATTTAAAAAACTATAACCTGACTTATATAAACAATGACGGAAAAGAAAAAGTATATGAGATTTGCTCGCATTCCGAATTGGATGGTCCTGACAGTATAGGACAAAAAGTCAGCGGCTTTTCCATATGTGGTTTTAAGGACGGTAAAATGCTGATGCTGACGGAATTCAGAATGGGAGTTAACAGAGAGATATGTAATCTGTGTTCAGGGTTTATCGAAAAAGGTGAGACTGTAGAAGAGGCTGCAAGTCGGGAACTTTATGAGGAAACAGGTCTTAGTATAAGTAAAATAATCGATATTTTGCCTCCGTGTTTTGCTGCGGTTGCAATCAGCGATGTTAAAAACCTTATAATGTTTGTAACCTTGGATGGCGAGATAGAATGTCATAATTCCCCCAATGAGCAGATTAAAGCTTCATTTTATTCAAAAGAAGAAATGGATGTTTTGATGAAGAAAAATGAATTTGCTTCAAGAGCGCAGGTGTTGGGATATCTCTTTTCGAAAGGGTGCCTTGATAAAATTATTGATAAATCCTGAATTATTGATGTATAATACATAAATATGCGTTGAGTTAATTGAGTTTGTGATTAGGAGGAATTTTACAATGACAGTAATGGAAGAACTTAAAGAAAGAGGACTTCTTGCTCAGCTTACTGATGAAGAAAAGATTGCTGAACTTATTAATAACGGTAAAGCAACATTTTATATTGGTTTTGACCCTACGGCAGATTCTTTGCATGTAGGACATTTTATGGCTCTTTGCCTTATGAAAAGACTGCAGATGGCAGGTAATAAGCCGATTGCCCTTCTTGGTGGCGGAACAGGTCTGATTGGTGATCCTACGGGAAAAACCGACATGAGAAAAATGCTTACTAAAGAGATAATAGATCATAATATTGAATGCTTTAAGAAGCAGATGAGCAGATTTATTGATTTTAGCGATGGTAAGGCTATTATGGTCAATAATGCGGATTGGCTTCTTGGACTTAATTACGTCGATATGCTTCGTGAAGTAGGTCCGTATTTCAGTGTAAGTAATATGCTCAGAGCCAAATGTTATGAGCAACGTCTGGAAAGAGAAGGCGGTCTTACATTCCTTGAATTTAACTATATGATTATGCAGAGTTATGATTTCCTTGAACTGTACAGAAAATATGGTTGCAATCTTCAGTTCGGCGGTGACGATCAATGGTCA
Organism: Lachnospiraceae bacterium; assembly: GCA_045639745.1. Taxonomy (GTDB): domain Bacteria; phylum Bacillota; class Clostridia; order Lachnospirales; family Lachnospiraceae; genus NK4A136. Next base: position 24,986 of record JAZUDQ010000006.1, on the reverse strand, counting down.
AATATGCTCGGCGGAAGAGAATTAATAAGAAAGAAACTCGGTAAAGATGATTCTGAGGCAATGACAATTACTCTTCTTCTTAATTCGGAAGGAAAGAAGATGGGTAAGACCGAAAAAGGTGCCGTATGGCTTGATGCGGAAAAAACTTCACCTTATGAATTTTATCAGTACTGGAGAAATGTTGCGGATGCTGATGTTCTCAAATGCATCAAGATGCTTACATTTATTCCGATAGATGAGATAAAGAAGATGGAGAACTGGGAAGGTGCTCAGCTTAACGAAGCAAAAGATATTCTTGCTTGGGAACTTACTTCTCTCGTACACGGTAGCGAAGAGGCTGATAAAGCAAGAGAGGCTTCAAGAGCATTGTTCGCAGGCGGAGCAAACAGTGAGAATATTCCGACGACTGCACTTTCCGAGGAGGATTTCAGAGACGGTTCCGTCGATCTTATTACTATTATGGTTAAAGGTGGTCAGGCTGTTAACAGAGGCGATGCCAGAAGAAATATTGAACAGGGCGGTGTTACGGTAAACGGAGAAAAAGTCACGGATGTAAAAACCGTATACCCGAAAGAAACCTTTAATGAAGAGTTTATAGTTAAGAAGGGTAAAAAATCCTTTATGAAATATTCTCTCTAATCTATAATAATCCTATGAAAGAACCTATCGTCTTTCATAGGATTTTTTTTGAGGTGTTTTATGTCTTTTCCTATGACTCATTTATGCGTCGCCTATAATCTGATAAATTTTCTGAAACTGTCGGATACGGCTTCATTCATAGTCGGATCGGTAGCACCGGACAGTGTTCATTTTAATGATGAGTATAGTGATAAATTAAAAGCGAGAAGTCATTTTTTTAAATACGGACCTCGTTGGGGTGAAACCGTAGATAATGACGGCTGGCTTAACGAAATATGTGAATTCTATAAAAAGCATATTAAATTCGATAACAGAGATTTTTATATAGGTTATACGGTTCATCTTTTGACGGATTATATGAACGATGTTTATGTTTGGCAGCCTTTTCGCGAAAAATATGTTAAGGTGACATTTGAAGGAACTTTTTATAAAAACTGTACGGAAGAACAGTTTAAAGAAAAACATGATGTGTTCAGAAAAGATTTGGCCGTTATGAACGGATGGCTTTATAAATATACGGAATCAAGAGATATAATATTTAAATTACTGTCCGAAGGGAAGCGTATTTCTTTTGAAAATCTATATTCGGAGAAGGACATTAATCGTGCGGTGGAGTCTCTTTTGTATGAACAGTTTGAATTAAAAGAGGATTACGGCGAAAATAAATGCACCTGTTTTACGAAGTCTGTATTGCTTGACTTCATAGAAAGGTGCACAATTGAAATTCCGAGTATATTGAGTGAATTATAAATCGTCTTCAAAATCTCTGTTGTTATATTTTTCAAGAATTGCATGAATCTTCTCCGTGGGAGTAAGAACATTGGATAATGATACGTCATGGTTTGAAAAATCAATTATTGAAGCCATGAATTTACTCATATCCGCAATAAGTACATATGGTTTGTCTGTAACGGATGAAGGCATATATGTCAGATTGGTTGTAATTATATAATTGAAATATCCCTTTTCGTTGGCTTCGTCAAAAGCACTCATTCCGGAAGTGAAAAGACCGAATGTGCAACAGAGGAATACACGATTGGCATTCATGCTCTTAAGTTGCTTGGCGGTGTCTATCATGCTTTCACCGGATGATATCATGTCATCCATAATTATCACGTCTTTTCCTTCAATATTTTCTCCCAAAAATTCATGTGCGACGATAGGATTTTTACCGTTTACTACCTGAGTATAATCACGTCTTTTATAGAACATACCTGTGTTGACACCGAGTATTGTCGAGAAATACACGGCTCTGTCAAGTGCTCCTTCGTCAGGGGAGATAACGATTGTGTGTTCTTTATCTATGCAAAGATTTTTAACATGATTCATCAATTCTTTTGTAAGCTGGTATACGGGTGAAAAATTATCAAAGCCGTGAAGAGGAGTAGAATTCTGTACTCTGGGATCATGTGCGTCAAAGGTAATCAGATCGTCAACGCCAATATCGGCCAATTCTTTAAGGGCATATGCGCAATCAAGAGATTCACGACCGTTTCTTTTATGCTGTCTTCCTTCATACAAAAACGGCATAATAACAGAGATTCTGTGAGCTTTACCGTTACAAGCCGCAATTATTCTTTTTAAATCCTGATAATGATCGTCGGGAGACATGTGATTTTCAAAGCCGTTTACGGTGTATGTTACAGAATAATTAGTCACATCACAAATTATATAAACGTCTTTTCCTCGTATTGATTCCATAAGCTGGCCTTTGGCTTCGCCTGTACCGAATCTGGGGCAGCGTGCTTCGGCAAGATAGTTGTCGGAAGCATAATCGGCAAATGCGGGATCGTTTCTGAAGGCATTTACGGTACCTTTTCTGTAATTTACAAGATATCTGTTAACATTTTCTCCGAATCTTTTTGCACCTTCAAGAGCTATTATCTTAATCGGTGCAACAGGCATTGCTTTTTCAAGTTCTTTTATATTGGCCATTTCAATCTCCGCTTTTCTTATTTATATAAACATAAATATTTTAATGAATGTCCGTTATTATCGTCAAGTGTAAAATTAAATGATATACTCATAATAATGTATGGGTAATTATATTAAAAATTTAAGCATTTCAAAATGAATTTGTATGAGGGAAAAATGGCTAAAGAACATATTATATCGGTTGTAAGAAAAGACTCTATAGCGGAAGAGATGGGACTTGAACCCGGGGATGCCGTTATTTCGATAAATGATGTCGAAATAGAAGATGTATTTGATTACAGATTCCTAATTAATGACGAATATCTTGAAGTTCTCATAAAAACCAAACAGGGTGAAGAATGTATTCTTGAGATTGAAAAAGAATTTGATGAAGAACTCGGAATTGAATTTGAAACGGGGCTTATGGATAATTGCAGAAGATGTCAAAATAATTGCATTTTCTGTTTTATAGATCAGAATCCGAAGGGAATGCGTGAAGCGATGTATTTTAAGGATGATGATACGCGTCTTTCGTTTCTTCAGGGTAATTATATTACGCTGACAAATATTTCCGACCATGATCTAAATCGAATTATCAGATACAGACTGGAACCGGTAAATATTTCATTTCAGACTATGAATCCCGAATTAAGATGTAAAATGTTAAACAACAGATTTGCCGGGGAAGCTTTGAAAAAGGTTGATCGATTATTTGAAGCGGGAATAAAAATGAATGGGCAGATCGTTCTTTGCAAAGGTATCAACGATAAAGAAGAATTAAGGTTTTCCCTGGATAAACTTCTTGAGTATTATCCCCTGTTAGAGAGCGTTTCCGTGGTTCCGGTGGGAATTACAAAATTCAGAGACGGCTTGCATCCTCTTGAACCTTTTACAAAGGAAGATGCATGTGAGATTATCGATATCGTTAATGAATATCAGAAAAAGGCACTCAAAATGGGTGAACTTCATTTTGTTCATGCAAGTGACGAATGGTATCTTCTGGCAGAAAGAGAACTTCCCAAGGAAGAAGAATATGACGGTTATCTGCAGTATGAGAACGGCGTAGGTATGCTTACCAGTCTTATTGATGAGACAAGAGAAGCTTTGAAAGAGATTGGCGATAACAGGAAGGCTTATAAAATTAATGATTCCCGTGAAGTATCTCTGGCTGTCGGAACGGCTGCATATGAGATAATACATCAATTATGCCTGGAAACGGAAAAGGTATTTCCCGGTTTAAAGACAAATGTTTATCCCGTCCAAAATAAATTCTACGGCGAAAGAATAACCGTTTCCGGACTTCTTACCGCAGGTGATATTATTTCACAGATAAAGGGTAAAAATCTCGGAGACGAACTTCTCCTGACGGAAAATATGGTTAGAATCGATGAAGAGATTTTCCTTGATGATATGAGCGTTTCCGATGTTCAAAATGCTTTACAAGTACACATAAGAATTGTAAAATCGAATGGTATGGATTTTGTAAAATCCTTACTTGGTATATAGCAATTATGAGGTGACAGATGAGTAATAAGAGAAAGCCTATAGTAGCGGTAGTCGGACGCCCCAATGTTGGAAAAAGTACTCTTTTTAATGCTTTGTGCGGTTCGGAACTTGCTATTGTAAAAGATACACCGGGTATTACACGCGACAGACAATATGCTGATGTAAATTGGCTTAATTATAATTTTACATTAATTGATACGGGCGGTATTGAACCGGAGTCCAAGGACATCATTCTTTCTCAGATGAGAGAGCAGGCACAGATAGCAATTGACACTGCAGATGTTATTTTATTTATGACCGATGTCAGACAGGGTCTTACGGATGCCGACTCCAAAGTCGCAGATTTGCTCAGAAGATCCAAGAAGCCGATTGTGCTTATTGTAAATAAAGTTGATGATTTCAAAAAAATGATGCCCGATGTTTATGAATTCTATAATCTCGGACTGGGTGAACCATATCCAATAAGCAGTGCCGGAAGACTCGGTATTGGAGATCTGCTTGACGAGGTCGTTAAATTTTTCCCCGAGATTCAGGGAGAAGAAGAGGAAGACGACCGACCGAGAATTGCCATTGTCGGTAAACCCAATGTTGGAAAAAGCTCCATTATTAATAAATTAATAGGCGAGAATCGTTTGATTGTATCAGATGTTGCAGGTACTACAAGAGATGCCATTGATACATATGTTAAGCATAACGGCAAAGAATATATCTTTATTGATACTGCGGGGCTGAGACGTAAGAATAAAATTAAAGAAGAACTTGAACGATATATGATTGTGCGTACGGTTGCGGCGGTTGAGAGAGCTGATGTTGTATGTCTTGTTGTAAATGCAGATGAAGGTATAACCGAACAGGACGCAAAGATTGCCGGAATAGCCCATGACCGTGGTAAAGGAATGATAATCGCAGTCAATAAATGGGATCTTGTTGAAAAAGATGATAAAACCATGTACAGATTCAATGAGAAAATCAGACAGATTCTGTCATTTATGCCTTATGCCGAGATTATATATATTTCGGCAGAGACCGGTCAAAGATTGGGAAAACTCTATGACATTATTGATGAGGTTGTGGCAAGTCAATCGCTTCGCGTGGGAACCGGTGTTCTCAACGAAATCATGGCAGAAGCGGTAGCTATGCAACAACCGCCCACGGATAAGGGTAAGAGATTGAAGTTGTTCTATATTACCCAGGTTGGAGTAAAGCCTCCTTCTTTTGTGATTTTTGTTAATGATAAAGAACTTATGCATTTTTCATATACCCGGTATATAGAAAATAAAATTCGTGATTCCTTTGGATTTAAAGGAACGTCCCTGAAGTTCATTATTAGGGAGAGAAAGGAAGAATCTTAAATGGAAACGGATACAATGAGAATCATTTTTCGAGTATCCTGCCTTGTTATAGGATATCTGTTTGGAATGATACAATCCTCATATATTCTCGGAAGGCTAAAAGGTATAGATATAAGAGAGCATGGTTCCGGTAATGCGGGTACAACCAATACACTTCGTGTACTCGGAAGAAAAGCCGGGCTAGTGGTTTTTGTATGTGATTTAATGAAAATATTTATTCCGGTTATGGGAGTCGGTATACTTGTAAAATCTGTATTCCCGGAATATACGGACATGATATTGCTGCTTAAATTATATGTGGGTCTTGGTGGCGTAATAGGACATAATTTCCCTTTTTATCTCGGTTTCAGAGGCGGAAAGGGGATTGCGGCAACGGGCGGTATGATATTAGGTTTTAATTATCTTTTTATTCCGTTCGGATTTGTAGCTTTTTTTGGGACTTTGATTCTCACTCATTATGTTTCATTGTGTTCCCTTATTCTTATATCATCATTTCTGATTGAACTTGTTATTCTCTGTTGTACAAGGATAGGTGCATTTTCCTTATTAACGGATGCAATAGCAATTGAAATGATATGTGTTGGGACTGTAATTACGGCCCTTGGTTTTTTTCGACACAGTAAAAATATTAAACGACTTATAAATCATGAGGAAAGAAAAACTTATTTGTCTAAGAAAAATAATTAACGCTTCGGAGGTGTGTAAATGGCAAAGGTTGGTATAGTTGGTGCAGGAAGTTGGGGAACTGCAATCGGTGTGTTGCTTTCCGATAATGGTCACAAGGTTTATATGTGGTCAGCGATAGGCTCGGAAATAGATATGTTAAATGAAAAAAGAGAGCATATAGATAAACTGCCGGGTGTTGCATTGCCTGACAGTATGGTTTTTACAAAGGAACTTAATGAAGCTATTGAGGGGATGGATCTTATTGTACTTGCCGTGCCGAGTGTATTTACAAGATCTACCGCTCATCAGATGAAGGAATTGGTTAAGGACAATCAGGTAATTGTAAATGTTGCCAAAGGTATTGAAGAAGATACTCTGATGACGTTGTCTCAGATTATTGAAGAAGAAATTCCAAATGCTGACGTTGCTGTTTTATCCGGCCCTTCTCACGCAGAGGAAGTGGGAAGTCGTCTTCCTACCACAATCGTTGTCGGAGCAAAGACACAGAAAACAGCCGAGTTCGTCCAATCCATATTTAATTCTAAGATATTCAGAGTATATATTTCTCCTGATATTCTCGGAATCGAACTGGGAGCTGCCCTTAAAAATGTTGTCGCTCTTGCGGCCGGAATGGCAGATGGTCTCGGATACGGCGATAATACTAAGGCTGCACTTATAACCAGAGGTATTGCCGAGATATCAAGGCTTGGTATAAAAATGGGCGGTAAACTCGAAACTTTTGCCGGTCTTTCCGGAATAGGCGATCTTATTGTTACTTGCGGCAGTATGCATTCGCGTAACAGAAGAGCCGGTATTCTTATTGGTCAGGGAAAGACTATGGATGAAGCAACCGAAGAAGTAAAGATGGTTGTTGAAGGAGTATATTCGGCAAAGGCCGGTTATGCACTTGCCAAGAAATATGATGTTGAAATGCCTATTGTTGAGCAGGTTGTGAAGATTTTATTCGAAAATAAAAAAGCAAAGGATGCAATGGAAGATTTAATGCTCAGAGGTGCCAACGCCGAGCATAACTCACTTAAATGGTAATAATTCGGAGGAGAATAATTTGAGTCAAGATACATTTAATTCAACAAAAGAATATGTTGCAAGTGATGAACTTATGAGCTCGGTAAATGTTGCAATTGCTCTCAAGAAACCGCTTCTGATTAAAGGTGAACCCGGAACCGGTAAGACAATGCTTGCTCAGGCGGTCGCATCTTCTCTTGGTAAAAAGCTGATTATATGGAATATTAAATCAACTACAAAAGCCCAGGATGGTCTTTATGTATATGATACAATTCAAAGACTTTATGACGGGCAATTCGGAGAAGAAGGTGTGGATGATATATCCAGATATATCAAACTCGGTAAACTCGGTGAAGCTTTTGACAGTGATGAACAGGTCGTTATTCTTATAGATGAGATAGATAAAGCCGATTTGGAATTCCCCAATGACCTTTTGTGGGAACTCGATAAGATGGAGTTCTATATTAATGAAACCAAAAGAACGGTTAAGGCCAAGAACAGACCTATCGTAATTATTACATCAAATGCGGAAAAGGAACTTCCCGATGCATTTCTTAGAAGATGTATTTTCCATTATATTGATTTCCCGGATAAGGAACTTATGGCTGAGATTGTAAAGACACATTATCCGGACATTGAAGAGAATTTGTTAAATAATGCAATGGAAGTCTTTTATTGGATACGTGGTATTAAGGATGTCAGAAAGAAACCAAGCACTTCGGAGTTAATTGATTGGATTAATGCTCTTCAGAGAGGCGGAATAGATATAAATACTCTTAGAGAGAAATTACCTTTTATCGGTGTTATTGTTAAGAAAGATGAAGATTTGGCTACTGTAAAACATTATGTTTGATGATTTTTTCGATGTATGTAAAGCAAAAGGATTAAATATTACTCTGGGTGAGTGGCTTACGCTGATGGAGGCTCTTGATAAAGGTCTGGTTGGAAGTAATCTCACCCGGTTTTATTATATTGCGAGATCAATTCTTGTTAAGAGTGAAACAGACTTCGATAAATTTGATATGGCATACGAACAATACTTTAAAGGTATTGTTTCGGATGATGAGATAACAGAGAGAATGCTCAGATGGCTTGATAAGCCCGAGATGAATGAAATGCTTCATGAAGAAGACAAGAAGTATCTTAACAGTGTCGAAAGCGGAGCAATTGACAAGGATGACGTCGAGAAAAAATATAAACAGAGAATGAAGGATCAGGACAGTGAGCACAACGGAGGGGCTTATTGGATCGGTACAATGGGAAAGACCAGTTTTGGTAATACCGGCGGTAATATAGGCGGAATTAGAGTCGGCGGCGGAACCGGATATCAATCGGCTTTCCAGGTTGTCGGTGCCAGGAGATATCGTGATTTTCGAGATGACAGAGCTCTTGATAACAGACAGTTCCAATTGGCATTTCGTAAGTTAAGACAGTTTTCTTCAAAACTTGATATCCCCAAGACCGAGCTTGATATTAACGGGACGGTTGATAAGACCTGTAATAACGGCGGAGTATTACAGATTGTAATGGACAGACCGAGAAAGAATACCGTCAAACTACTTCTTCTTATGGATTCCGGCGGTACGATGATTCCGTATTGCAGTCTGTTAAACGAACTTTTTCAGTCGGTGTATAAGTCCAATCATTACAAGGATGTAAAAGCATATTATTTTCATAATTGTATTTACTCGCATGTTTATAAGACACCCGAATGTGATAACGGTGATTGGATTGAGACCGAGACAATGTTCAGAAATCTCGACAAAGATTATAAGGTGATTATTGTAGGTGATGCTGCAATGGCTCCGGAGGAGTTATATGCCAAGGACGGTAATTACAGAGGTCCCAATGACGGGTATTCGGGTTATGAATGGCTTACAATGCTTAAGAATAAATACAAAAAGATAGTATGGCTTAATCCGAAGATGGCAATAGGAAATGCGCCCTGGCGTGAAGCCGAGACTGCCATCAAACAGATGTTTCCTATGAGACCGCTGACTGTGGACGGACTTAATCAGGGAATGGAAATATTAATGAAAAAACATTAAGTAGTATTTTGTCGGGCACAGATACGATAGCTTTTTTACAATCGGAACATAGACCGATATATCTATAATAATCGGAGAAAGTACTATACACATAATGATTACAAGCGGAAGGAGCGATATAAAAGTCGTTCCTTTTTTAATAAATATGCTTATTATGAATGTATATAAAATACAGATTATCATAAAAAGAAATAATGCTGTTATCTCTGTTAGAAATCCGCAGTTAATTCCCAAAATATAAATGCAAATGAGACTCATCATTCCCGTTAGAAATGTAGGAACTGTTATTCCGGCGAGTTTGAAAGGCAATTTCTTAAAGGAGAGATTCTCTGATAATTTCAGATAATTAAAGGTGCCTGCGAAAGCAGCGAGTAAAATTATCAATGACAGAAAACCTCTTATGGGAGAATTAAATATTGTTTCTTTTGTTATTTTATAGTTATCGGGCGCTCCGTCATAATTGAAAAAATCGGTTGAAAATATATTTGTATCTCTGTATTCGTTTATTATATTGCTTTGGGTTAACAGATTATCGCCGTATATTTCCGAAGTTACTTCGTCCTTACATAAGTATTGGTTAAGGGCATTTTCAATAATATACGGGTATATCAGGCTGTATAGAGTCTCATTGATAACATTTGACATTGTTGTCTTGGGACCGGTTACAACGTCTATTAGTGATAGGATATTATCGTCCATCATTTCCTCAATCAAATCTTCGTGAATAATATAGCCACATTCAATTCTGTTCAAACGAACATCTTCATTTAAAGAATCCGGGTCGGTGTATATTTTAAATTTGAATATTCCGTTATAATTTTCTATTTCGGAGCATATATCTTTATATATTCCTTCGGGATTCTCAAAATACACGCCTGACATAATTGATACTTCGGTATTGCCGTTGTTTACATTGTGTAAAAAAAATGAGCATATTATCGTAGCTGCCATAAGCATAATGGTAGAAGGACGTTTAATGTTTTGTTTAATTGTCAGTAATAATATTCTTGATATTTTCATAATTTACCTTTTATATTTGATGTAACCGAAGCAATATGAAATAAAGAACAGTGCCGATGTCATTATGAGGCAGGTGTTTATATTTAACATGTTATTACTTATCATTACGGAAAATATATTTCGTAAAACGCTGAACGGATTAAAGGGCATCAGCTTTAATATGGTGTTCGGAAGAAGAATCTCCGGTATAATCAGTCCTCCGGTCATCATAAGCAGAAGAGTAGCAAAAAAACTGATTATTATATTATTGTAATTCTTTTTGGAGATTGAATAGAATATCATTGTTATCAAGGCTATAAACAACGCTATAAGCATGATGGGTATTAGGTTGGCCATAACAGATATTTTGAAACGGTCTTTGAAAATTACGGAAATTATTTTAATAATTATCGAAAGCAATATGGAATCGGTAATAAATAAAGTGACAAGATTAGCTGTATATAAGCGAAGATAAAAGAATTTTTCCTTCTTGCAATATTCAAAGAAAACGGAATTTTCCATTGAAAATACAGTGGAAAATGCACCCTGTATTAACATCATAAAAAGGATAATTCCTGCACTTAATATAAACGAAATAAGATGATCTTCATTTTCGAGACGATTATTTAAGTTATGAAAAGTATCATCGCTTCTTGTTGCGTATTTCAGACACATAATGTCTAAATTATTATATGCCGATTGTTTTTCGGAAGAGAAACTAAGTTCGTTATAAAGATGATTCAATACGGTTCCTGCCGCTTCGGCCGAAAAAATAATACGAGAGAGGGAACCTGTTGTTTCTGTTAAAAAAACATTTGAAAGCGGATTTTCTGAGTTGAAAGTAATATAAACCGGTGTTGAATCGGAATTGCTCATTATTGTGTTATATATATCGGACGGAATTGTCATTATAGCAATTACATCACCGTTTTTCAGCATGTTTGAAGCATCATTGGCATCGGTTATAATAAATTCGATGGAGTCCGAAAAGGAATCCATATTTGATACAATCTCGAGCCCTTTATTTGATATGGATTCGTCCAGATCGCCCGTTACTACGGCAACACGAGATTTTATTAGACTGCTGCCGGAGTTATAATACTTAAACAACCCGAAACCTATTGCTGCCAATAAAGACATAAAAACAAAACCTGACAGAATTATTGCAGGGAAAAGTTTTGCCGTTCGTTTTAATTGTAGATAAATCAGTTTTAACAATAATTTCATATTTATTATTATAATCTTTGGATATAAAAAGTGCCATCCATTTATTGAATGGCACTTATAAAAATAATATTCGGACAATTCGGATTAGTAATACATAAATTCACTGACAAGAGAGTATAAGTCGGAATCCATAAATGTGTATTCTGCTTCAGTTACAAAGTCCATAAGTTCATACTCATCCATATTCAGAATAGCGTATTCTGTACCTGAAAGAGACGTAACGTCATCTTCGAGTTCGGATATAACAATTTTACCGCTTAAAGATAATTCCATATTTTCATATGGATCTTCAATTGAAAGTGATACATCATCAAATGTAAGAGATACTTCCGTATCCGAAGTTTCAACTGTTCCTTCTGAAGTAAAAGTTAAAATTTCTTCGGTGTCTTCGATTTCAAGTGTAAATTCAATTGAGAATTCGCCGGACTTAATGTTATTTTCTTTTATTAATGAAAATGTAACATCATCATCATCGTTTGTTGCCACAAAATTAGCTTCCGAAGTTATCTTATCACCGTCGACAGTATTTACATAATTAAAATTAATTTCATGTTCTTCATCAAGATCATCGTTGTAAACATATAAATTGGCATTGATTACATCGGAAGGATTATCAGAACCGACAAATTCAATAGAAAATTCATAAGTTATTTCATCTCCGTATGAATTCTCGGTTTCTCCTTCAGCTTTGATACCGACAAGTCTGTTTTTGTTATCAAGATAAACCTTAAATGTTATATCAGAAAGATCTTCGGAAATTTCTTCATATTGATCAAATAAATCATCTTCGATGTAATCTGCATTCATTTCATCTTCTATCAAGTCATAAAGTTGAGGAATATTTCCGTATATAGCTTCAACCGTATCTGAGAAATATTCGGCAAATATGGGAATCAGCTCCTCAGAGAGATCGTCAATCGCAGAAGCGGGGATTGTAACATTGAAAGAATCGCATTTAACATCTTTGTCGCCAATGGAATAGGTAGCATACTGTCCTGTTGATTCTACTTCGATTGAATTATAAAAATCAATAATTGCGGGAATGTATTCATCGCCGTCTTTAATATACTCGTTAATATCGGGCATTTCAGAATCTTCTCCGGGCATTAAATATTCTTCATACAGATCATAAATATTAAATGAGATATTATCTACATCATATAAATCAAGCATTTCCATGAAGTATGAGTTAGCCAAATCTTTTCCGAGTGATTCGGTATTAATGGAAATGTATCCGTCTTCTATGAAATTCTCTTCGGTGGCTTTTATAACGTCATCATCTACATTCAACTGTAAATTGAGCAGTTCGGCACCGGCATATTTAAGGCCGATTGAAGAGTACAACTGTCTGTTGCTCAAGTCTGTTTCACTGTAAATATCGATTCCGGATCCATACAACATTGAATAATCATCGTAACCGTCATCAAATTTCTGGAGAGTAATTTCTATTTCGGATGCATAAGGATTTGAATAATCTTCACCTCTAATAGCTGTTATCGCACTTGATACATCGGGTGTCAGGATAAGTCTATTGCTATTGAGAATATTACTGTTCCCAGCATATTTTTCGTTGTCTGATAATTCGGAAACTACATTACCTTCTCCAAGGGCCTGAGAAAAGGCTCTCATTACACGTGCCTTGGGGTTCATAAATACCGGTGTAAAGAAGTATAAATATGCGAAAGCACCGCCGGCAAGAACCAAAAGAATAACAATAATAATTATTATTAAAGGTAATTTTGATTTCTTTTTAGGTTTAGCGGGATCGACAGGGGCAGTATTGTTAACAGGAGGAACAGTGTTAACGGGAGGTATTGCGGCTGTGGGTATAACATTTTCTACAGGTGCAACCGGAGTAACGGGCTGACCGAAGTTGTCGGGAGTAACCGGCATAACATTCTCAACGGGGGTAACGGGAGTTTCAGGGTTTGAAACAGTATAACCGTTAGCATTACCGTTGTTAGTTGTGTTTTCAAATTCGTTCATTTTTTTCTCCTTTTCTTTAAAAATTTAATATTAAGATAAATCAATAATTATAGAGAATTATACTTTCATATTGATAATATAAAAGAATATTATTATCCACATTATTGATAATTAATAATGAACTGAAAAAACGATAAAATTGCGAAAATTCTTTATAATTTTGAGATCAATTCGCTTCCTCGTATTCCTTTATCAATAACGGATATTTCACCGTTTTTAATGGTATACAGTATATCGCATACATCAAGTTCCGATTCATCATGCGTTGCAAGGATGATACTTCCGTGCTGCTTTTTATATGATGAAAGGTAAGATATTATTTCGGCTTTTGAAGGCAGGTCAAGTGCTGCTGAGGGCTCATCCATAATAAGTAGATTGGAGTGATTAATAATCGCAATTGCTATAGATGCTTTTTTCTTCATTCCGCCGGAGAGATGTCTAACCTCTTTTGTGAGGAAACCGTCTATTCCCAGAATTTTCAAATCGGGATTGTTAAGTTCTTCTTTAAATGATTTTATATTTCCTTTGTACCACAATAAAAGATTATCTTTTACGGTAAGGTCGGGAATAAGCGGATTCTCTTGAGGAACATATCCAATCCTTGTATTGTCGGAATATAATACGGACCCTGTCTGACATTTTCTGGAACCGGACAATATCGATAAAAGAGTTGTTTTGCCGGAACCGTTGGCGCCGAGTATTCCGACGCATGAATTGTCGGGAACGGTGAAAGAAATATTATTCAGTATTATATTTTTTCCATATCTGAAATTCAGATTCTGAACCTTTATCATTTTGAATTCCTTTATTCCTTAACTAAAATAAAAAACAAAAAATATTTTAACATAAAAATAATTAAAAATGTATGTAACATATTGACAGATAATTTTTGATTTCGGTAAACTTTTATAAAGTCTATTTTAATCTTTGATCTGATTATTTCCGTATCTGATTATTTTACGTTTCACAATCAAATATTTATGGAGGAAAAATTATTGAATTTTTATTCACAATTAAACGAGGCACAGTTAAAAGCCGTAAAGCATAAAGACGGGCCTATGATGGTGCTCGCCGGACCGGGAAGCGGCAAGACTTTTGTAATTACGAGGAGGCTGTTTACAATGATAAATCTTTATCATGTTCCTCCGGAGAAAATACTGGTAATTACATTTACGAAAGCCGCTGCCAATGAAATGAAAGAGCGGTTTAATTCTCTTGTCGGAGGAAATTGCCTTCCGGTAAGATTCGGAACATTTCATTCTGTTTTCTATTCTTTTGTCAAATCATCCGATAATTTTAAAAATTCCCAATTGATTTCGGACATCGAAAAAAAACGATACCTGAATGCAACTGTCAAAGATACTTCATTTAAAGAAAATGTAAGAATCGATGACAGTCTGATTGATAATATTCTTAATGATATTTCATATATAAAAAACGAAGGAACTATGCCGTGCGAATTTGGTTGCGATTATATGGACTCGGAAGAATTTGCGGACATATATTTCAGATATAACAGGATTATTCATGAGAACAACTACTTGGATTTCGATGATATGATTCTTCTTTGCAGGGACATGATTAACGAAAAACCCGATTTTTTAAATAAAATAAAAGGTCTTATTGAGTATATATTAATCGATGAATTTCAGGATATAAACAGAGTTCAGTTTGAAATAATAAGAAAAATTGCTTATCCCGAGAACAATCTTTTTATTGTAGGGGACGATGACCAGTCAATATACGGTTTTCGTGGGTCGAAACCTGAAATAATGCTGGAATTTCCGAGTATATATAACAAAACGGAAGTTGTAAATCTTCCTTTTAATTACAGAAGTTCTTCGGAGATCGTCGAATCTGCGCTGTCGCTTATAGAAAAAAATAAAAAGCGTTATAACAAAAAACTGATTTCTTCCAAAGGGGCCGGGGGCAGTATAAACATTAAGGAATTTGAATCAGGCACGGAGGAGGCTTCTTTTATAACGGAATATATAAAAAAACACAGAGATTCGGATACGGCATTAATATTCAGAACCAACAGTGAAGCGGCGATGATTACAAAATTTCTTGCTGATGAGAAAATCAGATTTCATTATAAGGAAAAAAACATCAATTTATTTTCAACCCCTTTTGTGGCAGAAGTATTTTCTATTCTTAAATTTGCTCACGGTGATAATTCAAGGGAAAATTTTTTCCGCTTCATGAATAAACCGCCGAGATACCTTAACAGAGATTTGTTCAGGGAAAACAGTATCAATCTGAAAAAAATAATAAATGATCGTTTTGTATCTGACAGACAGGCAGAGATTCTCGGAAAGCTGTACTATGATTTGGAAAATGTCGGGAAATGCGATTTGTACTGCGGAGTTAATTACATAAGAAAAGGAATGGGATTTGATGAATATGTTATGAATTCATTTAAATCGGATAAAACAAAAATTAAAGAAGTCATGGACAGACTGAATATGTTTGAGCAGATTTGCGAAAAATACGGAGATATTTACGAACTGAAGAAATATTATGAGGATTATGAAAATATTATTAATTGGTCTAAAAACGAATCGGATAAAGACGACGATGTAAATGTAACGGTAATTACAATGCACGGATCAAAAGGGCTTGAATATACCAATGTAATTATTCCGGGTCTCAATGAGGGGTATATGCCTTCCGGAATGGCCGAGTCGGAAGATGAGATAGAAGAGGAACGCCGTGTGTTGTATGTTGCAATGACGCGCGCGAAAGAAAATCTTGTTTTATCTTATGTAAAAAAGAATAAAGAAAACCGGCTTTCGAAAAGCCGGTTTCTTGATGAAATTAATATTTAGTCAACCAATTCGTCAAATTCCTGATTGTCAAGAAATTCATCGAAAGCGTCGGATACTTTTTCATATTCTTCATCGTCATCAATATAGATTAATTCCGGCTCCTTGTCCGGATCGTTCTCGTCTTCTTTATATCCGTAAAGCCATACATCTCCGTCGTTATTCTCACCGTTTTCATCAAGCGGAAGAAGTGCTATATAATCTTTATTTTCAACTTCCAGAATTGTTACAATGGCGCACTTGACCTTACCGTCGTCCAGGTCGAGCTCCACATACATTTCTTCATCGTCTTCGTTGTTTTCAACATTTGAGACTGATTTATTGTCTGCCATATTAGACCTCCGTTTTTTTGTTTGTTAATAATATATTACAACTAATGGTAAATAAATTAAATATTGGATTAATTGCGTTTTTTGTGTTATTATTAATACCTGACAAATTCTGCCTAAAAGACACTTGTGTCGGAAATGTGGGGTATATATGATAATCACCAATGTCTTTAATCATTTTTATACAATTACACATCACAAGATTCTTGTAATGGAAGGTTGTTTCAAAGTCGGGTTGTATAAACAGGGTTTGCTTCATGATTTGTCAAAATATATGCCTTCGGAATTTTTTATAGGAATAAAATATTTTCAGGGCAATCGAAGTCCCAATGCGGCAGAAAGGGACGAAAAAGGTTATTCCGAGGCCTGGCTTCATCATAAAGGAAGAAATCGTCATCATTTTGAATATTATGTCGATTTGAGACCTTCGGACAGAGAGAAGCCCATTCATTATGCTCCGATGCCGACGAAGTACATAATAGAGATGTTTATTGACCGTGTTGCGGCATGCAAAGTTTATAATAAGGATAAATTTACAACTCAAGATCCGCTTAATTATTATAAAAGCGGTGACACCGCACAGTTTCTTCATCCCTATACGAGAAAACTCCTTGAAAAACTGTTGGAGATATATGCAGAACACGGTGAAGAATATACTTACAGGCTTATTAGGAAAAAAATATTAAAAAATACAGGTGGATGTTAAAATGATTGACTCAAAGAAAGTTTTGTTCAGCGGAATGCAGGCAACCGGTAATCTTACTCTTGGTAATTACCTGGGAGCATTAAAGAACTGGGTAAATTTAAGTGATGAATACGAATGTTTTTATTCGGTTGTTGATCTTCATTCGATTACTGTAAGACAGGATCCCGCAGAACTTAGAAAGAGGGCAAGGAATCTTTACGCTCTTTATATTGCGGCAGGTCTCGATCCGAAGAAAAATTGCATTTATTATCAGTCTCATGTCAGCGGTCATGCCGAACTTGCATGGATTTTAAACTGCTTTACTTATATGGGTGAACTTAACAGAATGACACAGTTCAAGGATAAATCCGCTAAACATGCCGATAATATTAATGCAGGATTATTTACATATCCTGTACTTATGGCTGCCGACATTCTGCTTTATCAGACAGATGTTGTTCCCGTAGGCAAAGATCAGCTTCAGCATCTTGAACTGACAAGAGACCTTGCGCAGAGATTCAATGCCGTATACGGTGATGTGTTTACAATCCCCGAGCCTTATCTTGGAAAAGCAGGTGCAAAGATAATGAGTCTGCAGGAACCTTCAAAAAAGATGTCTAAATCAGATGAAAATGAGAATGCATCAATATATCTTATGGATGATCCCGATACCATAATGAGAAAGTTTAAGCGTGCGGTTACCGATTCGGAAGCTTCCGTAAGATACTGCGATGAACAACCCGGTATCAGGAATCTTATTGATATATACAGTGCCTGCACCGGAAAGACAACCGCCGATATCGAAAAGGAATTTGACGGAAAAGGTTACGGCGATTTTAAGACTGCGGTCGGGGAATCGGTTGTTGCAGTACTTAAACCGCTTCAGGACAGATATGCTCAGATTGTTAAGGAAAAGGATTTCCTTGACGCTTCAATAAAAGAGAATGCTGAAAAAGCTTCATATTTTGCCAATAAGACCTTAAGAAAGGTTCAGAAAAAAGTAGGATTTCCCGAAAGAATCCGATAATAAATAACAAATAACATGAGAATGGAGGAAATTAATGGCAGTAAGTAATAAATCTATGATGCGTCTTCACGACGAACGTAACGAAATGTTTAATAACCTTGTTGAGCAGTGTATGTCATCAGGAATTATAGATCAGAATCTGTATGTTGAATATGATGTAAAACGAGGTCTGCGCGATGTTAACGGAAAAGGTGTATTAACCGGTCTTACGGAGATTTCCGACGTGAGCGGTACTGCCACAGTTAATGGAATAAAAGAACCCGCACCGGGGCGCCTGTTTTATCAGGGCTACGATGTTAAAGAAATTATAAAAGGTTCTACCAATAAAAGATTTAAATTCGAAGAAGTAACATATTTGCTTCTTTTCGGTTCTTTACCGACAAAGAGTCAACTGAAGAGTTTCAGAGCAATTCTCTGTGACCTGCAGGAACTTTCAAATGAATTTGTGCGAGTTGTCTTATTGCATCATCCGAGTACAAATATTATGAATTCACTTCAGAAAGCGATTTTGAGTTTGTATTCTTTTGATGAGAATCCGGAGAGTATTGAGATTTCCAATGTATTAAGACAGTGTCTGCAGATTATCGGAAAGAGTCCTCTTATGAGTGTATATGCATATCATGCATATCGTCATGTTGAAATGGACGAGAGCCTCGTTATCAGAAAGCCTGACAGAAAAAAATCAATTGCCGAGAATATACTTTATATGTTAAAACCCGACGGAATGTACAGCGAACTTGAGGCATATGTTCTTGATGTTGCCCTTGTTCTTCATGCGGAACACGGAGGCGGAAATAATTCAACATTTACGACGCATGTTGTAACTTCATCAGGAACAGATACATATTCCGCAATCGCAGCTTCCGTTGCCTCATTAAAGGGACCCCGTCACGGCGGAGCCAACCTGAAGGTTCAGCAGATGTTTAAAAATATTAAGGAAAATTGTCCTGATTGGAAAGACCGTGATGCTATCAGAACACATTTGAAAAAGATTCTTAATAAAGAGGAATTTGACAAGGCCGGTCTTATATACGGACTGGGCCATGCCGTTTATACGGTATCGGATCCGAGATGTGAGATTTTGAAAGAGGGAACCAGGAAACTTGCCGAAGAAAAGGGCATTGTTGATGAATTTGAACTTTATGAAGCTGTAGCGGAAATAGGAATCGAACTTATTAAAGAACAAAGAAAGACATTTAAACCCATATGTGCCAATGTTGATTTTTACAGCGGATTTTTATATACAATGCTTGGTATTCCGGAAGAATTGTTTACTCCGATTTTTGCAATTGCAAGAATTTCAGGATGGTGTGCTCATAGACTGGAAGAGCTTGTTAATACAGGAAAGATTATCAGACCGGCATATAAATATGTGGGAGAACATAAAGATTATCTTCCGATAGAATCAAGATAAAAGATATAATGCAGATATAATCAAGGAGATTTGTTATGTCAGGTAAATTTGTTGCTTATGTTTCCGGTTATACACCCGGGAGCAGGAACGGAATTAAAATTTTTGATGTTGACATAAAAAACGGATGTTTTACGGAAAAAGCTCAGATTGAGATTACCAACAGTTCTTATCTGACAATATCGCATAACAGAAAAATGCTTTATTCCATAACCGATTACGGAGTAGAGAGCTATAAGATACTCTCGGACGGAATGCTTGAGAGTACATCGATTGCTTCAATTAACGGAATGAGAGGCTGCTATCTTTCTACGGATTATACAGACTCGTTCTTATTCGTAGCCGGATATCATGACGGAAAGATTACCGTTATGAAACTTGCCGAAGACGGTACCATAATGGGAATAACCGACGAGATATACCATAAAGGCATCGGAAGTATAGCTGACAGATCGTTCAGACCGCATGTTAATTGCGTTAAAGTTACAAGGGACAATAAATATCTTTTGGCTGCGGATCTTGGTTTGGATCATATAAAAGTTTATTCTTTTGATAAAGGAAAAGGTAAGCTTAAGCTGGTTGATATCATTCATTCCGAGCAATATTCGGGACCGAGACATATTCAATTCTCTCGTGACGGCAGATTTTTTTATGTTATACATGAAGTAAAGAACTATGTAGATGTATACAGTTATCAGGATAATAAAAACGGCAGCCCGATTTTTGAAAAGATTCAAACCGTATCGACACTTAATGATTATCATGCGGGGGATTCGGCGGCCAGTGCCATTAATATAACCAAAGATAATAAATATCTTATATGTTCAAATGCGGGAGATAATTCGGTTATAATATTCGGTATTGACAAAAAGACCGGATTGTTAGATAAGATATTATGTCTGCCGATAAGCGGAAGTTATCCGAAGGATGCCAATTTATTCCCGGATAATAAACATTTGGTTTCGTTGAATCACGAAAATAACACTATGACATTTTTCAGTTTTGATGAAGAAAAGAAGATTATAATAATGAACACGAAAGAAATACCGATTACGCAACCCAATTGTGTGGTATTTCATGAGATTTAAGGGGCGGAAATGAATAAGAGACATGAAAGACGAATTGAACGTCTTTTGGAATTGGGAAAAAAGAATAGGTTCATGAAAATCATTGCGCTGTCTTTGATTTTTCTTGAGATTCTAAGATATCACCTTTGTATAAAAGTGATAAATAACCCTACCAGAGTTGCGTCTTTTGTTACTGCAGGTGTCTTATTTATGGTTGCCAGTTCATTTATAACGATTAATCCGGCAGAGTCCCTTTCATGTAATTCTGTCAGCAGTATGTCTTTTGCCGAATCGGATATTGGTATTGAAGAAAATCCCGTTGCACAATCAACGGTTATAAATGCTGTCACGGTTTCGTCCGATTCAACTCCCGTTTTTATCGAGGAAACGGAAGAGATACTCGATAATTCGATAGACAGTGATTTGGCAGAATTTCAGGAATTGTCCGAAGATGAGATATCTGTTAATCTTGCGGAAAATGTCGAAGCAGCTGCTTTTAATGAAGCTGTGTATGAAGATGCGGACAGTTCGGCAGAATCAGAAGCGGTTGAGATTCCCGATGTTAATATAGAGGATTTTGATTCTGATGAATGGTATCTTATTCTTGTCAATAAAATGCATCCTATTCCCGATGATTATGATTTTACGCTTAGTAATCTTGATACCTGGGGACAGATGGATGAGCGGGTATGCGACAGTATGAATCAGATGATATCTGCCGCTCATCAGGACGGGATTGGACTTGCGGTTGTAAGTGCATACAGAAGTAACAGTCAGCAGATTGATAATTTTAACAAACATATTTCCCAATATATGAGTATGGGGTATTCATATTCCGAGAGTTATCAGAAGACTTCCAAATATGTTACGATTCCCGGTACAAGCGAGCATGAGATGGGGATTTCGGCCGATATTCTCTCATATGACTATATGTCCATGAATCAGGGATTTGCGGATACAGATTCTGCAGAATGGCTTAAGGAACACGCATGGGAATATGGGTTTATTCTCAGATATCCGGAAGGCAAAGAGGATATTACCGGCATTGTATTTGAACCCTGGCATTTCAGATATGTCGGTATTGAGGCTGCATATTATATAACCTCTAACGATCTTACTTTAGAAGAATTTATTGATTTATTAAATGAAAGATAGTTTTATTTTATGAGCAATTATAAAGTACTCAAAAAAGAAGGAAGAGCCAAAAGGGGACGTTTGATTACCCCACACGGAACAATTGAAACACCGGTTTTTATGAATGTCGGAACAGTTGGTGCAATTAAAGGTGCCGTATCTACCGAGGATCTTGAGAGAATAGGAACTCAGGTAGAACTTTCCAATACATATCATCTTCATGTAAGACCGGGAGATAAGCTTATTCATGATATGGGCGGACTTCATCGATTTATGAGTTGGAATAAACCTATTCTGACCGACTCGGGTGGATTTCAGGTATTTTCACTTGCGGGTCTCAGAAAGATTAAGGAGGAAGGGGTTTATTTTCATTCTCATATAGACGGTCGTCCTATTTTTATGGGACCGGAAGAAAGTATGCGGATTCAATCCAATCTTGCTTCAACAATTGCCATGGCTTTTGATGAATGCCCCTCGAGTACGGCAGAACGTAAATATGTGGAAGATTCTGTTGCAAGAACTACCAGATGGCTTGAAAGATGCCGGAAGGAAATGGACAGATTAAATTCTCTCGAGGATACTATTAATAAAAAACAGATGCTGTTTGCTATTAATCAGGGCGCCGTATATCCCGATATCAGAATAGAACATGCCAAAAGAATCAGAGAAATGGATATGGACGGTTTTGCAATCGGAGGATTGGCTGTCGGAGAAACGCATGAGCAGATGTATTATATCATCGAAGAAACGGTTCCTTATTTACCCGAAGATAAACCGACATATCTTATGGGAGTCGGAACTCCTCAGAATATTCTTGAGAGCGTAGAGAGAGGAATAGATTTCTTTGACTGTGTCTACCCTACAAGAAACGGTCGTCATGCTCATCTTTATACAGATAACGGTAAGATTAATCTTATGAATGCTAAGTATGAAAGAGACGACGGCCCTATTGAAGAAGGATGCAGATGTCCGGTATGTCAAAGATATTCAAGAGCTTATATTCGTCATTTGCTTAAGGCAAAAGAAATGCTCGGAATGAGACTTTGTGTTACACATAATCTTTATTTCTACAATAAAATGATGCAGGAAATAAGAGATGCTCTTGATGAAGGAAGATTTGGCGAGTACAAAAAAAATAAATTAGCCCGAATGGAAGGCAATGATAAATAAGGAGGAAATTTTAATGCTTGAATTTAAGTACGATACTCAGCTGTTAATTGAAGGTCATGATTTGGATGAAGATGAAATCAATGATTATTTTACGGCGAATTTTAAAGGAGACTGTCTTCTCGCGGTAGGTGATGATGAGCTTATTAAAATTCATTATCATACAAATGAACCCTGGAAAGTTTTGGAATATTGTTCAACAATCGGCGAGATTTATGATATAGTTGTTGAAGACATGGACAGACAGTCAAGAGGCCTTAAAGGCTAATAATATTTTGGAGGATTAAGATGAATTATTTATTACTTACTGCAGAAGCTGAAGCAGGTGCCAATCCTGTTGTTTCACTTATTATTTCTTGTTTGTTAATGCTTGTTGTTTTTTATTTCTTTTTGATCAGACCTCAGAAGAAGGAACAGAAGAAGATGAATACAATGCTTTCAGAACTTGAAATCGGAGATGTTGTTCTTACTTCGGGAGGTTTCTACGGTGTACTTATCGATATTACGGAAGATACTGTTATCGTTGAATTCGGAAGCAATAAAAACTGTCGTATTCCTATGAAAAAGACTTCAATCGCTCAGGTTGAAAAGCCTGATACATCTGCTAATTAATCCGGAGGATATCTAATATTATGGAACTTAATATAGTCAGAATCAAAGGTGACGGAATCGGTCCGGAGATAGTAAATGAGGCATCAAAAGTAATTGAGGCTGTATGCTCGGTTAAGGGACATACTGTTAATTTTACCGATATTTTAATGGGTGGTTGTTCTATTGATGCATGCGGTGAGCCTTTAACCGATGAAGCTATTGCAATTGCAAAAAGTGCCGACGCGGTTTTAATGGGTTCAATAGGCGGTAATACAAGTACATCACCCTGGTATAAACTTCCGCCCGAAAAAAGACCCGAGGCCGGATTATTAAAGATTAGAAAAGCTCTTAATCTGTTTGCTAATTTAAGACCTGCATATCTTTATGATGAATTAAGTGATGCTTGCCCTCTTAAGAAGGAAGTTGCGGAAAAAGGTTTTGATATGCTTATTATGAGAGAACTTACCGGCGGACTTTATTTCGGCGAGCGTTATACCAAAGAAATCGATGGTGTTATGACGGCAGTAGATACTCTTACATATACTGAAAAAGAAATCAGACGAATTGCTGTAAAAGGCTTTGATATAGCAATGAAGAGAAGAAAAAAGGTAACAAGCGTAGATAAGGCCAATGTTCTTGATTCATCAAGACTTTGGAGAAAAGTTGTTGAAGAGGTTGCCGGGGATTATCCCGAAGTTGCTTATGAGCATATGCTTGTTGACAACTGCGCAATGCAGCTTGTTAAGGATCCGGCACAGTTTGACGTTGTGCTAACAGAGAATATGTTCGGTGATATTTTGTCGGATGAGGCATCTATGGTAACCGGTTCAATCGGTATGCTTTCAAGTGCGTCTTTAAATGAGAGTAAATTCGGGCTTTATGAGCCCAGCCATGGTTCGGCTCCTGATATTGCCGGTCAGAATATTGCCAATCCTATTGCAACAATATTAAGTGCTGCAATGATGCTTAGATACTCTTTTGACCTTGATAAAGAGGCTGAAGCTATTGAAAGTGCAGTTAAAGCTGTGCTTAAGGACGGTTACAGGACTGTTGATATCTATACAGATGGAACCCAAAAGGTTTCATGCAGTGAGATGGGTGAATTGATTGCAAAATATTCTGCACAATTGGCATAATTAATTAAAAATAAATAATTGTCGGAATAGATTTCGAGTACATATTTGATAAATAAACGTAACGGTTGTATTATTTAATTAACAATCTTTACGTTTTTTTATTTATTTACTGATAGTGTCAAATGACCTATGAAAAAATGAGTTAAATAGAATAGACTCATATGAACCTTGAAAACTGCAAATATTTAAGATTGTGAATGAGTTCCGCCACCCTTGACAGCATAAAAAGAACTGCTGTCAGGTAATTACCG
>JAZUDQ010000005.1:0-3529 GCA_045639745.1 Lachnospiraceae bacterium | reverse complement strand
GCTTACCCTTTGTGTCGGTGTTTTCGGAGCTGATGAGAGCTTCTTCACCTTAAAGGGAATTGCCGATACTGTTGCTGAAAGCATCTGCCTTAAGTTCAGCTACGAGCCCTGCACAAAGACCTTCCTTCATCCTTATCAGACCGCAAAGATTCTTTGCAAGGGTAAGGAGGTTGGCTATCTCGGAAAAGTCACCTATGAGATTCAGAAGGAAGAGGACATGCGTGAGTCTGCATACATTATGGAGATTGACATGGCAGACATTGACGGCTGGTATGACTATCAGCCTAAATTCGAGATTCTTTCAAAGTTTGCCAACGAGACAAGAGACCTTGCTCTTGTAATGAACAAGGACATAACATGCGGTCAGGTTGAAGAAGTTATTTACAAAGCATGCAATTACGTAAAGGCTGTAAAGCTTTTCGATGTTTATGAAGGCGCTCAGATAGGTGAAGACAAAAAGAGCATGGCGTTCACCGTTACCTTCGCTCCCAAAGCTGAAGAGTTTACTTCAGAAGCCGTTGACGGCTATGTAAAGAAGATATTAAAGAATTTGAAATTCCTGCTTGATATTGATCTTCGTGCGTAAAGGTATTTAATAGATTGTTTTTGTGTATTGGTTTATTTACAATATAGATAATAAAAAGGCGAAATGCAAAAAATTTGCATTCCGCCTTTTTATTTTGGATTTAATAAATCTCTATTGACTTATATCACTACATGATGTAGAATATTAATCACTACATTCTGTAGAATAAAAACCACTACATAATGTAGAATGTTAATTGCTGCCTAATGTAGAGCACTTGTGACTGCAAGGAGCAATGATTACACCGAATGGAAGGTTATTATTTGATAATAAAAAAATGAAAATCAAAGAGAGGATAGATAAAATGAGCGAATTTAAAACTTTATCAGATACTGAATTAAAGATCATGCAGTTTATATGGGACATGGATCCACTGGTATCAAGGAGTGATATAGAAGAGAAGCTTTGCAGTGACCGAAATCTGGCGCCCAGTACCATTATTACTTTTTTAACACGTCTTTGCGACAAGGGTTTTCTGACGGTATATCGTAAAGGCCGCACAAACTATTATTCACCGATTGTATCAAAACAGGAATACCTGGCCAGTGAGAATAACAGCTTCCTGAACAGGATATACGGCGGTTCTGTATCAGATTTTGCGGTTTCCTTATGTAACAGCGGAATATCGAAGGAGGATCTGGATGAGCTTAAGCGCATGCTGGAGGAAAACAGTCTATGATTTTGACAATTGCTGTTAAAACAATTATTGGATTAATTCTGGCATTAGTCGGAGCTGCCCGTTTTGAAGAAACCTGGAAAATGGAGCATGGAATTTCTTCGATAAATAAACCTAAAAGTAAATATTATAACAAAGATACCTTTATTTACTTATTTCCGACTGCATTTTTATGGATTGTTCTGATAGTAATTATATTTTATTTTATTGAATTTGGCATTGCTTCAGGGACAGGTATACTAATTAATCTTTTTGTTAATGTTATTGCTTTTTCCGGTGTATATTCTGTCATATTGCTTTTGTTAATGCCGTATCTGCGGCAGAAGATAAGTTCCAGAGCCTGTGCAGTATTATGGTTCTGTCCGATACTTATCTTTTTCGGAAGCTATTCGGAATTTATATTTAATAATTCAAGAATTTTTACTGTTTATCTTTCAAAGAATGCCATAAAAATAATTATCCTGATATGGTTTCTGGGCTTCTTAATATCCTATGGAAGGTCATTGATACTTCATTATAGCTTCAGGAAGAAGGTTTTAAGTGAGTCCTATGCAGTTGCAGATGAAAAAACAATTGCCATTTTCGAGAATGTATGTAAGGGACTTGAATTCAGCCGTCCCACAGCACTTTTTATAAGTCCTTATATAGATTCCCCCTTCTCGATGGGACGTATAAAACGAACCCGCTGTGTTGTGCTGCCACCCCAAAAGTATAGTGAGGAAGAACTTAAGATTATTTTTCTTCACGAGGTACATCATCTTCAAAGATGGGATGTGGATACAAAGATATTTTTAACGTTTTTAAAATGTGTATGCTGGATTAATCCCTTTTCATGGATTGCAGTAAAAGAAGCGTCAAGGGACATTGAACTGTCCTGTGATGAAATTGTTACGGAAAAAATGACATCTGAAGAAAGAAAATCCTATGCACAGCTTCTTTTAACCACAGCCTCCGGTCAGAGGGGCTTTACAACATGTCTTTCAGCCTCGGCCGAGGCATTAAGATACCGGTTGAAAAATGTAGTTCAACTCCGTTCTCGTTCACTGGGTAAAACGGCAATTATAATAGCCATATTTATATCAAGCATCTTTTTTAATCTGATTGCCATCACTGACGAAAGAGGCACGCTGAAAAGTTTTGTAACCTTGGACGGACAGGAGATGTCATACCGAATTGAATATAATATCTATTCGAAATCAGATATTGAACAGACCGCTGACAACAGGACTTCCGACGGATCAAAATTTAAAGCTGAAGCTTCAGAGGATGAAATGACGGAGAGGCTTTTAAGTGATACTATAGTTGAGCACTATCTTTGCCGGCAGGGATTTTACACCGGTGAAGAACCGGAATATTATATTTATATAAATGGATCACAGAGAGGAACCGGATACAGGCTGGTTACAATATATGAGAATTATGTAACAATAACCGACATTATGCAGACAGGGGCAGAGGAGCATATAGAAGTCTTCAGGATAATCCACCGATAAATATCGTGAACTTAAAGCTTAAAATTTTTTTCAATTTGGAACTATAAGGAAAATATCTCGTCTAATCATAAAGAAAATATTTCTTCTGAAATACAAATATGTTAGGATGCATATGTCTTAACATAGAAATTTAACAAGGAGGCTGAAACAATGAAGAAGAAAAAGCTTATAATAATCGTGATTATATCTGTAATTCTTGTAGTGCTTTTATTCCCCAGAAAGCTCCGCTATAAGGACGGAGGAAGTGTATGCTATGATGCTATGATGCTATACTCTACGATGTAACCAAGGTTCATTCAATTGACGAAAATGAGCCTGACGGTTTTAAGGATGGTCTTAAGGTGAAAATATTAGGTATAACCGTCTGCGAAAAATCATATGATGAACAGGAATAATAGGGTAAATAAGAAATACACGTATTTAATTTGTATGTAAAACACTATTTTAAGTCTGTAAATTGTAATTTATTGCTTGTGTAAAGCAATTATTTATGGTAAACTTCAAATTGTAGTGAGATAAAGGTTGCAAATTAATTCAGACATAATGTTTACTTTTTCTGATTTGCGGTCTCACAGTTCCGAAAGACCTGCTTTGGTAAATCCGAAAACGATTCAGGAATAAACTAAACAGAGATACTGACGGAGTTTCAAAAACATTTTTTGAAATTGAAAGGAGAAATTAAAAATGGGACTTATTGCAGCAGCATTGAATGCAGCAGGTGGTGTTTTAGCCGATACATGGAAGGAATTCTTTACATGTGACGCTATCGATGAT
>JAZUDQ010000004.1:0-31685 GCA_045639745.1 Lachnospiraceae bacterium | reverse complement strand
CGGATTTTTCATGCAAAGATATGTTCTCTCGCACGCTGTCAGCACTCCGAGTGAGCGATTTGAATGTCAGCAGATATGCGAAAAAAACCTGAAACAGGCACTTTTCAGCCATCATTCCTTATCCCTTGACATCAATACTACGGTCTCCACATGTACCGTTCCGGGAAATTGATCCACGCCTCGTAGCCTTATCGGTTTATAGCCGCATCCCATTAACATTTCCAAATCCCTTGCAAGACTTGTTGGTTTACATGCAATATAAATTAAATTCTCCACTCCATAATCAATTATCTTTCTGAGCGCTTTGGGATGTACGCCATCTCTGGGCGGGTCAAGAATTATAAAATCCGGTTTTTCCGTAACATTATCCAAAGCTTTTAATACATCATCAGCTTTAAATTTACAATTATTCAGCTTGTTTAATTCAGCGTTTTCTCTTGCTGCAATTACAGCTTCCTCAACAATTTCTATACCTATAACTTCTCCTGCGACGGGGGCTATAAGCTGAGCAATAGTGCCTGTTCCGGAATAAAGATCAAAAACAATCTTATCTTTTTTTTCGCCAAGGCTTGTTCCCACATACTCACGAACCGTGTTATAAATTACCTCTGCGCTCAGGCTGTTAGTCTGGAAAAATGAAAACGGCGAAATTTTAAATCTTAAACCCAGCAATTCTTCATAAATATAATCACGACCATAAAGAATCCTTGTTTCATCACTTTTAACCACGTCCGACAGTGAATCATTAATAATATGAAGTACCCCTTTCAATTTACCTTTATAATTTAGCGAACAAATCATTTCCAGCCAATCTTCGATTATGCCTTTTTCACAACATATCGTATTCTGAGGCAGCTGTGAAGAGGTCACAAGGCATACAAGTATTTCTTCTGTTTTAGCAGCCTTTCTTATAAGTAAGTGACGCAAAAACCCCTCATGCGTCATTTTATGAAAATATGTACACCCTTTTCCCCTGAAATAACTGAGGGTTTCTGTCAGAATCATTCGAAAATCACAATCTACAATTCTACAATCTTTCACAGAAACGATATCATAAAAACTTCCCTTCTTATGAAGTCCCAGTTCCAATTCACCGCCCTTGGAAGAATCACCGAAACTAAATTCCATCTTATTTCTGTATTCGGAAAAAATAGGGCTTTTATAACATCCCTCATAGATACTGTCAAAATATTCATCCGCAGACTCTCCTTCCTTCATCAGGGATGGATTTTTTCTTAATTCCTCCGAAATTGTCTTTTTAAATATTCCGATAAGCTGTCTGTTTTTTAATTCTATTTGATTCTCGTATGATAGATTCTGATATGAACAGCCGCCGCATACACTGTAGTGAGGGCACAATGATTCAATCTCATCCGGAGATTTTTCCAAGATGTCAACAAGCGTTCCTTCCGCCATATGATTTTTTATTTTACTTACTCTGAAACTGATTTTTTCTCCCGGAATAACGCCTTTTACAACAACCTTACCGTCAAAACCATCAACACGGACGATTCCTTTATTGGGGAACAAAATATCTTCTACAATTCCTTCATAAATTTCTTTTTTCTTCATATAAACCTCTATAATTTTTATTAAATAAAAAACGGGATGTTTATACACCCCGTTAAAAATTGTTTAATCAATAATTCGTAACCTACGACTTATTTTTTCTTATTTGCTTTATCGTCTTCTTTTTCTTCTTTACATTCTTCCTTTTTCTCTGATTCGTCTACAGTAATATCGGAGTCATCAAAGAAATCATCATCAAAATCCTCTTCGAAATCATCATCAAAATCTTCGAGATAATCAGGTGTAATAAAACGATATACAGCATATGCAATTCCTGCAACGGCAAGAACAATACCAACAACTATTAATACAATCTTAACTGTATTTTTCTTTTCTTCCTCTTCTTTTTTGTTGTTAAGGAAATCACTGATTTTGAGTAATTCTTCAAATTTATTCATTGTAAGTACCACCTTTCATACACTATTCTAAAAATCCGTTTATAAAAGAGTATCACGAAACAGAAAATAATTCAATGCTCTCCATTCATTTCGCATATCATTCTTTAACTAATTTTGCAAAGGAAGCATACATTATTTTTTTACCAAAATCATCAAAATTAACGGTCACCTGGTAGTCTCTCGGCCCCTTCACTATATTCTCAACAGTACCGCTTCCAAATTTGACATGTCTGACCCTATCACCCTCGGAATATGACAATTCCGTTAGGAGCTGCATACCTTTTTGAAGAGTCGTCTGTGTAGTTGATGTATTGAAAGTTACACCGGTCTTTAAAGAAACCTTTTTCGGGATAAATCCGTCATTTTCCTTCTTATACGGATTATCTTTCATAAAACTTCTTGGTGAAGAACTCTCTGAATATCGCTCATCAATACGAAATGTCTCCCTTGGCATCTCTCCGTCAACAAGCTCTGCAGGAATTTCTTTTACAAATCGGCTTACCGGATTGTATTGAGTCTCACCTCTAACCATTCTGGATTTGGCATACGAAATATACAGGATATTTTTTGCTCTTGTAATAGCTACATAGGCAAGTCTTCGTTCTTCTTCCATTTCCTCCTCTGACTGAGAATTAATCGTCATATATCCGGGAAATATACCGTCTTCCATTCCGCTAAGAAATACTACAGGAAATTCCAACCCCTTAGCACTGTGTATGGTCATCATTAAAACTCTGGGTTGCCCATTATCGACGGAATCAAGATCTGATATTAATGCAACTTCTTCCAAAAACTCACTTAAAGTCGCACCTTCATGTTCTTCTTCAAAGATTTTTTCCTTTGTAATCAGTTCATCTATATTTTCTATTCTTTCGTCAGCTTTATCCGGATCTTCGTTTTTTAATTCTTCTATATAGCCGGTATCATCAAGAATCTTCTTCGTAACGGCTGTAATCGACATTGTCTCGAGACTCTTTTTATATTCCATGATGGAATCGGCAAATATCTGTATTTTCGTCGCTGTCTTTCCAAGTCCCGGAACATCGTTTGCAATCAGGCATGCTTCAAAAAATGAAAGATTATTTGCATCGGCATATTCTGTAATTTTGTTAATTGATGTTGCTCCGATTCCGCGCTTGGGGACATTTATTATTCTTTTAACCGCAACTTCATCTTTTGCATTGTCAACAGTCTTTAAATATGCAAGAACATCCTTAATTTCTTTTCTTGCATAGAAATTTACTCCTCCGACAAGCTGATACGGTATATTCTCACGTACAAAATACTCTTCAAATTCACGAGACTGTGCATTGGTTCTGTATAATATCGCACATTCACTATATTCGGCTTCACTTCTTCTCTTTAAACTCTTAATAATATTGGCAACATTTTCCGCTTCTTCACGTCCGTTATCGTATTTGTTAAAATGAATAAGTTCATCATCTTTTCGGTCAGTCCAGAGATTTTTGTATTTCCGCCCTTTATTATTTGAAATAACTGAATTGGCAGCGTCAAGAATGGTTTTTGTACTACGGTAATTTTGTTCGAGTTTAATAACGGTAGTATCCTTATATACCTTCTCAAAGTTAAGTATATTCATAATATTGGCACCGCGAAATCTGTATATTGATTGATCGTCATCACCGACAACACATATATTTTTATATTTGTCCGCCAATAATTTTATAAGTGTAAATTGCGCAGTATTGGTATCCTGATACTCATCAACCATGATATATTTAAATCTTTCCTGATAACTGTCAAGAATTTCGGGACATGCTTTAAAAAGATAAACCGTAAGTCTGATAATATCATCAAAATCAAGGGCATTGCTTTTTCTCAGCGCATCCTGATATTCATTGTAGCAATCCGCAATTTTCTTTTTACTGTAGTCCGACGCGTTCTGAAGCGCATATTCATTAGGGCCTATTAGTTCATCCTTTGCATGAGATATTTCTCTTAATACGGTAGCTTCTTTTAGATTTTTGGAGTCTATCTGAAGTTTTTTAAATACGCCTTTCATTACACTTTTCTGATCATCGGTATCATAAATTGTAAAATTATTTTCATAACCGATATTATCTATATATCGTCTGAGTATTCTGACACATGTAGAATGAAATGTCATTACCCATATACTCTCCGAACCATATCCGACAATATTGTCTATACGTTCCCTCATTTCACCGGCCGCCTTATTGGTAAACGTAATAGCCATTATATTGTAAGGATTAATTCCCTTTTCTTCAATTAAATAAGCTATACGATGAGTAAGCACTCTCGTTTTCCCCGAACCGGCACCGGCCAAACAAAGAAGTGGGCCTTCTGTATGCATTATTGCTTTTTTCTGCATTTCATTCATAGAATCCAAATTCATCTTTTATGCTTTCCTCATCTTTCATGTTCTTATTACTGTTATTGTCATGGTCAATGATATTCGCAATCCGCTTCGCTACTTGCTCATAAAAAAGCGGCACTTCGTGCCTTACGAGGTACGGGGCTTGAATCCCCGCACCTCGTACAAGAGCCCCCACAGCCTAAAGGCAGTGGTTTTTCTTGTACTTTTATAAATTCAAACCGACAACTTTAATTGACTCTCGCAACAAAAGACGCCACGTTCTTTCGCGTAGCGTCTTTTTATATTTCTGTTTAATTCTGAATGGCCAACAAACCATTTACACAAGTTTATTACCGCAATTACCGCAGAAATTAGTTCCTGTGGTAGCTGTACCGCAATTGGGACAAAACTTAGGAATTGCTCCTGCATTTCCGGATGCATCAGTTGCCTGAGGCTGAGGTGCAGCCTGTTGAGGTGCATAACCCTGAGGAGCCATATTATTGTTAAATGCAGCATTCATCTGCTGAGCCATATTAATTCCCATTTGCATCTGAACCATATCTGCGGCAATATTTCCTCTGCTGCCGCCACCCTTCTGCATACCATCGGCAAATGCAAGTTTGGTATATTTATCCATATCTCCTATCATTGCCTGAGCAGCAGCTTTCTCCTGCATCTGCTTAACCTGTTCGGGATATGAGAAGCTCTCAATACGGAAATCCGAAATACTTATACCAACTTTCCTGAGTTCATAATCAAGATCGGACTGAATTGAGTTTGCAATTTCGGTAGCATACATCTGAAGGTTATAAATGTCTTTACCTTCTTTTGAAATACCTCTCATTACAAGCTGATCAAGTATACCGGTCATCCTCTCACGAACATCTTCAACTCTATACATCTGTTTAATTCCGGCAAGTTTTTCAATCACAACCATGTAATCCGCGATTCTGCAGTTATATGTACCGAATGCTCTTATCGGCATACCTCCGGGAAGTCCCGGTGCCTGTATCGCAACAGGGTTCTTAGTTCCCCATTTGCAGAGTATCTCTTTTGTGTTAATAAATAACACTTCAGCTCTCAAACCTGAATTAAAACCGAATTTAAAGCCTTTAAGTGTTGAGAGGAACGGAACTATCTGAGATTCAATATCATAACGACCTTCATCCTCAAAAACACCTTCAACACGACCGTTATATAAGAATATTGCATCCTGTCCCGGTCTTATTACCAGCACAGAACCCTTCTTTATCTCTTTATTAGTCCATTTCCAAAAAAGAACATTGGGGTTTGTTTCATTCCATTCAACTACATTTGAAAGTTCATTTGAGAAAAATCCCATTATTGTACACCGCCTTCACCAGATGTTAATCCCATAGAAGCTTTAAGAGCTTCAAGTTCTGCATCAACTGCTGCTGATTTTTCGCCATCCTCATACTTAGCAGCAAGAGCATCTATTGTTGAAGTAGCTTCTGCTCCGTTAAGTGATGCCATTGCATCAGCTTCATCAAGTTTACGATTAATCTTGTCTTCCATCTCATCGAATCTTGACATATTACCGAGAGCACTTGAAGCACCTGTCATCTTATTAATCTTAGCCTGTGTCTCGGCAACTTTAATCTTTGCTTTAAGAGTATCTCTCTTAGAACGAAGAGCTGAAATATCATTAGATACTTTATCATGCATTTCTCTCATCTTTGCCGAGTTCTCACATGCTACTGTATATTGCTGAGTAAGAGCATCTCTCTGAGCTTCAAGATCAGCTTTCTTTGCAAGGAACTGTTTTGCAGCCGAATCATCACCACTCATAACAGCTTTCTTGGCAAATTCTGTCATCTTGTATATTTCAGATTCACACTCATCAAGTTTTCTCTTGCAGGCTTTTTCTTCTGCAATTACAGATGCTGTTTCCGATTTGATAGTAGCAAGATCATTCTCAAGGTTACGAAGATACTGATCAATCATCTTCTCCGGATCTTCCATCTTATCTAAAAGCGCATTAATGTTTGATGACATGATGTCCTTAAATCTAGAAATAATTCCCATTGTGTTGTCCTCCTCATATGTTTAAATATTAATTAAGGTTTCTACCTTTCATAAACTGATTATAAATTATATATCTTTTATAAGCAAGTTTATCAGTCGCACAATTAATAATTATGATAACGATATTTTACAACGATAAACCGTTATATTTTAAAAATGATAACCGAGAAATCATTTTTAACCGTATTATCACCTTGAAAATCAATCCAGTCTTCCATCATTCTTGTAATAAGATAATCTGCACTGTTTCCGGATGAATCCAAAACCACATTGTATATATCCTCATCGGAATACCGCTCTTTGTTTATATTTTCCGCAGCAACAACTCCGGGACCGAATACAACAACCGTGCTTCCTTTACTTATATAAGTTTCATAATTCTTAAAAGGAATATCCTCCCATACACCTATCGGCATATTATTTTCAGAGTCCTCAAGTTTCTCCTTTGCACCGGATTCATCAACAAATATAGGGCTCGGGTGAGATGCACTTGAATACTGTAAGAGCCCTGTTTTGACATTAAATACTCCGACCCAGGCTGAAACAAAAAGAGCTGCATTATTATTTTCACACAACTGATTATTTGTTACATCAAGTACATCCTGCGGAGATAGTTTTGATTGCAGGTGATTCTTTATCAGTGTCTTTGCTATTATCATAAAAAGACCTACGGGAACACCTCCGCCGTCAACGCTTGCACTTACAAGAGCAATTCTCTCATCGTCGAGCATAAAGAAATCATAGAATGAACCTCCGTCATCTTTCGACATTTCCAATTTTGATGCCAGTTCTATATTGGCAAATTCAGGAAAAACAGGAACTATATGCGGCATCAGATCAAGTCTCATATGAGTTGCCAAATCCATTTCGGAAGTAATTTTTTCATTTTCCTCTTTTAAGTTTTGTATTTGCTTATTTTTTTCATCTGTTTCTTCTGCCAGTATTTCAATCTTCTCGAACAGATTATAATTGCCTTTTTTGTAAAAGACGTTATTAACCTTATCATTGACACTTGATAAGGATTTTTCAAAAAAGAATCGAATAAGGTACAGCTGTATAAGATAACAAAACATGTGAGCGGTGAAAATACCTAAAATAACAACACCGCAGAAGGCAATAATGTCATCTTTGTATTCTTTAAGTTCAATTCCCAATTCCAGTACTATATAGACGTCCTCTTCACCGGAATGAAGAATAGAATATGCATACATATACTCTTTATCGCTTTTGTTTATTTCAACAGTCTTGTCAGTTATTCCAAGGTCATACATTTCAAAAATATTTTTCATCCCCGGATCGCTGCGATAGACTTTGTCCCCAAGCTTATATTCATATACATATTCGGAAGCTTTTTCTTCATCCGTGTAGATATCAAAAAGACAATTAAGTGTATCTCTGTTATCTATCGAATATACGCGCAGAACTTCTATTTCCTCGTTATTCGCCTTAATTTCCTCAAAATACGTCTCCGCTGTTGCATACCCGTCATATACCTGAAACTGATTTAATATCGACGTCAAATCCTTCGAGTTAATATATGACGAACAAAGTGCAACAATACTCTCGGCATCCGAAGCGGCTTTGTCGATTACCTTATTGTGATAAGTATATATCAATGCCAGGACTGACAAAATAAAGGAAAGGATGCCGCCTACCAACAGTACTATTCTGATTTTTGTCTTAATATTCTGATAATCCATATATCTTTATTCTATGTTTAAAAATCCGATAAATCCCGTCACTTCAAATATTTCCAAAATCTGAGACTGAACATTCTTTATCACAAGCGATCCGCCTCCGCTGCTCACACGCTTCTGCAAAGCCAGAATTACTCTTAACCCTATAGAACATACATACATGGTTTCAGACATATCAATAGTAATGTTATTATCTGATTCATATGCATTTTTAAGCATTTCTTCAAGTACAGGTGCATTGGGAGCATCTATTCTCGCCATCGTCTTTACAGTAACCATAACCTATTTCCTCCTGACAAATAACCTATAAATTAAACATTCACATGACCCGTCTGTCCAAGGCAGTCTTTACGTTCCTCAAGTAACGGTTTTATACAGTCATTAAGATATTTTGTCGTCTGAACAGAACTCCTTCCTATGTATTTCTGAGGGTGCATACATTCCATGAGTTCCTCTTTTGAAAGTCCGAACATATCATCTTCGGCAATAAGATCAAGAAGATTATTCTCCAATCCGCGTTTCTTAACATTTTCTCCTGCCTGCATCGATAAAGTTCTGATTTTCTCATGAAGTTCCTGACGATCACCTCCGGCCTTTGTTGCGTCCATCATAATATTTTCCGTAGCCATAAACGGAAGCTCGCTCATTATATGTTTTTCTATAACTTTGTCATTAACAACAAGACCGTCAACTACATTAAGACAAAGTTCAAGTATTCCGTCTACCGCAAGAAATCCCTCGGGAATCGATATTCGCTTATTGGCCGAATCATCAAGAGTTCTCTCAAACCACTGAGTTGCGGATGTAAGTGCCGGATTGAGAGCATCAACTATTACATAGTTTGCGAGAGACGCGATACGCTCCGATCTCATAGGATTACGCTTATAGGCCATTGCGGATGATCCGATTTGTGTCTTCTCAAACGGTTCTTCAACTTCTTTTAAATGCTGAAGCAAACGGATATCGTTACTCATCTTATGCGCACTTGCAGCTATGCCCGCCAGAACATTACATACTCTTGTATCGACTTTTCTCGAATATGTCTGTCCCGATACCGGGTAACATGATTTGAATCCCATTTTTTCCGCTATCATCGGATCGATTTTGTCTATGGTTGCATTGTCTCCGTTAAAAAGTTCCAAAAAACTTGCCTGTGTTCCGGTTGTTCCTTTTGATCCGAGAAGTTTAAGCGAATTCATAACATACTCAAGATCTTCAAGGTCAATAACAAATTCATTCATCCAAAGAGTTGCTCTCTTACCCACGGTAGTAGGCTGAGCCGGTTGAAAATGAGTAAAGGCAAGTGTAGGAAGTTCCTTGTATTCATCGGCAAATTTTGCAAGTTCGTCTATTACGCACACCAGTTTCTTTCGAACCAATTTTAAGGCTTCGTTCATTACGATAATATCAGTATTATCACCTACATAACAGCTGGTCGCACCAAGATGAATAATCCCCTTTGCTTTGGGACATTGTAATCCGTATGCGTAAACATGACTCATTACATCATGTCTCACCAGTTTTTCACGTTCCCTGGCATCCTCGTAATTAATATCATCCTTATGAGCCTTAAGTTCTTCTATCATTTCATCTGTAATCTTGCTGATTCCAAGTTCTTTTTCTGTTTCCGCAAGAGCAATCCATAATCTTCTCCAGGTACGGAATTTCATATCCTGAGAAAAAATGTACTGCATTTCATCGCTCGCATAACGTTGCGATAACGGGCTTTCATACTTATCTGTTGCCATCATAAACCTCCGTGATATATTAGTTTTTTCCGTCGTATCGGTCAACTATCTGCGATATATGAGCCGAATACTGAGGATATTTTTTTGCAAGATTAGCAATATTATCTTTGGCAGAAGTAGCAATTTTTTTGTTATATTCCATCTGTTCTCTCAGTTTTTGTCTTCTTCCGATAAGAGCATGTCTTACTTCAACCATTTCTTTATGATCAAAGAGTGCCTTTGTCTGACCAAGCCAGATTTCGGGATCTTTAATATTGTTTTTTACAAGAATCTCTGTAAGTTTATTATAATAATAATCCAATTCTTCTTTAATCACATCATCTTTTTGTCGGGCTGCTTCCTCAGTCATAAACACATTCCACTTGTCTTCCAGTTCTCCCGAGCTGTCAACGTCATACTTCATATAAAGGTACTGCAGCAAATTGGTATTGTTAACATATCTGATTTTAACCGTATTGTGGACCGATATAAGTTTATTGACATTTTTCATCATGCCTTCAATCTCACGATTGGCTTCCAGATATCTCAAATAAACAAAAGTAAGTGCGAGCGCCCCGATTCCGCCTGTCAGTACGTAACCGATTCTGACATCCATATCAAACTTATGGTCAAGAACCATAAGCATTACCATACATAAAAGAATGGACACACCGCATATTACGGCAATGCCTCTTGAATTGGCAATTGTCGAGTTAAGGTTATTTCGCCTTACGCTCAATGCTTTTTTTTGAGCATTAAGTTTCTTCAAATCATGTTTAATCAGTTTTCTGTAATTTTCTTCTTCGCGGATTTTCTTAATTCCTTCCGGAATCGAATCCCGGTTACGCTCCATAATTTCCAGTTCTTCTTCCGACAGAAGTTCTGTATCCGAATAATTCTTATGTCTCTCTTTTTCAAGATTCTCTATTTTATTGGAACAGTTCATAAGATCATTTTTTATCGGACCCTGAAGAGCCTCAATCTCTTCAATATCCATCAATAAATCCGTAACAGCCTTATATTCACTGTCGCACACTTCCATTTTTTCGGCAGCTTCAGCCATCTGTCCCAGACATTCCAACACATAGACCGTTCTGGCATCCTCGTCGTCAACCGCAAGTTTATGTTTGGGTGTTGACTGCTCATCGAGCATTTTCTCGATATTCCAATCCAGGTCTTCTTCATCTTTATCATCATCCTCATCAAGGTCGTGATAATACCAATTATTCCATTTTTCTTTTATAAAACGGATTATGTTCAAAATCTTCTCCTAATGTTCCAGTAATCCCCTGTAACTGTCTTTAAAGTATTCCATATTTCCATCAAGAGCTTTGTTAAAAGCCTGAATATTTCCATCCGCTTTAAGGTGTTCCACACCTTTCAGACGTATATACTCATCAGAATTCTTGTAAGATGTAAGTATTTCTTCCATACGGTTCTCAAGAACTGCTGCCGCTTCGGTATTTTCACCGATTTCCTTAAGTTTTTTAATATATCTGTCATCACTTAATCTGATTCTGTAGCTTGCAAGATATGCAACCAGATGTTCTTCTTTGCCGTCAATCTCATAAGCCCTGTTAAAATAAACAGCAGCTTCTTCAAAGAGAAACATACGTGCATAAATAACACCCATGTTGTGATATACCGCACCTGCCGCATCCGATTCTTTTTTCAGGTCAAGTCTCTCCATAAGGTCCTCATAAGTCTGAAGTGCAAGCAAATTCTTATTGTTCTTAAGAAGATAATCTCCCCGAATCTTCAATTTTTGTTTTCCGGGCATATTTCTGTTTGTCTGCAGAAGACTTATCGTCTCAAGCACTTCCTCATCCGAGCAGTAATGAACGGTTTCGAACAAAGTTTTAACTACATTTTCAATCTTTTTTTCCTGACGATACTTTTGCTTTAATTCCTTCGAAAGCGAATCCATATTACATTCTTCGCTCAACCAGGAAAAAAGTTCATTGTCAAAAAAATCTTCATCAACAAAATATGCATTATTGCGAATGTAATAACAGAGTTCTTCCACGCAATAAACATGAATACACGCCTTTTTAATTGTATAGGGATTGGCCGCATAACGACCAATGCATGCATATACTTTTCCCACTTTTTACTCCATAGGTATTTCCGTCTTCCATTCCAGATTCGACGATTCAAACATCTCCCCGAATCCGAGATCGTTAACGGTTACTAAAAGTTTTCTTTCGGACACCATCCTCAACTCCAGATGTATCCTTGTTGCCCGATATGGTCTTATAGGCATTCCGGTAAGATACATCGAGACAGTTTTGGATTCCTTTCCGTTAAGAGGTGTAATAATGAATTTCAAAATATCTTCATGATCAAGAATCAAATCGCATTCATGACGAGTCTCATACCAGTTATTTCCGGCATCGAGCAAAGCCATATAAGCTTCCTCACCGTCGCGCAGGACTTTCATTCCTACATTTGATTTGACTTTCTCCATTCCAAGATATACATAACTGCCTGAAATATCTGACGGCGAAAGTTTTTCTGCCGCACTGTACGCAGCACCCTTGCTGAAAAGATTATTTCCCCGGAATACTCTTCTGTTGGTACTCATATAGGACAACGATTCTTTCCACCAGTCATCCGCAAAAGCATCTCCCAAAAGGAAAATTGACGATACATAATGGCCTTCGCAAAATGTTCTTACAATTCTCAGGAATTCTTCATCCTTCTGTTTTTTTATCGCAGGAGGAGCATCAAGAAGATCTGAGGTCTTAAGTGTACGATAATTTCTCTCTTCCATCAAAACCACTATCGGACTGGTCTTACTGTTTTTGTGCATAGCCCTTACATACAGGCCCTCTTCTTTAAGATGAAATACCAGCGCGTCATGATGCCAAAGATCTTTATTCTGTTTAATAATATATTCGTATGTACTCTCGGAATGACTCTGGAAATATACCTTTTCCGGTTTTATTCTGAGTATCTCTATAACTCTGTTTAAAATGTTTATTGTAACTTCATCCGGATGATCCACGCTTATTGTAATGGCATTGATTTTTTCAATCGGTGCCGCAATCGCCAAAAGCGAAAGACATTTTTTCATATATAGCGCCAGCAGGTCCACCGGATCATAGTCACGCATTTCAACATCTACTCTCTTACCGCTTCTTGCCAACGAAAGCAAATGTGTAATAACGGTGCCTTCTCTTCTGTCTGCAAAAGCAAGTGCTTCATCTCCAAACAACCATGTATTCTCACCGTAATACTTTCCCACTGCTGTCGGAATACAAATTTCTTCGCCTCCCAGAACCGTACTTACGGTAACCGGCTCTTTTTCTCCGAGATTGTAGTAGCTGATAATTGAATAATCATCCGAAATATCAAATCCCACAGCCAACATTTCCTTAGTGAGTTTTGACATCGATTCTCTTATATCATTTCCCATAATCTATCTAATCCTCACTTCCGGCAGGTTTAAAAAGCCTTTCGGCAAGATAACATTTTTTTACATATTCCTCCGATACTTTCAGGAATGTATTATCATCCTTCATCTCTCTGCTGATGGCAATATTGTTAATATATGAATAACGATATCCCGAATCATCCTTTGATAATTCTCCGCAGTCAAGAGTTCCCGACATTGTCATTTTTTCCGTTCTGGCATTCTCTTCCGTAATGTAGTATCTTACACGCTCGCCGTAAAAAATCACAAATGACTTAATATAAATGCCGCCCATGAAATGGACCATTTCTTCTTTACAGTACTCTTCTCCCTGACTTTCATCATTTTCAAAAATATAATGGAGCATTACTCTGCTGCCTTCTTTTCCGTGGTATTCAACAAATCGTCTGTCGTCATATAAAGACAATTTGCTCCATATATTTTTAAAACTCATAAAGAACGGGAATATCATATGTCTGTTACAAAATTCCTTTATAAACAATACCGTCAGAGCCTTTTCTTCCGAATTGAGTTTTCTCTTTTTGTCCAAATAATTTTTACAGTGCTTCAAAAAAGCAAGTTTAATGTAATCCGAAAGGTTCTCATCCATCTGATGCAGATATACACATCTGTCAAATATTGAATCGTCCATTTTCTGTTCTTTGACAAAATAAAGATAAGAAAGCTTGTCCAGGAATTTTAATTCCAATTCAGTCGAAAGATTCTTTGAAATAAATTCTTCAAAAATATTGGTTTCTTCTCCGACAATTTCACCCGAAAACAGCAGCTGAACAACCATATTTTCAATGATTCCCGCCGTGTCAAGACCAAAGGAATCCGCAGCTCTCCACAGAACCTTCAGGCTTTTTGATGCACCCTGCTTGTATAAAAGCAAATATTCAAGAACCGTCTCATCGTATTTACCGCTTTCAAACACAGCCTCGCAGATTCCGAGAACACTTCTGTCGTACTCATAATCATATCTTGCAACCAATCTGTCACACAAACGAACAAGTATCTTATAATCTATATACTCCGTTCCGAAATCCTTTATCCATTCAAGTGCACGGTCATACATTCCTCTTGCGACCATAATCTTAATGACATTTTCACGCATTTCATATTCGAGACTTTCGGCATCAAATCTCAAAAGAAGTTCATCAAGTTTGGCAATATCATTTGAATCAAAATAATAATTGGCAAGAGATATCATTATCCTGTTACGATAATTATCAGTAATATCCGGATTCTCCGTCAGGTAAAGAAGAGGTTCCTCGTTCTCGGAAGATACCTGTATTTCTTCATAGTTGTCTTCCGAAAGGTACATTGCCGTAAGAAGAGAAAACGGTGCCGCAGTCATAACCTTCTTAACATCCGTCTCCTGACGCACTACGGAATTAATGGTATACATAGAAGTATCCGCATACTTGTTGCCGTATTCGTCTTCAAGCAAAATACATGAATTCTCGCCCATAAGCGAAATTAATGCCGTTCCGTTATAGATTGCATACCTTTCCTGATATCTGAGTTTATCATTCACAACAACCAGACTCTTCATTTGCGGGTTATTTACTCTGATTCTGTGAACTGATATAGCTCTCGCATATTCCTCGGCATATATGTCGGAATACAACTCATCCCCGATAACGGCCTTGTAAATAAATGCAAGGTTCTCATTTATTCTTCTCTTATGGATCTGCTCGTACGCAAATTCCTTTATCTTGGGAAGATAATCTTTATATATATCCTGGTATGCCGGTTTATGTTTCAAAACATTTGCATACAAAAATGCATTTCTTTCATAATCGAGATTGGAACGATATGCAAAATACAAAAGAACAATCTTCGGAAGTCTGCCGGAATAATCCAAGTCAATACTCATAATGTAATATTCATACAACCTGTTTATTCTCAGTTCTTCCTCAACTGCCTTTTCATACCATCTGAAGCATTCCGAATCCGTTCGGTTTCCCTTCATCAGCATTGAACATATTTGTGCAAGAATCTCACGTGACGGTTCCATTTCATAACAATTCACAAGCAGTCTGAAAATCTCCGCGCTGTATGCCACCTCTTTGGAAGAAACAAATGCAAATCTGTTTC
The DNA here is from genome assembly GCA_045639745.1 of Lachnospiraceae bacterium. Taxonomy (GTDB): domain Bacteria; phylum Bacillota; class Clostridia; order Lachnospirales; family Lachnospiraceae; genus NK4A136. The sequence continues at coordinate 16,392 of JAZUDQ010000004.1, read as the reverse complement.
TGATATCTCCCGAAATAACCTTATGTCTTATTGCAAAATTAATAAAAGCCAATTCAAAGTCTGACAATCCGCTTATAAATGACGGTTCTTCTATCAGGACACCCAATACCTCTATGAAAAGTAACGGACTGTTGCAGCCGTCTTCATACATTCCCTTAAGGAACTTCCATCTGTCGCGCCTGTCCCTGATCAAATCTTCCTTCATGTACAGCATAATCCATGCCAGTCTCCAATTATGCTTATTCTGTACGTAAAGAATTTCAAGACTCTCGCTTAACTCTTTTCTAATATCTTCATCCTTACAAAGAAGGCTCTCCATCAACAAACTGTATCCCACGAGTTCCGGGGATGTACTGTCGCTGAGCATCTCTTTAACCTTCTCGAATGTTTTCCTTGCCTCTTCTTCTCTCTTCTGAATGATTCTTAAATGTACCTGGTATAACAGAATTTCAATATCATTCGGATTATTCGAAAGAAGCTTTGAAATTGCTATCGAAGTTTCCTTACTCCACTCACTTTTTGTTATTTTACCCAGCCTGTAGTTGGAATAAAGGCCGGTAATATATAATCTGTCTTTCTTAATGCCGTTTCTCTCATGAGTGCTTACGGCTCCCGCATTAACAGACACCGAAGCCGAAATTGTCTGATATGTTCCGACCAGTGAAATCTTACCAAAATTGCGACCTCTGTGAAGCGCCTTTTTATTAATGGAAAAAGGCAGAATCGCAACATCGTTAACAAAATCATCCATAGTAAGGCTGTCCTTATCAAGCACTATGAAATCACTGTCCGTTTCAACCTTTAAGAAGGAATATCCCCATCCCTGTCTCTTCACCTGAAGTTCATGATCATTTAAAATATCGGCGTATCTTATATCAGTATTATCATTTTCAAATTGATATTTTATCTTCGATTTCTTTTTTGTAAGCTCGAGAAATATATCAACATTACTATCATTAAGAGGTTCCTCCGGATTATCGATATACGACAAGCCTCTGTAATATCCGATATATGATGCATCGCTTCCAAAAAGCAATTTTTCAAACGCGGGCGAATAAAACAGTTGTACTGCTTCTTTCCAATCGGTTCTTGCAAGATTGGCAAAATGGAAAAGGTTTTTTATCTTACCGTCATTACTTTCCAATACAAGAGTACTGACTTTAATCTCGTACGGGATCATTGCCTCGCCGAGATTGGAAACAACCTGGATGGAACCTTTACAAACACTTCCTTCCTTTAGGCCGCGTGAATCATATATAAATCCTATTTTTCTTGTCATTCCTCCAAACTCCGGAGTCATTATGGTCATTCTCATGTCGGGGCAATACACATATCCCTGTACACCGGAATCTTCGGACGAAGTTACACTAAAACAACCCTGGTATTTTTCACCAGGGGTCAATTCAACCGATATGCTGTTGCAATCAAAAGAAAGGGGGTCGTCTGCCTCCCTCTGTAAGTGAGTATTTTCAAGTACCCTTTCAAGCATTCTCTTCATTGCATACTCCACACACATTTTGAATAAATTATATCATTTTGAATGGTTTATATGCAATGGAAAACAAAATAAAAAAGTCCATGTAAACATGGACTTTCTTTTAAAAAACTTAATATCAATTATTAATAACTGAATTATTTAGCTTTCTTTACTCCGTTAACAGCATCCTTAAGAGCTTTGCCTGCTTTGAACTTAGGAGCCTTAGCAGCCTTAATCTTGATTTCTGCACCTGTCTGAGGATTTCTACCTGTTCTGGCAGCTCTCTTACCAACCTCAAAAGTACCAAATCCAATAAGAGCAACCTTCTCGCCCTTTTTAAGTTCTTTTGTTACAACATCAACAAATGCCTTTACTGCAGCATCAGAATCTTTCTTTGAAAGACCTGCTTCTTTTGCAATAGCTTCATCTAAGTCTCTCTTATTCATTATTAGTTCCTCCAATTATTTTTTGTGTGGAATCATCCCACTTGACACATTATACCCAAAATATACCCTTTTAGCAATATTTTTTTACCAATAACCACAATATACTGTGTTTTTGTAAAAAAAAAGAGAAATGTTAACCATTTCCCCTTCCGATAATAGCGAGAGGGGGATTCGAACCCTCGACACCGCGGGTATGAACCGCGTGCTCTAGCCAACTGAGCTATCTCGCCATACTACAATATAGAATTATATTAAATCGCAAATGTTAAAGAATAATTATGGGGCCTACAGGGCTCGAACCTGTGACCCTCTGCTTGTAAGGCAGATGCTCTCCCAGCTGAGCTAAGACCCCTTGCTCTCTAACCCGCTTTGCTAATATAGCATTTTTGGGCGGTACTTGTCAACAACTTTTTGCAATCTTTTACATAAGCCAAATATATTTTTTAGATTATCATTTCAATTCCTTATATATGGTTATAATATTTTTATTATCTTCATATGAATATTTCACATCATCCATACTTTTTTTGACCATAAAAATACCCAATCCCCCGATTGCGCGTTTTTCCGGCGGAAGTGTCACGTCAGGGTCTTCCTTGAGCAACGGATTATATTCCACTCCATCATCGATAAGCGTAATCTCGGCTCTGTTGCCGACTGTCTCATATCTTACAACAACCGTGCCTTTTTCCCCGGTATAGCCGTAAGATACAATATTCGTAAAAAGTTCTTCTATTGCAATGCATATCTGAATCATCGCCTTTTGAGAACATCCGACCTCGTTCAGCCTGCTCTCAACAAAATCAAGAACCTCTGACAATTTATCTTCATTTGCCTTAACAGAAATTTCAACCATATAAATCCTCTCAATCGAAGGGACATATATCCGACTAAATATCCATACTTCCGGTTATACTTCCGGAATTAGCCGAATAATAAGCTTTTCCGTCCTCAGGTTTAACATAGACATTAATATCCTTTATAGCAACCTTATTTTCCTTTTTACATTTATTGACTGCTTCCTTTGTAATCTTGTCTACATCGAACTGATTTCCGAGAGTTTCAAGGACCACTTTTTTCTTTGTTTCCGACATAATTTCCTCCATCTTTTATACTAATTATTTACAACAAAACGTTGCATAATACCGTTACATACGTTCGGGAGCGGAAAATCCAAGCATTCCGATACATTCTTCAAGTATCCTGAGAGTTGATGACAGAAGTGCGATATAACCTGACTGTTTTTTATCGTCCTCCTCCGAAAGTATCTTGGTTTCATGGTAAAACGAATTAAAATCATTGCACAGATTATAAATATAAGCACAGACTCTGTTAGGAGCCATCTCTTCACAAGCATTCGCAACCATCTCGTTAAATGATGCAATGTCCATAAATAATGCCTTCTGCACCTTATCCTTTTCAAGACGCAATTCGGCTACCGTCGGGGCGCACCCCTTCTTTTCTTTATATTTGGCAAGAATCGACTTTATTCTTACAATTGTATAAAGAATGTAAGGACCGGTATTTCCTTCAAATGATGTAAATCTGTCAATATCAAAAACATAATCCTTTGATGCCTGATTTGAAAGATCTCCGTATTTTACAGCGGACAATGCAATTATATCAGCGGTCTTCTTGGCTTCTTCGGCAGGAAGGTCCTTATTATCGGAAATCTTAGCATACATCTGCTCACTGATTTCCTTAAGCAGATATTCCAATCGCAGCACTCCGCCGTCTCTTGTTTTGAACGGCTTGCCATCCTTTCCGTTCATGGTACCGAAACCGATAAATTTGAGATTGGTCGTATCTCTGACTATGCCGGCCTTTCTTGCACATCTGAACACCTGAAGGAAATGCAATTCCTGTCTCTTATCTACAACATAAATAATTGTGTCCGGCTTAAAGTCCCGTTCCCTCTGTATAATTGTGGCAAGATCCGTCGTTTCATAATTGGCGGCACCGTCAGACTTCAAAATAATGCAAGGAGGATATTCTTTCTTATCATCATTCTCACGAATATCGACAACAAGCGCACCGTCACTCAAATAAGCTACGCCCTTATCCTTCATATCCTGTACCATATCCGGAATCATATCGTCAACATCGGATTCGCCCTGCCAAAGTTCAAAATGAACATCTAACTTTTCATAATTCTTCTTCAGGTCGGTAACCGAAACATTTAAAATATGTTTCCAAAGAGCGCGGTATCCCCGTCTGCCCTTCTGAAGTTGAGCCGTAGCGGCAAGTGCGGCTGCCTTATACTCCTCATCAACCTTACATTTTCCGCTTGCATAAGGATAAATCTCCTCAAGTTCGCTTATTGTAAACGGTGGTTCCGAAGGATATTCCCCATCGTAATTTTCATCAAAATAAACCAATTCCGGTTTTCTTACTCTCAGTTCGGTAATAATCTGTCCCATCGGAAGACCCCAGTCTCCAAGATGAACATCTCCGATTACCTCGTGGCCCGCATATTTAATTATACGTTTTACGCTTTCGCCGATAATTGCAGGTCTCAAATGACCGACATGAAGGGGTTTTGCAACATTGGGTCCGCCGTAATCAATAACATATTTCTTTTTATTTTCGCCCGGTTCTTCAACGCCGTATTTTTCCTCTGCCATTGCCTTTACAACATAATCAAGGATAAAATCATCGGAAATCGTTATATTAAGAAATCCGGGATTAACAGCTTCAACCTTTTCAAAAATAGTCGATTGTGCTGCCAGTTCGGCTACTTCTCCGGCAATTACAAACGGAGGTTTCTTATATATTTTCGCACCTGCCATTGCACCGTTACACTGAAATTCACATAAATCCGGACGATTACTTACGGTTACATTGCCGAGTTTTTCATCATAACCTGCCTTTTTGAAAGCATCTTTCATCTCCGAGCCGATAAGATCAATTAATTTCTTCATGTTAAAATTTATTTCCTTTCCTGCTGCACTCGTTCACTTTCCGTTTTGGAAAATACACAACCGCAATAGTTTTGTCTGTACAAATTGTATTTTTTTGACAGTTCCACCGATCTCTTATATCCGTTTTTCTTTTTGAAATCAGACGGTAAGAAATTTATATTATACTCCATCCCCTTCAATTTTCCAATATCATTAAGAATATCCGCATTCTTAAGAGGACTGATTGTAAGAGTCGTCGTAAAATAGTCGAATCCTTTTTCAGAGGCAACTTTGGCGGCTTGCGTCAGTCTCATATCAAAACAAATCCTGCATCTGTCGCCGCCTTCCGAACATTTTTCATAGCCCTTTATCCGTTCCAGGAATTCCAAAGGTTCATATTTCCCCTCCAGAAATTCTATATCGGACGAAAATTCCGCATTCATTTCTTCAATCAGCCGTTTCTGTTCTTCGACGCGATGCCTGTATTCATCCTCAATTGTAATGTTTGGGTTATAATAAAAAACAGTAATTCTGAAAACAGAGGCCAGATATTCCAGACAATAACTGCTGCACGGCGCACAACAGCTATGTAAAAGAAGCGTAGGTCTCGAATCCAATTTATCTATTATGTTGTCCAATTCCTTTTGATAATTCATCAATACTTCAGCTATTTATTATAATACTTTTCTTTATATTCGTCATACGATATGGGTTTTGAATAAAAATACCCCTGTACCATACGGCAGCCTAACATTTTCAAAATATTAACCTGGTCCTGGGTTTCAACACCTTCGCAGATAATCTCCATTCCAAGGCCGTTTACCATTTCGATAATCTTCTGAAGAATCCACATACTTATATTGCTTGTCGCAGACTCGCTGAAGAATTCTCTGTCAATTTTAATAATATCAAATGCCTCATCCTTAAGCATATTCAAAGATGAATATCCCGAACCGAAATCATCTACGGCAACTTTTACACCGCATTTTTTTAATCTGTTTATCGTTTCCTTCATTCGCTCCCGATCATCGTCAAATACACTCTCGGTAATCTCGAGTTCTATTGCCCCCTCCGGTATTTCATACTTTTTAATGATTTTTTCAACATTTTCCACGTAATCCGGGCTGTGAAGCAACACTCTCGACTGATTAACCGATATCGGATATACATCCTTCCCTTCATTCAGGAGTTTCTGGAATTCCTCACATACATTTTCCAAAACAAAGAAATCAAGTTTTTCTATGAATCCGTTTTTTTCGAATATAGGAATAAATTCATCGGGGAACACCATACTTCCGTCCGGTTTTATCCATCTTACCAAAGCTTCCGCCCCCGCAAGATGATTACCTACGATATCCCATTTTGCCTGATAAAAGACCTTGAACTCTCCCGTAGCAAGAGCTCGTTTCATATCATTTTCGATACGGTCAATTTTACGCATTTTATTAACAATCTCATCGGTATATATCATCTGAAGCTGCTTGTCACCGGGAGCAACCATCTTCCTTGCGGCATTGGCATGATCTATCATTACGTCTATATCCGAATCGTGTTTTTTTATCTGATAAATACCTCTTTTGAATTTAATCGGATATTTTATTCCCTTTGATCTGGCTTCTTCATTAATCTTATCGGTATATTTTTTGATTTTCAGATCAACCTCTTTGTCATTAACAATAATTGCCAGGAACTGATCTGCATTCATTCGTACGCAAAGTTCCTTATCGGAAAATATTTCCGCAAATTCGGTTATGCAGGATTGCAGAATTCCATCCGCCCTTATATGACCGTATGCTTCATTTATATATCGGAAATTCATTATATCAAAACGATAGATCACAAAAGGAGTCTCTTTAAATACCGACATTACCGAATGTGCAAATTCCTTAAAATAGTTGATATTTTTTCCCTTTGTTACCGGATCGTCATAAGCAAGTTTTTCAATTGTATTATTGGCTTTCTTAACACTTACCCATACATAGAAAATAATGATAATCATCAGAAATACAATCGCCATACACGAAAGTACGCTTCTGAAAATAAGCGGTTGAATCTGATTCTCGACAAGGTTGTCATTAAAACAACTAACAAGATAAATGCTGTTAACGGCAGACAGTTTCATATATGAGACAAGCATTTCATCCCCATTTGCGGTAACAAATGATGAATATCCTTCACCTGCTTTAAGCATGTCGTTTTTTATTAAGCCGATGTCTTTTTTTGCTTCATCACTTCCGTCGGAATAATTAACAAGAGCAGAATAAAAATCCTGTCCGTCCTGAAGTTCTATCAATGAATTCATCATGGAATATTTTATAGACATATCAATCCCAACAATATAGAAATTGCCCAAAGAATTCTGATAAGAAAAAGCTTCCTGTCCGAAAAACTTTTCAAGATTAATAACCGTACAGAAAAATCCGGCATTTTCTTTTTCTGTTGTAACAGGCTCTGCCAAAAGCATAATGTAATCGTCGTACACATTTCTGTAAAATGCCATTTTCTCCGTGCCGGGTACGAGATTATTCTTAACCAGATCAGCATAAGAAGATGCGCTCTCCGAGTCGATTGCATCATGATTATACAGAATATTTCCATTTACATCGATATAAAAATACTGGGAATAAATCTTTCCGAAAGGTGTATTGTCAATAATTCCCATAATAGCGTTTTCCGAAAAATCCGTATTGGCAATTGACATCGCCCTGTCTCTGGTAATATCAATCATTTCACCCATAAAATTATTAACATAATTTACGGCTGATCTGTGATGCGAATTATATTCTTCCTTTATTTCTTTTGAATAAGTGGTTTTTAAAATAGAAATCTGAACAATGCACAAAATAAGGCAAATACTAAGTAGCAATAATCCAATCCAGATCATCTTAATAATAGGTTGTCTTTTGTTCATTGCATTATCGAGCATTGAGAGTATACCCCCATAGTTTGAAAATATTTTAACATATCAGACTCATTCATTCAACATATGTTTGGATTACATCATTTCATGTGATATAATAACCCTATCTTTTGTTTGCTCTAAGCGCAAATAAATTAACCCTGAAACGAGGATAACTTTAATATGTCATCAAATGTTACAGACGTAAAAAACGAAATTAAAAAAGTAATTCACGGAAAGGATTCCGTTATCGAAATGCTGCTTTCGGCAATTCTTGCCGGCGGCCATGTACTTCTCGAAGATATCCCGGGGGTCGGAAAAACAACAATGGCGATGGCATTTGCCCGGTCGCTTTCCCTCGAATACAAACGAGTACAATTCACACCTGACGTATTACCCTCTGATTTATCGGGATTTAATATGTATGATAAAAGTTCGGGTGAATTTCGCTTTGTTCCCGGTTCGGTATACACCAATCTTCTTCTTGCCGATGAGATAAACAGAACATCTCCCAAGACCCAGTCTGCTCTTTTGGAGGTAATGGAAGAGAAAAAAGCAACTGTCGAAGGTTCCACAAGAGAACTGCCTTCACCGTTCTTTGTTATTGCAACCCAGAACCCTTTCGGCTCTTCGGGAACTCAGAGACTTCCCGAATCACAGCTTGACAGATTTATGATATGTCTTTCAATGGGATATCCCGATTTTGACAGTGCAATAGAGATTCTTAAGGGAGACTCTTCAAAGGATTTAAAAACGGTAAATCAGGTTGTAAACCGAGAAGAACTCCTTCATATGCAACAGGAAACCGAAAATGTTTTTGTGGATGACTCCGTATATGCTTACATAGTCAAACTTACGGAAAAAACCCGAAACGAAGACATTTTCGACCTTGGCATTTCACCCCGAGGAAGCATAGCCCTTCTTAAAATGGCCAAAGCTTATGCCTACATAAATGAACGCAATTATGTTACGCCGGACGACATAAAGGCGGTAATTATGCCGGTTTGTCTCCACCGGGTAAAACTTTCGGCCAAATCAAAAGCATCCGGTCTTACTCCATATAATGCCATTAACAATGTATTGTCGGAAGTCTGTGCTCCCGGAACTGCTTATGCACAGTAAAAATATACCCTATATAATCGAATATGCATTATTTATTGTATTCTTTCTGCTGGGAACGATTTTTTACAGACAATCTTTCCTTGCAGTTCTTTTATTGCTCGTATGTATACTTCCGGTTATTTCAATCGGCCTTACATATGTACTTCTCCCAAAACTTACCATCACCGAGACGTGTAATGTTCATAGCATAACCGAAGGTCATGATATCAGACTCAGTATCACCACACACAATAAATCTTTTTTCCCGTTTTTAAACGGAGAATTATATTTCAAGGTTGAAAATCTTTTTTTCAAGAATCATCTTGAGCACACTCTCTCCCTTACATTTCCCGCACGCCGGGAGAAGATTTCAATGTTAACTTTTCCCGTATCGAAACCGGGAATATGCGAATTCAGCTTCACGGTGCTTACAATTACCGACCCTTTACACCTTTACACCTTTACAAAGAAAATAAACAGAACAGTCAAAATATCCGTTATGCCCCAAAAACTTAATATTAATTTTCCCCTGTTCCCATCTTATTCACCCGAGGACGAAGAAGATTCTCTGATAAGTTTTCCGGGCACCACAAGTCATGAACTCAAACAGATTCGAGAATACATTCCCGGAGACAGTCTTAAAGATATACACTGGAAAATGACCGCAAAAACAGATGAAATCATGGTTAAAGAATATGACAGCAGTGCTTCAAGAATAATGGTGCTTCTCCCTGATATGAACAAAAACCGTATTTCGCAAACGGTTAAAACCCTGTATTCCTACATGGAATTTCTTATTAATCAAAAGGAAATATTCAAATTGGCCCTGTACAACTGCAAGACAGACGAAATATCGGAAACACTTGTAACAGGTCCCGACGATATGATAGCTGCTTTTTTGAAATGTTATTTTATCCCTGTTTCGCCGACAGACGGCTTCGCAAAAGAAGCTTTTCTAAAGCAACGCGGCAGTGATTCGGATTTTATATTGATACATGACGAGAGTATAGAAAGATGTCAAACAAGATAAAAAATTTCTTTTCTTTGGAAAAAAGGCAAGGAGAAAAAAACAAAAAAATATTGGAAGCCGAATTAAACGAATTCGGCATCGCTTATCTTGACGGTTCCTTCAAAAACGATAACCCGAGTCGAAGCCGTTTCTTTTTGTGCCTTATAAGAGCCGTTCTGCTTTTCCTTGCAACATTCGGAACAGTAGGATGCATGATCAGTTCGGTAGGGCTTAAATATAAAATAGTCCCGGTTGTTCTCTGTATACTTATTGTTACAGTATTTATTTCTTTCATTTATTACAATAAGATTACCTTTTATGTTGGTTACTTTGTGTTTTTCGGTGTATTTGTCACTGCTATAATCTCATCATACTGGTATGTAAACAGTGGTTTTCAGGCATATATAAATGTATTATACGAAAAATACAGTGATTATTTTGCACTCACATCACTTCGAGAAGCAACGGAATACATATCCAACAGAGAACTAACCATTTCGGTCATGATGATATTTTGTGCCACCTGTCTGGCCGTACTTCTTAATATTACAATTTCCGGATACATGAATTTTCTGCTAACCTTCCTTATTACTTTTCCTATCATTCAGATCGGACTCTATATCAATGCACGTCCGGCAATTCCGTATCTTATGATGGTACTTGCAGCTTATATAACCGTTGCAATTCTCGGAAGCAGCAGTCACTATAAAATACCGGATATCGGTAAGAAAAATACATTTGTTACAACCCGCAAAAAAAATAAAATATATCACGCATATACCTCCGACGGTGTCAGCATAATGGAACTCGGCTCGATTATCTGTCTTTTCAGTGCAGTATTTCTTCTTATAACCACAGGTATTTTTTACAGTGATTTTAATGCTTCCTCAGCCAAAAACAAACTCAAAGCAACCACAGACAAATATCTTCAGGTAATTATGCAATCAGGCATCTTGGGGCTGTTTGACAGATATGAATCCGTCGGTGGTCTGTCCAACGGTATGCTCGGAGGCGTAAGTTCGGTCAGACCCGATTACGAGACGGATTTGATAATAACATTTGTTCCTCAAAATACGGATAACTTTTATCTCAAAGCTTTTATCGGCACTTATTATTCCGGCAACAAATTCACTACGAATACGATTTTCTCAACAACCATCGATCCCGATGCACCTTTTTATGCCAATTACGAGAATACAACTCTCGAACCGAGAAATGTATTTTGCATATCAGATTACATTCCTTATGATGTAAGCCCTTCAAAAATTGAAATTCAAAACGTCGGAGCCGGTTATACATATAATTATATTCCTTATTACGGGGTTGATATTTCCACCCCTACATATGATTCCGAAAACTCCGAATATTCTTATACCGCATATTACCAGCCGTTCGAGCATCTATTGTCATATGAATCCGATAAACATCCCGATGCCGATTATGAAGCTTATGTGCACGAAACATTTCTTTACGAATATTCACCATTAGACGAATGTCTTGATGAATTTTGCAATGAAGCAGAAATCAGTCGCTATGCCGATCTCCTCGCAGATGCATCAACTGACGAAGAACGGCAGCAATTAACTCTGGAAGTCGTATCACTTCTAAGACAATATTTCATATCGGAATATTCATATACAATGGCTCCCGGCGCAACGCCATATAACCGGGATGTAATCGAATATTTCCTATCCGAGCAAAAGCGCGGATACTGTGCACACTTTGCCTCTTCCTCCACAATGATTCTCAGGCATCTTGGAATACCTTCAAGATATGTAGAGGGATATATGGTAACAATGACCGAAATTAACGACGGTACTCCTGTAAGTACAGATATTTCGGGTTGGGTTTCGGAAGATACGCTTGATGAAAATTTTGAAACCGGTGTCATTAGCGTTGATGTAACAGACGGAAGCGCTCATGCATGGACCGAAATATATATCGATGGCTATGGATGGGTTCCTTTTGACTTCACTCCGCCTTCGGACGAAGAGGACGTGATTACCGATTTTTCTTTCGGTTCTATTTTTTCTTCGTTATTTTTAACCGGGCAGCAATTATTGGGTTCCAACGAAGACAGTTCAGACGACGGTACGAATGATAATAATATATTCAAATTCAATTTTGCATCGTCATTTTCATTTATACTTGTACCGTTGGCATATATATGTGCCATAACAGTAATAATACTGCTGATATTGATTTTCAAATCACCGCTGTATTATATGTTGCTGTGTTTGCTTGCACTTATAAGACACAATTACGCTAAAGCCATCCGCAGCGACTTTATAATTTTTAACGAAAAATTAAAGAGTCAAAAACAACTTGAAATATGCCCCAGTGTTAACGACCTGGAAAAATATATTTATTCCGACAAGTTGGAGGAATTTCAAGCGATAGTTAACAAAGCATTATATTCAAATGCTTCAATTTCTTCCGATGAGTATCACGGTTACAGACAGTTAAAGAAAACAATCAAAGCTGACATGAAATCAAAGGAGTCTGATGCGAAATAAAAAAGAACTTTTAAAACGATACACATTTTTCATAATAGGCATATGTTTTAACGCCGTAGGAGTTGCATTTATTACCAAATCCATGCTCGGAACCGGTCCAACCACAGCCATCCCGTATGTCTTCAGCAAGATATATTTTATTTCTTTCGGAAAATGCAACTTCATTTTTAATATGTTGCTTCTTATTATTCAGATTCTTATACTTAGAAAAGATTTTAAGAAACAGCAATTGCTTCAGATTCCCGTATCATTTTTATATTCTTATTTTATTGACTTGGCAATGCTATTGCTTAGCGATATAAAACTCAATATGTATATCGCCGCACTGTCCCTCACCGTTGCCGGTTGTATACTCAGAGCCTTCGGTGTAAGCTGTCAGGTTCTTGCAAATGTTGTAATGCTATCGCCCGAAGCATTTGTCAAATCAATCAGTGATGTTTCCAAAAAAGAATTCAGCATATGCAAAATAATAAGTGATGTCTTAATGACATCTATTGCCCTGATATTGTCACTCATTTTCACATCCTCTCTGTCTGATATACGGGAAGGAACACTTATTACTTCTGTAATTGTAGGTCCCATATCTCACTTTTTTACAAAAAAAATGGGATTTACCACTCATTATTTTGAGAACGAAGGCAAACTTGTATATGAAACAAAATTTAAGCTAAAAGAAGGGCATCGCCTGGTAATAACCATCACCTCCGAAAGCGGCTCCGGCGGAAGAGTAATTGCACGTAATCTCGGCATAAAACTTGGGGTTCCGGTATATGACAGAGAACTTATTGATATGATAGCCGATGAAGGCGGCTACTCAAAAAAATATGTTGAGAAACACGAAGAAAAATTGTTTTCTAATCCATTTGAAGAATTTTTTTATAAAAACTATAACTATACCGAAAATGAATTGGAGGGACTGCGTTCTCTCTTTACCGCACAGTCAACTGTTATTAAAAAACTATACTCAGCCGAAGATTGTATAATTATCGGCCATTGCTCCAACTATATTCTCGAAGATGCTCCGGGAACCATCCACTTTCATATAGGTTCGGATTCCATCAGCAGAATTAAATATATGATGGAGCGCTATTCCATGAATGAACACGAAGCTCACAACCAGATAATCCGAAGAGATATCGATACCGCCAAATACTACAAATATTTTACCGGAAAAGATTGGAAAGATTCGTCAGGATATGATGTAACAATCGACTCATCATTATTCGGTTACGAAGGCACTGCTGAAGTAATCGAGCAGATTATTAAGAAAAATTACATTAACATTGGCAGAACAATCGAGTAGGAGAAATTACAAAGACTTCTTCACTACTATGGGCTCTCAAGACTTCTCACAATTCGTTGTTACCGGGCTAACGGAACCTCTGTGAGACCTCCACGCTTAAGGTGCTTTCTATTTTTCTCTGCGCTCGGAATTATTCTGTTCAACACGCTTTAATTCTTCATCTTTATTCCAGATATAACTCAACCTGGCCTCGGTTCCCGCATGAATCCTCTTAAGATTCTCCGTATGTTTCCATAAGACTGCCACAGACGCAATACATATTATCAGAACCCCTGTCAAATTACTCTCCAGAATATAATAAATAATCGGGAACGTAATGGAAGCCGAAATCGGAACAAAGCAAATATAGTCGATAAGGAACGCTATACCTCCCAGAATAACGATCATAACAAGAAACAGCCATGGTTTATATGCCAAAATGCTTCCACCTATGCATGCCAGGCCTTTGCCGCCTTTAAATCCCATAAAAACAGGAAACATATGACCGATAATACATGTTACACCTGCTATAAGAGCAGCAAGCTTAAGAGACGAAATAAATATGGCAACCAATTTTACAACAACATATGCCTTGACTAAATCAAAAAGCATACAAAACACACCGATCATAGGTCCCATCGTAATAAAAGCATTTGAGCCGCCTGCATTGTTAGAGCCTCTTTTCCTCAAATCAAAACCTTTTTGTTTGCTTATTATATACGATGGATTAACACATCCTACCAAATATCCCAAAACTCCGCTAATTAAATAATCCATATCACAATCTCCATTCAAAAGAACCAATGAATCCTGTCCGACAATCAGCAAAAAGCCACTAATCTTTGAAAATAATGATAATTCTTTTTTTACTTAACTGCAATAGCTTCTGCAACACTATCTTCAATCCAATCAGCCTCTGCCATTTCTTCCTTTACCGCAACTATCACGCCATAGCGGTCAACTACTATACTTACAGGAATTCCCATCACTTCATAATCCCCGATATACCAATCATCAAGAAGATAAGTATCAAGTGAAAATCCTTCATCGGACATATAACTATTGACAGTATCAAAGCCCTCCTGGACATCAAGAATAATAAAATTCATCTCATCCTTGTACTCACTGTTTGCAGCATTAATATCAGGCATTTCTTCGCAACAATAATAACACCAAGTTGCAAAGCAGTTAAAATATGTCGGTTTACCGAGGAATTCCAAACTGCTTATCATATCACCGTCTTCATTTTCAAACTCAAATTCCGGAAGCACATTTCCAACCGAATAACCAAGACCGCACTCTTCTATTTTTTCTTCTCTCAAAGAAATAAAATCTTCATCTGCATCGTCTTTGTCGTCATCTTTATCGTCATCATCATCGTCGTCATCGTCTTCGTCATCGTCTTCGTCGTCATCGTCTTTATTATGATGTGATGTTCTCGAATCTCTTGAATTAGATTTATCATCCGAAGATCCTCCATAAAAAATGGTATATCCGACAAGACCGAATACTCCAATAACCAATATGATTAAAACAATAATAATTGCAATCAGTAATCCTTTATTGCTTTTCTTCTCTTCCATAATCCCGATTATCCTCCTTTAATTTATTTCGCCCGAATGAAATTGCCTTTTTCGGGCAGGCGTCAATACACTTACCGCATCTTATACATTCAGGGCTGTTACATTCCTTTACCGGATTTAGTGCCATAGGACATGCTTTACTGCAGGAACCGCAGCCGCTACACATCTTCGGTTCAAAATGTATACGTACAACAGCAAACATATTAAATATCCCGTATAACGCTCCCAACGGACAAATCCATCGACAAAACGGACGAAATACAAATATTGATAAAATTACAATAATAATTAATATTGTAATTTTCAAGATATAACCCGAACCGAAAAGTGATCGAAGCTCTTCGTTAATGAGCATTAGTTCGGCACCTGCAATGGTTCCCTCCGGACATATATATTTGCAAAATGCGGGAAATCCCATTCCTTTTTTTATTGAAAGGAATATCGGAATTCCGATTACAAATATTAACAGAATCAAATATTTCAAAAATTTTAAAAAGCGGAATTCCTTTTTTATTTTAGGTGTATGAATTTTATATAAAAGTTCCTGCAAAAATCCAAAAGGACACATCCATCCGCAAACAAATCTGCCAAAAATTGTTCCAAAGGCAACAATCATACCTAAAACATATGTGTTAACCCGCTTAGAAATGTTGGCGAGCGTATTCTGAAGGCTTCCTAACGGACAAGAGCCGATTGATGCAGGGCAGGAATAGCACTTTAGTCCCGGAACACATATATTTTTAAAAGAGCCACGATAAATTTTCCCCGTAAAAAAACCTTTGATATGAAAGTTGGCAACTATTGTACTCAGAATCTGTACAATAAAACGATAAAAACCGATAAAACGTTTCTTAATTCTATCCAAGGCCAATACACTCCCAGCAAATCAAACTTCCTTTTGTTCGCGTCTCTTTATACTGCTTATTCACTATACCATGACAAAGAAGAAACGCAGCAAGAACCAATAAAACTACCCTTAAAATACCAATTACCGCTCTGTCTTTTTTCAAAAAAACGCCTCACTAATTAAATAAAACATAAGTCAATGATATTCGCAATCCGCTTCGCTACTTGCTCATAAAAAAGCGGCACTTCGTGCCTTACGAGGTACGGGGCTTGAATCCCCGCACCTCGTACAAGAGCACCCACCGCCTAAAGGCAGTGGGTTTTCTTGTACTT
>JAZUDQ010000003.1:0-49195 GCA_045639745.1 Lachnospiraceae bacterium | reverse complement strand
GACATCAAGGCCGCATTTGCGCTTAATCTGTGAGATATACAGTGAAGAAACCTTCAAGCCTGTCTGTTCCAGCACATATTCCTTGATCTGCGGATACGTTGCCTGTCCGCGCTTGTCCTGCACCAGCTCTTCCACATCCACGTCAATGTTGATATGTGTAATATCATTTCTCAGAACTAAGAGGCATACCGTCTCCACATGTACCGTTTGCGGAAACATATCACAACATCTCACTCTTTTAAGTTCGTACCCATTATCGCATAGATATTTTAAATCCCTTGCCAATGTAGCACTGTCGCAACTCACATAGACGATTCTACTCGGGGCGGCAGATACAACCACTTCCAATGCTTTCTCATCCATACCCTTTCGAGGTGGATCCATAACTATTACGTCAGATTTAATCCGTCTTTTTATCTCGGGAAGATATTCTTCTGCTGCCGCGCAAATAAACTCAACATTATTTACATTATTGTTTGCGGCATTTTTCTTTGCATCTTCGATTGCCTGCGGAACAATTTCTATACCGTGAACCATTTTTGCTTTCGAAGCCATAGAAAGCGTAATCGTTCCTATTCCCGAACATATATCCCACACTTCTTCATTTCCGGTAAGCGAAGCATAATCAACAGCTATCCCATACAATTTTTCAACCTGAATAGGATTAACCTGATAAAATGAAAGTGGCGATATCTCATACGTTATCCCCTCCGATATATCTTCGGTAAAATCATTCTTCGGATTTTTCACAGTCATGGTATCTCTGATAAAACCGCGCCCCCGAATTACGACAGATTCATTTCCCATAATAACATTTGTATTTTTGTTATTAAAGTTAAGCATTATGCTTACTATCCCTTTTACCTTCGACAGTTCATCACACAAACTTTGCGAGTCTTTTAAGGAATAATCGCTTCTGTAAGAATCATTGATAACAAGGCATACCATTATTTCCCCGGTTGTAAATCCCTTACGAATAAGCACATGACGAATAAGCCCTTTCCCCGATTCCTCATCATATGGAGAAACACTGTTTTTATTCATATATTTCAACACAATTTCCAGTATTTCTTTATTTTCCTCACTGCCCAACTTGCAATCGGTGCAGGAAATAATGCTATGCGTTCTGCCTGCATAAAATCCGGCAATCGCATTATTGTCTTTATCTCTCCCTATCGGGTACTGCGCTTTATTTCTGTATCTGAAAGGAATATCCATTCCGACTATAGGCTCTGTTATTTCTTCAATCCAAGTTCTGTCAAACCCGCCTATTCTGACCAGATTGTTTTTTACTTTATTCTCTTTGAATTCAAGCTGTTGCAAATAATCCATCTCCATAAGCTGACAGCCGCCACATCTTCTGGCATTATCACATAATGCTTCAACACGAAAAGGAGAGGGTTCGATAACTCTCTCCAATCTTCCGTATCCGTAATTCTTTTTTAATTTTATAATGCGACATTCAATCTCGTCACCCGGCATTGTATCTTTAACAAACAGAGTAAACCCTTCAAATTTGCCAATACCCTCACCTTCGGCTCCGATGTCTTCAATCACAATTGCAACAATATCATTTTTTTTCATAAACAATCCGTATTATTTTGATGTTTTTCTTATATTTGTATCAAGGAATTTGTTATATCCGAGCCATTCATCACTATCCGTTGACGCAAAAATTTCCGTAAGTGTCTCCATTTTTGCATCCGTATTATCCGCGAAATTAAGTGCTACTGCTTCTATCAGCGCCGGTTTTTTGGGTGATCCGAATTCATATTCTCCATGATGGGCAATGATACAGTGCGACAGTTCCCCAAGAAGCTTTTGCGGAAAATTATCTATCTGAGAAGCCTTTTCATTTATCATCATTGTTCCCATTACGATATGACCCATAAGTTGACCTGCATCCGTATAATCATTAATCGGATAAGGAGACAGTTCCTTTATCTTTCCGATATCATGGCATATCGCCGCAGTAATCAGCAAATCTCTGTTTAACACAGGATATGTCTCTGCATAAATATTACAAAGATTTGTCACCGATAACGTATGTTCAAGTAATCCTCCGATAAAACTGTGGTGTACGGTCTTCGCAGCCGACGATTTTTTAAATGACTCCGCAAATGCCTCATCTTCCGTAAAAAACTTTTTTAATAAAGAATTTAAATATGTGTTTTTGACACTGTCAATATACCTCAGAAGTTTGTCAAACATTTCATCAATATTTTTTTCCGAAACCGGAAAATAATCCGCCGCATTATATTCCGTATCTTCTGCTTTTCTGATTTTTACAAGTTTGGCCTGTTTTGCACCGTTATACATGATTACATCACCGTATACTTCGATAAAATCACCCGACTCATATTCGCGAATTCCCGGGCTGTACGGCTCCCACACCTTAGCATCGAGTGTTCCGGTCTTATCCTGAAGAATCACACTGTCATAAGGCTTTCCGTTTTTAGTCTCTGTTGATAATTTGTGTTTACAAAGATAAATCCCCTGTATACTGTTACCATCCGTATAATCCTTAATAAATCTCATTATTGTTCTCCTATATTTTAATTTCTTTCTCCCGTCGTTAATAAAACTTCAATTTCTTTATATTCACCGCCTGAATACCTGTAAATGGTCAAAGTAATTTCCGTATTTGGTTCAAGATCATTCAATTGAAGCATATAATCATTTGAAGATACTATCTCCGTACCGTTAATGCCGACAATAATATCCCCTGATGTAATACCAACATTCATCGCCGGAGATGAGTAGCTGACATCTGTAACATATACTCCGCTCGGCATGCCATATGCATATTTTGCTTCCTCTGTTACATCGGTTATCTTAACTCCTATACTTGCAATTTCTTCGGCATTGGACAGATTCTCAAGAAGTTCACGTACTCCGCTCCATCCATATGCAAAAATCATATTTTCGAGATCCGATGAATTATATTTATTCGTAATTATTCCCACAAACTGGCCTCTGACATTTACAAGGAATCCGTATCCTGACGAGCTTCCGTATATATCCGTCGAAATCAACTGATAATTGCCGTCAACAAGATTTACAGTACTGTCATTACTTGTTATAACCCCATAGCACACAGAAGAATTCAGAGCAAGTGGATTGCCTACGGCAATAACGGCACTACCGTTAATATAAGTTCCTTCCGAAGTACCAAATGTGGCTACAACATATGATTGCTGTGTCAGAGTGTTAAGATTGCTTTTGTGAACCTTATATACCGCAAGGCCGGTCTCGGAATCAGCTTTGCAAAGATAACCATCGTAAACCTGACCGTCGCAGAAAGTAACAAGGATGTCCGAATCCGTCGGCAGATTACTGTTATCACAGGTAATATAAATATTACTGTCTGTCTCCGCAATAATTAAACCCGATGTACGATTGGTGCTTGTGTAACTGTCATTCAATATATCCATATCTTCGGTTACCGAAGTGATTGTCACAAGACTCTTCTCGATTTCCAGAGAAAGACTGTACATTTCCTTACAAAGTTGCTGATAGTCTTCCATATCTATAGTATAAGTGTCCGAAGCAACTTCGTTGATCATCTCCGAAATTATTTCCATATCCTCGCCGTTATTCTCATCCTCAAGTTTCATTTCTTCAATAGGAGTTTCTTCAAAAGGAATATTGCTTACCGCAACATTTATTTCGTCATACTGTTCATCGGGCGTATCGGGTAATGAAATCTGAGTTATCTGTTCCTTATCGTCTCCCTTAATCATTTTTTCAATCACGGGTTCTATTATCATTATTGATATACAGGCAACCAGACCGAACAACACCGCCATCCCCACGGTAGTAAGAAGCTTACGTAGTAGTTTACGCCTGTTTAAAGGTCGTTGTTTAATTTTTTCCTGGATAAATTTATAATCCGATTCCTCTCCGGCAACCTTTTCAGTCGTTTCTCCCGAATTGACCTTTATATTTATATCATCCGAATTCATATTCCGTTCATCTTTAGTATTTTTCAAAACCTTCACCTCTCAGACAACTATTAGTATTTTACCATTATTAAAAAAAATGTGTTAAAATTATTTAAACTGTGCTTTCAAGGCACAATACCGATATATTAAGCATAAAATGTATGGAAAAGTGGTTTACTATGAATGAACGGGTACTGAATACTCTTGAATATAACAAAATATTGAATGCACTTACCGAATGTGCCGGAAGCAATCCGGGAAAATCAATGTGCCGTAATCTCAAACCTTCGTACAATTACGACTGGGTAATTAAATCCCTTGACGAAACCGATGCCGCACTTTCCCGCCTTCTTAAGAACGACAGAATATCATTTGGCTTTAATACTGATGTACGAGCTTTGGTAAAGGAAATATCTCTTGGCCGAACAGCCTCCATAGCCGAACTTCTTGGTCTTGGCCGGCTGCTCAGACTCACCCGTGAACTTGCAGACTACGGTGAAAAAAAAGACGATGACGCACCTTCCGATGCCCTTGATACATATTTTGAAAGACTTAATCCTCTTCCGCTTCTTGAAAAAGAAATATCAAGATGTATCCTTTCCGAGGATGAGATTGCAGACGAAGCAAGTTCCGAACTCTCCCGTATCAGAAAACAGCACTCCGCAACAGGTGACAAGATACACTCTCAGCTCGGTAATATGGTACGTAACACATACCGCTCTTACCTTCAGGATGCTGTTGTCACACAGCGTAACAACAGGTACTGTCTTCCCGTAAAAGCAGAGTACAAAAATTCGGTTCCGGGAATAGTACACGATCAGTCCTCTACAGGTTCGACTCTTTTTATTGAGCCGACATCAATCGTTAACCTTAATAATGAATTAAAAGAGCTTGAACTTAAAGAACGTGACGAAATCGCCAGGATACTTACGGAACTCTCCGCCAAAGTAGCTTTACAGGCTGAGACCGTCACCGAAAATCAAAAAATAATTACTCTTCTTGATTTTATTTTTGCCAAGGCAAAATATGCTCTTTCAATTAATGCAACAAAACCTATTTTCAACAATGAACACCGTATCAGACTAAGAAGTGCCAGACATCCGTTGCTTAACAAGGATACCGCTGTTCCCATTTCGCTTACCCTTGGTGAAGATTTCGATCTGCTTATTGTCACAGGCCCCAACACCGGTGGCAAGACAGTATCTTTAAAGACAGTCGGTCTGTTATCACTTATGGGACAAAGCGGTCTTAATATACCTGCACTTGACAGGTCAGAACTCGGTTTTTTCAAAGAAATCTATGCGGATATCGGTGATGAACAAAGTATTGAGCAAAGTCTCAGTACATTTTCATCTCACATGACAGGTATTGTAAATATATTAAAAAATGCCGACTCCGAGAGTCTCTGTTTATTTGATGAACTCGGAGCGGGAACCGATCCGATTGAGGGCGCAGCTCTCGCCATTGCGATACTGAATCATCTTCATGAACGCGGAATACGAACTATGGCAACAACTCACTACAGCGAACTGAAAATATATGCTCTCAGCACGGAATTTGTCGAAAATGCCAGTTGTGAATTTGATGTCGAGACATTAAGACCCACATACAGACTTCTTCTCGGTATTCCGGGCAAAAGTAACGCGTTCGCAATCTCCGGTAAACTCGGTCTGCCGGAAGAAATCATTGAGAATGCAAAAGCCAATATTTCCGCCGAAACAGAGAATTTCGAAAACGTTATAGCAGATCTTGAAAAACAACGTATCGAAATAGAAAAAGAAAAAGCGGGAATTGAGCAATATAAAAAGGAAATAGAAATACTAAAAAACGAACTTGACGAAAAAAACAACAAGCTTCGTTTACAAAAAGACAAAATAATACAGGAAGCAAGAGAAAAAGCCCGAGATATTCTAAAAGAGGCCAAAGACATTGCCGACGATTCCATACGTGCCTTTAACAATCCGGGCAGCGTAATGAATATCAAGACCATGGAAAAAAAGCGTGCCAAGCTCAGAGAGCAGATTGATTCCAACACAAAATCGGATTTAATTCCGGACGCAAGCAAAAATAATTCCAAACCGCTATCGGTATCCGAAGCCGTAGTCGGTCTTTATGTTCATATTGTCTCAATGAACATGGACGGATATATTGCATCCCACCCCGATTCCAAAGGTAATGTATTGGTACGAATGGGTAATATTTCGTCCAAAATAAATATATCAAATCTGTATAAACAAACAGAAAAAAAAGAAGAGCCCTCTCAGAAAAAGAACGTTCCCAAAAAATCAGGACAGTCCCTTAGCAAATCTTCAAGTATTTCAACGGAGATTAATGTTATAGGTCTTACGGTTGATGAGGCAATAAGCAAGGTGGACAAGTATCTGGATGATGCCTGCCTCTCTCACGTGTCAAAAGTCAGGATTGTTCATGGAAAGGGCACAGGTGCTTTAAGGAATGCTATCCACTCATATCTTCGTTCATGCCCGTATGTAACGCATTATGAACTGGCGGCATATGGCGAAGGAGACTGTGGCGTAACGGTTGTAGATTTATAATACCTACCAACATCATATTCAGGAGGATACCATGGCAGAAAAACAGAAAATACTTATTGTAGACGATGATAACAATATTGCTGAATTAATCAGTCTTTATTTGACAAAAGAATGTTTTGAAACAATTATTGCTGAAGACGGTGAAACCGCTCTTAAGATGTTCAAGGACGCCGAACCCGATCTGGTCCTTCTGGATTTAATGCTTCCCGGAATCGACGGATATCAGGTATGTCGTGAGATTCGTTCGACCTCACAGACACCTGTTATCATGCTTTCGGCCAAAGGCGAAGTCTTTGACAAAGTTCTCGGTCTCGAACTCGGCGCAGATGATTATATGGAGAAACCATTTGATTCCAAAGAACTTGTTGCAAGAGTAAAAGCGGTATTAAGACGCTTTAAATCAGTTCCTCAGCCTGTGCAAAACAAAAACATTGAGGAAGTATCTTTCCCCGGTCTTACAATCAACAAAACCAATTATTCCGTTATTTACCTCGGAAATAAAGTCGAAATGCCTCCTAAAGAACTCGAACTCCTATATTTTCTTGCATCTACGCCAAACCATGTATTTACAAGAGAACAACTTCTAAATCAGATATGGGGTTATGAATATGCCGGTGATACCAGAACCGTTGATGTGCATATTAAAAGAATCCGTGAAAAAATAAACGATAATGACAACTGGGCTATTTCAACAATATGGGGAATAGGCTATAAATTCGAAACAAAATAAACTTTTATCAAACCGATATGAAAAAGACTCTTTATTTAAAATTTATAATTGCATATCTTATATTCGGAACCTTCGGTTTCATATGTGTTGCCACATTTATGCACGAACTGACGGCAGATCAGGTTAAGACCGAGACCGCACAGACATTTTACAATGCAGCTACAGAGATATCAAAATCCTATGCCGTAGACCTGTATAATAACGAAACCTCTCTTGTCACATTAAAAGACGAACTTGAATCGTTCGCCGATATTATTAACGCATCTATACTGATAGTCAATCCGTCCGGTCTTATCATACTCGACAGTGATTCTCCCATTAATATCGATAAGCCTTCGTCCATTGACGCCTTTGATCCTACTGCGTTTGTAGGTTCTTATTATTCCATAGGATATTTCTACAATCTTTTCAACACCGAGCACCTCGTTGTTGCCGCACCAATTACCACAGGCTTTAATATTCAAGGTTATGTAATTGTACATACTGATATGGCCAATATTCTGCAAAAAACCAATAACTACTTAAACATTAATTATATTCTGCTTGCAATAGTATTCCTTCTATCCCTGATTATTCTAATTTTCTTTACCGAAATTGTATATATTCCCATCAGAAAGATTACCCGTGCTACGGAAGAATACGCAAGCGGCAACCTGCATTATGAATTTTCAATCGACAGTGACGATGAAATCGGTTACCTTGCAGCTTCGCTTTCATATATGGCCAAAGAACTCTCCAAGGGTGAAGACAATCAAAAACAACTTGTTGCCAATGTTTCACACGATTTTCGAAGTCCGCTGACATCGGTCAAAGGCTATCTTGAAGCAATAAAGGATGGCACAATTCCTCCTGAAAACCAGGAAAAATACATCGACATTGTTCTTAATGAAACAGACAGACTTATCAAGCTGACCAATAACCTTCTTACACTAAACAACCTTAATACCGAAGGCATGGTTCTTGAAAAAGTCGATTTTAATATCAACGACACAATAAGACAGTCATTATCAACATTTGAAGGAAAATGTCGCGAAAAAAAGATATCCGTAAATCTTATGCTTACAGGTGAGATAATGAAAGTAAATGCAGATAAAACCAGAATCAGTCAAGTCCTGTATAATCTTATAGATAATGCAATCAAATTCAGTCATAAAGACTCTTCAATCGAAATAGAAACCACCGAAAAAAGAGGCAAACTTTTTGTATCTGTAAAAGACAGTGGTATCGGTATTCCGGAAGAGAGCATCGGTCTGGTATTTGACCGTTTTTATAAAACAGATATCTCCCGTGGAAAGGATAAAAAAGGCACCGGCCTCGGTTTATCGATTACACGAGAGATAATAAGAGCTCATGGTGAGAATATTAATGTTATCAGTACGGAAGGCGTCGGTACTGAATTTATATTTACGCTTCCGATATCAAACTATATGGATGATGACAATTCAGACGAGGATTCCTCTGGAATACTGTGATACTTTATTTTCACATATATTACCGGGACCATATGTCAATCCCGCATATACGGTTTCCGTATTTTTCATTACCGGTTCCGATGTATCATTCTCCGCAACAACCGCAAACGCCTTCTTAAGCTTATCCATAAGACGTAAAGCATCCTCAAGCGGTTCAACCTTCCTGCCGACATCAGCAGCAATTAACTGTCTTTCAACAAAACGATAGATGCTCAGAAGATTTCCCGACATCTCAATCTCCGGATTAAGCGCACCTATAAGATTACACAGAACTCTTCTGGCTCTTGATACTTCAACATGATAATTATCATAATCTTTATTCTCATAGTAATGTCTGCCATCAATAAGATATTCTTCGAATATTTCATACATGATTACAATCAGCTTTGATTTGTTTGCATTTACGGTTTTTCTTGTATATTCACGAATTCTGTTTTCGTCCATATCCGGCCTCCGCTTCCCGGCATCCGCCAATCATCAGTTTTCTTATTCTGGATTTGAAATTTATAATCTATTATGAAAGCAACTGCAGAACCTGTTCGGGTGCTTCATTAGCCTGTGCAAGCATTGATATTCCTGCCTGAGAAAGTACCTGTTGTGTTGTATATTCCGTCATTTCTTCCGCCATATCAACATCCATTATTCTGGAATAAGAAGCCGTCATATTTTCCTTACTTACTTCAAGGCTTGACGTATTATGCTCCATTCTGTTCTGATATGCACCAAGTCTGGCACGTTCTTCACTGATATAGCTCATTGCTGTTTTAGCCTGTTCAATTGCCTTCTGAGCATCTTTGACAGTAAGAACATTTAAATCCTCCATGTTCATCTTATTAAGAGAAACCTCGGGGATTCTGACCGCCAGTTCCTGTCCTTCATTGGAACCAACCTGAATCTTCATTGCACCGATTCCTGTTATATCCATATTGACATTCCCTATACCGTTAACAAAATCGACTACCTGCTGTGGATCCTTGGTATCTACGGTATCGGGATATTTAAAATCGTATGTCATTTTAAAATTACCGATAGCGGTAACTGTTATTTTACCGTTTTCATATACGGCATTTAAATCTTGCTGCGGGAAACCGCCTGCCTCGGTAAAAGCACTTTTGTCAACGCTTATATCTACGGGATCGGTTGAAAGCAGAGAAAGAATTCCGGAAAAATCCGCATAATAATCACCGGCTACAACTTCATCCGAATAATAATCTATCTTTACGGCGTCGACATCCGTATATCCTTTTAAATCAAATGTCCCGTCAAGAAGCGGTTGTCCGTTAAATTCCGTATCTCTTGAAATTCTCGATATCTCTTCCTTAAGTTGCTGAATCTCGGCATCGATTAACTTTCTGTCGTCATCTGTTTTGACTCCGTTACTTGCCTGAACCGCAAGTTCACTCATTCTCTGGAGCATCGCCGATACTTCGCTTAAAGCTCCGTCAGCAGTCTCAACCACACTTATTCCGTCGTTGGTATTGTTGGACGCAACCCCGATTCCTCTTATCTGTGAATCCATTCTGTGAGATATTGCAAGACCTGCAGGATTATCTTTTGCATGATTTATTTTATAGCCTGAAGAAAGCTTTTCTACCGAGGTAGAAAGTTTTTTATCTGTTTTATTAAGAACGCTGTTAGCTATGATAGCGGACTGGTTATAATTAATTCTCATAAGCAATTCCTTTCCTTTTGCGCATCGTCTTCAATCGACTAATCTGTCAAAATCGTCATAACAGTCTTGGCAACCGAAAACAATATCTTTATTTCTTTGGCATCCCTGCTCTGAGAATCCTCCACTCCGTTGGAGAAATTATCTTTATCGTTACTATATTCATCGACATAATCATCCCAAAAATTAACACCATGTTTGTCAGACTTTACAAAATCGATATTTTCAACATTCAAATCCATTTTTTCAATGTCTTGTATTAATTGAGTATTCTTTTCCCTAAGAAAAGCATAACCCTCGGAATAATCTGTTGAAATCAGACCCTTTAGTGTCTGCTCCTTCAATCCGAATATTGAATTGACATTTCCGAGTGTCTCGGTATAAAAACTTATACGAACACTTTTTTCACTGCCCTTTTTCAGTCTTACATTTACATCGACCGTATCGCCCTTTACTATAACCGGAACGCGATAATAATCTTCCTCGGCAAATCTTTGAGAAATCCTAAGCCCCGCAATGCTTCTCGACATTGCACGCAAATCCGCTATGCTGTCGGAATCTATTGCCGCATCATTTACCAATTCCATAATTGAATTATTCATTTCGGAATATGCCGTCTCGGCTTCTTCGTCACTAAAGTGTTCCGCAAAATGGGAAATAATTCGATCCAGGCTTTCCCCGGAATCCCTAAGTCGTCTTCGAATTCCCGAATACAAACCGTTTTCTTTTAATTCTCCCATTGCCGCAATATTTTCAACCGTAGCCGGAATATTCAGAGATTTAAGCATTGTAACATCATTTGAATCTGCTTTCCCTGCATGCCTGATAAGATTTTCTTCTTCTCTTATATATTCTCTGTATTTTTCATTATCATCTAAATTTTCTTCTTCCGATGAATTATCCTCGAACGAATTCATATCAACAAATGCACGATTAATCTGTTCGGATATACTGACTCCTTTCGTAACAATTCTCTCAATCTCTCCGTTAACATCATCTGCAAGAAGTTCCAGCCCTCTGCTTTTGTTACTTCTTACGGCAGTAAGCAAATTGGCAAAATTAATATCCATATCGGAGTTAAGCAACATTCCCACAGAAGACATATCATTTTTTTCAACGGCATTTATCAGTCTGTATATACCTATAAAACCGGCTCGCTCATCTTCGGTAATTTCTTTTCGCTGTTCGAGTTTGCAAAGATATTGAGCAAAACGGTCGGGCGAAGGTCCGGGTGCATTTATTGAATCGAGTTTTTCCGACAGATCATCAAGCGATACCTTTAACGGATTTACGCCTTCTCTTATAAGTGAAATAACCTTTGCCGGAGTCATTTTATCTATGACTTCCCGAATTCTGTCGATAGTCTTTCCTACGTCTTCTACAGACTCCTTTGTAATCTCCATACTGTTATAACCAAGAACACGAACAGACCGTTCGTTCTTTTCATTTACCTCAAGGTCAAGTTCCCTTAAAATGTCCGGTACATTTCCAAAGGCTTTTTTTATGGAATCGCCAAGATCTCCGCGCACCTGTGTCATCATTGTTTCATAACCTATTCCGGCCTTCTCGTAAGAAGCCTTAAGATGAAGTCCTTCTTCATAAATAATATCAATATTTACGGTTGACCGGTATGACACAAGGCCGGCAGCGGCAATCGGCATATCCTTAACTGCATCCATTTTGCTTATGGTATCATCAAGCAAATCCAATGCTTCCGTCCCATTAATACCGGTATTGGCTCCGAATATAGCCTCAAATTGTCTGTTTTCCGCCTCTTTAAGGTTATCTACGAGCAAATTAAGATCTGTTAAATCTACATTTATACCATTCTTCAAAAGTAAATATGTCGAAGCTACACTTAAACTTAATCTGGTTTCTTCCGTATATAATCTTGTTTTAATTTCCTGATACAATTGTTCCGCACGATTATACATTGAATTCTCCTGCGTTAAATCGGTATCAAGAGAATTTTTTCCCGCTTTTAAGGTATCTGCGATTTTTTCAGCCGTATCAGATATTTGTGGCGGTAGATTAAGTTTCTTCACAGAAATATATTTACGCACATTTTCTTCCGTAATCTCAATTCCGCTCACAAGCATATTTCTGATACAATCACGACCGTTTTCATCTATCTCGCTTCCCGCAGCTTCAAGCACGTCATCAAAGTTTTCAATATTTTCTCTGGTAATAAGCTCACTTGGTACGGAATCTGTATATTTTCCCGAAGACACATTTCCGGAAACATGCTCTGCCTTATAAATATCTCCGATAGAGGTATTCATATTGTTCTCAATAAGATACTTTATAGCATCTTCGCTGATTGGAACAAGCAAAGCAGACTCCTCCAACGCAGCTGCTGCATTTTCTATATTCTCGGGTAATATCGGAATATCGGCACTTACAAATGCAGATTTAATAGCATTTGCATATACTTCGCTTCCCACAATCTCCGACAGGACTTCCGCATCAATATCATCATTGTATCCATATACTATTTTGCCGGATTTGGCCACATTAGCCTTTATTCTGTCAACAACCGTTACCATCTCATCCGGTTCCATTTCAGAGGGCTTAAATCCGTTTTCCCGAAGTTTTGCAAAATCTTCATCCGAAAGCGAAGAACTCATAACCGTCATATAATTTTTCATAAGGGTAACATCTTCAACATCAGAAAGGCGTTTTTTTTCATCTTTATTACCGACAACGCCGTCCTTATTATTTTTCTCAAAATATCTGTCTGTCTCGCCAAGAGTTACCGCATATGCATTCGAAGATGCTTTTTTATCGATGTTATCACTCGATGTTTTTTTATTAAGTCTGCTTATGGAATTATCTGTATTATCTCCTATTTTACAATCAAGATTTTCATTAACCGAAATATAAAAATTCATATGCAGTTTCCTCAATGTATTAAATAAGTCAAAATTACCAACAACATAAAACAGCAGATGCCTTTGTCAAAAGACATCTGCTTATTATTTCGGATATTTTTGTAATTTTCTTTAATCTTTATTCGCTTCTGAGAGCAACAACCGGATCTTTCTTGGCCGCACTTGCCGAAGGAATAATACCCGCAATCAGTGTAAGCAACAAACTGATTATAACAAGTACAACACCTGCCATCCACGGCAAATAAGCACTCAAAAGACCTATTCCGGTTAATGAATGAACAATTTTATTTACGGGAAAACACAGAATATAAGTAATAATTACTCCGAGTACGCCCGACGTGAATCCGATAATAATCGTCTCCGCATTAAACAAGCCTGCGACATCTCTCTTAGATGCTCCGATAGCACGCAAAATACCGATTTCCTTTGTTCTCTCCTGAACGGAAATCAATGTAATAACACCAATCATTATTGACGATACAATAAGAGATATTGCTACAAAAGCTATCAGAACATATGCAATCGCATTAATAATGGTTGTAACAGAACTCATAATTATTCCGACATAGTCTGTATATTTAATCTCACTGAGTTCATCTTTTGTACTGTTATAATACGCAATAGCATCTTTAATTGTATCCTTATCATTAAAAGTAGCAGCATACAGATTAATTGTATAGGGATTGTCAAGACTTACATTTCCCAACAATCTCAGATTTTCTTCATATGACGAATCCGAAATCTCCATTACCGTTTCATATATATCCGCACATTCTTCTTCCGAATACTCCGAAACGGTCGCCTCAAACATCCCGGCAAGATCGGCTGTTGAATACTGTGATAATTCCATAACAATACCACTCTGATATTCTTCCAGAATCTGCTCCGCAAGCGTCTGTTTCAGAATTTTCCGCAATTCCTCTTCTGTCATTGAAGATATGTATGAATTAATTTCTTCAATGCTTATTCCAACCTCTTCGCTCAGGGTCCGGCTCATCATCTCCAAAAGATTCTCCATACCGACCTGATCAATATAATCCTCAACCATAACTTCAAGTTCTTCATCGGAAACAGAACACATTATATTAATGTACTCTACCGCTTTCTCTTCTTCCGAAAGGCTGAGAAAATAATCCTTAACTTCTTCTTTTTTCTCGGCAGCCGTCATATTTTCAACAGTTTCTCTGAAAGGAAATCCGTTAAGGACATCTGTTTCCGGATTTGCTTTCTGGGCATTAAGTACATCCGAATCTGCCGCATTGGTGATTGCGTATTCGGTAAGAAGCGAAGTATAGGCTATAGGACTTCGACTGCTTAACATTACGGTTGTTGCATACTTATCCGGCTTAATAATACCGACAACCTTAATGCTAATGCCGTTATCATACAAGTACTGAAGTCCTGCTTCAGTTTCACGCAAATCAATGTATATATCTTTTTCCGTATCATAAGAATAGCATTGCGAAGGAAGTACAATACTAAATTCAAGACCGCATATTTCCTCATATGAGTAACTCTGCGGAACAAAATCCACAGATTCGCCGTTCATTGTCTGACGTGTCATATTATTAATGTATTCTTCATCAAGAAGTCCCATTGCATAAAGACTCAGATCATCAACTTCATTATTTTCATCAATAACAAGAACGACCTCATTATACGCCGTCGGCCATGTACCATATACAATCTCATACTGTTCCTTAATTGTCGGGCTTATTATCTCTCCGTCAAGACCGGGAAGCATTTCCTGCATAAGTAATTGGCTGCTTGAAGCCATTGACATCACTGACGTTGAGTTCTCCGTATTACCGCCGAAATTCGTCATATTATCGAAATCAATTCCCATATTCTTCATTATAATTTCAGCCAACAATTTCCGAACATCGGATTCAATTATCTCTCCGTCCTGATTTTTTGTATAAATACCAACATTCAAATCGTATGTATACTGAACCCCGCTTAAGGCTTCATTAAGTCCGGTAACGGAATTCTCATCGGCATACTGTTCTTCAATAAACTGCTTAAATGATGCCATATCATTATCATAAGACTCGAGGTTACTGAGAGCATTTGCCATTTCGTATATAGAAGACTTGTCATATACCTTATCATTTTCATGACAGTACCGTTCCTGATCTGTATCCATAAACGCATTCATAATCGAATTGAGATTCATACTTGTTCTCTCGATTGTTAAAGGATAAATTGCAAGGGTTTCTTCCTGAACCGTATCAATATATCTGGTTGTACCTTTTGATATAGATAAAATAAGCGCAATACCTATAATACCGATACTTCCGGCGAAGCTTGTAAGCAGCGTTCTTCCCTTTTTGGTAAACAGATTTTTAAGTGAAAGTGCAAATGATGTTCCAAATGACATAGACGGAAGTTTCTTAGGTTTTTCCGAACTTTTTTCTTCGTCAATTTTCTTTGCTTTTTCTATTTCTTCCTTGGAAAGAGGCTTTGAATCATCCGTTACTTCTCCGTCAAGCATCTTTATTATCCTTGACGAATACTTTTCGGCAAGTTCCGGATTATGCGTAACCATAATAATCAAACGATTTTTTGAAATCGACTTAAGTATCTCCATTACCTGAATGCTTGTCTCGGAATCCAGTGCGCCCGTCGGTTCGTCGGCAAGAATAATATCGGGATTGTTAACAAGTGCTCTTGCTATGGCAACTCTTTGCATCTGTCCGCCACTCATTTCGCCCGGCTTTTTTTTAAGTTGATCGCCCAGGCCTACCTGTTCAAGCGCTTTAACAGCCCGTTCCCGGCGTTCCTTCTTTGGTACTCCGGAAAGCGTAAGAGTCAGTTCAACATTAGCCAGAACCGTTTGGTGCGGAATAAGATTATAACTCTGAAATACAAAACCTATAGAATGATTTCTATACATATCCCAATTTCTGTCTTTGTACTTCTTTGTTGAAACACCGTTAATAATCAAATCGCCTTCGGTATATTTATCTAGACCTCCGATAATATTCAGCATTGTTGTCTTTCCGCATCCGGACTGACCGAGTATTGACACAAATTCCGATTCGCGAAAACAAAGACTTACCCCCTTAAGAGCGTGAACGACACCGTTTCCGGCGGGATAATCCTTTTTAATATTTATAAGTTCAAGCATCTTACTTTCCCTTTCTAAGTGAACTACATCTCTTATATGAAACAATACATTATTTACACTACTCTTCCAGTGCCTTTTCAATATTGCGCACCATTTTTACTGATATATTCATAAACATATTAAGTTCCTCTTCAGATATGTTATCCACTATTTCCTTCTCCGATTGTTTTCGGATATCGAAAATATCTTTAATAATTGAAACTGCCTGTTCTGTTAATGAATAATGAATACAACGCCTGTCATTCTCATCATGAATTGATGTTACATATCCATGTGTTCCCAGACTAAAAAGATCCCGAGACACCTGACCTTTATTGGCACACAGTCTCTTACAAATCTCCGCCATGGTATTATATTTTTCATTTAAGGCCAAGTAATACAGAATCTCAATCTTATTCTTATTCAATTTGTATTTATTGGCTATTTCCGAAAATTTCTTTTCTGTATATTTTTTGAAAAGGGTACCTTTTATCAGCATTTCCATTTCATACGAGTTTTCAACGACACTATAATTACTTTTGTTTTTTTCAGTTTTCATCAACATACCACCGTTATCCATCGTTTATTATTAAATTGTTTATTATTAAATTGTTTACTTTTAAACTTTATGTAGTATAGACATTTTTATTATAAAGGTCAATATACATTTATATTTAATAATATCAATCAAATTTTCTTTATAATCAAATAAAAAGGACAGCTTTCTGTTGCCATCCTTCCGTTATTCCATATCAGATTATCAGTAATTACCTGCTGTTTATTCATATATATTTGAAATTCTTTTAATCTCATGTCTGACCTGCTCAAGCACTTTTTCCGGTCCCACAATCTTTACCTTATCTCCCAGAGCCCATACCCATGTAATAAAGTGAGTACTCACTGCAACATCAAGACAGACGAGGCTTTTGCCTTCACCGGCAGGTATAAATGAAACATCTTTTCCAAATCTGTCGATAATCACACCGGCCATGTCATTGAAAATTTCAACAGTAACTTTTTCTTCCGTTCCTCCGAACATTGAAAAATTCTTTTTGGTGTATTGGGCTGTGTCAAAAGAATCAAAATTATCTTTTCCTTTTCTCGGTTCATCCAGAATTGTAAGATTCTTAATCTTATCAACCCTGTAATGCTTAACCTTTTCATCCTTATCATCATATCCGATAAGGTAATAATTTTCATCATCCCAGCTTAATGCCCACGGGCTTATTCTGTACAAAGCCCCTCCGTGACGAAATTCCATTTCCTTTTTTACATTCCAATTAAAATACTTAAAGGTAACCGTCTTATTGTCAGATATCGCCGAATTCAGAGAATCCACAAGATAATAAACGCTTTCATTCATTGTCTTTATTCTGTTCTGAACGAATACCTGACTCTGAAGATTTCGTTTTTCATACTTGCTGCACAGATTCTCAAGCTTGCAAATTAACTCATCGGATTTCTTTAATGTAATAAATTTTGAAGACTGTATCAGATCCACCAAAAGCTTAATTTCAGCCAATTGAAAAGGTTTTTCTACAACATGATAATATGTATTGCGTCCAATCTTCTCCCCTTCAACAATAACACCGAACACCTCAAGATTACGAAGGTCTTCATAAATACTCTTTCTTTCGGCGGTAACTTCATATTCTTCAAGTTTTTTCAATATCTCCGGCATATCCAGATAATGAGTATCGTCAGTATTCTCAAGCATTATCGTGAGAAGATGATATAACTTTAATTTCTGATTAATTCCCTTTGACATATATTCGCGTTTCCCAAATTAATAATTAATAAAGCTTCTTATTCTTCAGATAAAATGCCACCGCAGTTGCCATTAGCCCATGCTGAAAATCATCATCACCCAAATGTTCAATCACATATTTAATCGGCATACGCACTACTTCAATAAACTCATCTTTATCAAGGTGTCTCTCCCCTGTCTGAACAAGTTCTTCTGCCATATAAATATGAAAAACATTAGAAAACAATGCAGGATTGGGATTTATCTTTCCGAGAAGAGATACTTTAGCCGGTCTGAACCCGGTTTCCTCTTCCAATTCACGAGCCGCAGCCTTAATCGGATCTTCACCCCTGTCAGCCACTCCACCGGGGAATTCCAATGTCAAACGGCCAAGTGCATGTCTCCACTGCTTTACGAGAATAAAGTCAT
The DNA here is from genome assembly GCA_045639745.1 of Lachnospiraceae bacterium. GTDB lineage: Bacteria > Bacillota > Clostridia > Lachnospirales > Lachnospiraceae > NK4A136. Next base: position 30,649 of record JAZUDQ010000003.1, on the reverse strand, counting down.
CATCTATAACAGGAATAATCATTGCCCAATCGGGAGCATTCATTGAAATATAATCGCCTTCGGAACCGTTTGGTGCTATCTCTCTTGCTTTCATAAGGTCAAATACCGGAGTGTGCACTATCAATTCTTTCTCTAACATTGTCCACTTAAGTTTGTCTTCGTTCGATTCGCTATAATTCATATATATCCCTGCCTTACAACATCTACCTGTTTATCAAAAGCTGCTCCTCCATCTCGGCGTCGCTTATGATTGTAATTCTTCCTTCATCATACTGCTTTGTTACCCATTCGTAAATGTTCTTAACCAGAATGTCTGTTTTTTCAACAGGAGGAAGACCTTTTTTCTTATTGTAAGCATTAACCCAGTAAGCAATTCCGGCAAGCCCCGATGTATTGGTAATAGATACCTTCGGCGGACAATCCAAAACTTTTTCGGTATCAAAAATATTATAAATTTCCTGGTTTTTCATCAGACCGTCAGCATGAACACCTGCTCTTGTAAGATTAAAATTCTCACCGACAAAAGGTGTCATAGGTGGAATATCATACCCCGTTTCATTCCGGATATATTGAGCAATTTCAGTAATTACTTTTGTATCCATACCGTTAGTATGTCCTCTCAAAGATGCATATTCAAACACCATTGCTTCAAGAGGCACATTTCCAGTTCGCTCTCCTATACCGAGAAGTGAACAGTTTACTGCTGACGCACCATACATCCAGGCTGTTGTTGCATTTACAACGCCCTTATAAAAATCATTATGTCCGTGCCACTCAAGCATTTCCGAAGGTACACCGGAATAATGTTGCAATCCGTATATGATTCCGGATACACTTCGAGGCAGAGCTACTCCGGGATAAGGAACACCAAATCCCATTGTATCACAGGCACGAATTTTTATAGGAACACCGCTTTCTTTTGTCATTTCCATGAGTCTGTTCGCAAACGGAACAACAAATCCATAAAAATCAGCTCTTGTAATATCTTCAAAATGACATCTCGGTTTTAATCCCGCTTCAATACATTCGGACACAATACCGAGATATTTATCAAGTGCCTGCTGTCTTGTAAGTCCCATTTTATGGTAAATGTGATAATCGGAACAGCTTACAAGAATACCTGTCTCCTTAATACCGATTGATTTCACAAGATCAAAATCCTTTTTCACAGCTCTTATCCATGTTGTAATCTCAGGAAACTCATAGCCAAGTTCCATACACTTTTCAAGAGCTTTTCTGTCCTTCTCGGAATATACAAAGAATTCCGTCTGACGAATCATTCCGTTCTTACCGCCAAGTTTATTAAGCAATTTAAAAATATGAACCATCTGTTCTGTCGTATACGGAGTTCTTGACTGCTGACCGTCTCTGAAAGTTGTATCGGTAATAAAAATATCGTCAGGCATATTCTCCGGAACACGTCTGTAATTAAAAGGAATCATCGGAGTCTTTGTATAAGGAAACATTTCACGGAAGAGTTCCGGTTCCGGTGAATCCTGCAATTGATAATTGTACGGATCTAACTCAAGTTTATTTGTTTTTTCACTGAGATTAATATCTTTCATAATAATTCTCCATTCCTGCTATTTTGTCGCTCAATTGACAACATTATATGTAGGTTATATATTATTTGTAAAACAGATAATTTCGATAATAATAATCGATTTTCTCGATAAATGTATTTTTTACTTTATATTTATAAGGAGAACTTAATGGATTTAGAATCACTGAAGACCTTCATTTCACTGGCTTCTACGAAAAATTATACAAGATGCTCAAGACAAATGTTTGTTGCACAATCTACTGTAACAAATAGGATTATGGAATTGGAAAAAGAATTAAATGTTCCTCTTTTCATCAGAAATAACCGTTCTGTGGAACTTACCGTAGAAGGAGAATATTTTCTTACATATGCCAGAAAAATGATTGAACTTACCGATACCTCACTCTCCGAAATCACCTCCACGGGAAAATATAAGAGTCACCTTCGAATCGGTTCTGCCGATTCAATTTACGAAAGTTACCTTGCCCCGATAATTTTAAATATGACAAAAAATAATCCCGATGATTCGATCAAGATAACCATCGGGATTTCAAGTAATCTTATAGAGCAATTGGAATCCAATATTTTGGACATCGCTTTTTCTTATCTGCCTTTAAACAAATCGGATTATAAATGCGAAATATACAGGCAGGACCCGCTTGTTCTTGTAACCGATTACAAAAATAAACATTTTGCCAACGGAATCAGCCGTGAAGAACTTCAAAACGTCAACTACCTAATGTGCAATTTCGCTCTGTGGGATGTCGGACAGTTTATTCGAAGCCTTTTTCCCAAATATCATCGTTTTTCTCTGGAAATCGATGACTGTTCAAAAATAATACCTTTCCTTCTTCATATGGATAAATATACATTTATTCCCAAAGATATGGCCGGGCAATATATCGAAAAGAAAATACTTCGCGAAATTCCTCTGATAAATCTTAAGACTCCGGCAATAAACAGCTATATTATAGGTAAAAAAAGCAAAATCGAATTGTGGAATGAATTGATAAACCAAAACCAACTTAATAATTAACTGTATCCATTGCTGCATAATCCTCAAAAAGTTTAAGGCATTCTTCTCTTCCGAGCGGCAGCATAAAACCGGGAAGTTTATCTCTTCCGCCAAAAATCTTATCGAAATGATTGTCTCTGAAACCGACAATCTCGTTATCGGCTATAGTACAGCCGTAATAAATCACATCAATATTTGCCCACATACAGGCACACAAACACATGTGGCACGGCTCTCCTGTTGTATACAGTTCACAGCCTTTAAGATCGAAGGTTCCCAAATTACCGCATGCATCATGAATAGCCATAATCTCTCCGTGGCAGGTCGGATCATTATCCGCAACAACTCTGTTGTGCCCACGGCCTACAATCTTGCCATCCTTTACAATGACCGTTCCAAAAGGGCCGCCATGACCGTTATTAATACCGTCATATGCTTCCTTTACAGCTTCTTTCATATAAAACATACCGGCGTTTTCATTAACTTTCTCTTCCATAGCGCGTAACCTCCTTTTTCATATATACATTATTTTATCTTATAATCGGGAAATAATAAAGAATGACAATAAAGTCCATAACGTTAGAAACCCCACACATCTCTGTGCGGGGTTTCTAAAAAAGTATAAAAGGGGGGGAATTAGTCTTATAAAATTCGGAAAATGTATTTCCGTATTTCATGATTAGATACTAACATAACATACTTAACAAAAACTTAACGATAAAAATTATTTTGAATATTTTTTTAAAATATACTGTTTTATTAATTCTGCGGTATCATCAACACCCAATTTTGAACTATTGATAAGGAGTTCATAATATCGTGAGTCTCCCCATTTTTTCTCCGAATACAGGTTATGATATGCCCTTCTGTTGCTGTCATGTCTCAAAATAGTCTTTTTTGCCTGGGTTTCATCCATATTACGAACTTCCATAATACGTTTAACCTTTTCATCCATATCACCCATAATAAAAATCTTAGTAAGGTTCGGATTCTTTCTTAAAACATAATCACCGCAACGGCCGACCACTATAATATTTTTACCTTCATCCGCCTTTCGTTGAATATACTCAAACTGCATTTCGGCAACATTGTCTTCCATCGAGTTACTCATACCTTTTACGGTTCGTGACAAAAAAATCGGTTTAAGCATCTCATCATATGCACGCAACTCGCTCGGATCAACACCCTTTTCCTTTGCAATTGCATCAAGCATTGAACGATCAAGCAGCTCCATGTCCAGTTCTTTCGAAAGTTTTTCGGCAATATAGTGACCTCCGCTTCCATACTCCCTGCTGATAGAAATAATCATTTGCCCCGTCTTCTCCATCTTCATAATCTCCTTTACAATTGCTTTAAATCACTATTCATTAAAACCACTGTCTCTTTTCTTTTTGAGACGATATATTGCCTGTCGCAAAGCTACTTCAGATTCTATATATTCTCTGCGAGATCTTTGACTAATTTCTTTTTCAATAATCGCTTCCTTAGCTTTCTTTTCTTCAAGTTCATCTAATTCTTCATACGTAAAAACATTCTCTGCCAGGATAAGAACATCTCCGTCTTCGACTTTAACCATTCCTCGCGAAATAATATAGCTCTTCTTATCTTCATCGGGAAGAGATATTTCCATTGTACCGGGTTCAATTGCCCCAATCATATTTCTGTGATTTGCCATGATTCCGTACTGTCCGTCCTGTAACGGTACGATTACCGAAAGACATTCTCCGTTATAAAAATCTCTCTCTGCTGTATGAATATGTATATTAAACGGCTTCAAAATATTTACCTACTCCTTATCTTCAAGGGTCTTGGCTTTGGCATAAACATCTTCTATAGTACCTACATTAAAAAATGCCATCTCGGGAAGATCATCGACTTCACCCGAAATAATAGCCTTAAATCCCTTTAATGTCTCACTTATCGGAACATAAACACCGGGTATTCCCGTAAATTTTTCTGCCATAAAAGTCGGCTGTGACAGAAATCTCTGAATCTTACGTGCACGATTTACCGTTCTTTTATCTTCTTCACTAAGTTCATCCATTCCCAAAATAGCAATGATATCCTGAAGTTCGCTGTATTTCTGCAAAATCTCCTGAACAGTTCTCGCAATATACACATGCTCTTTACCAACAATATCTTCTTCAAGAATTCTGGAAGAAGATTCAAGCGGATCTACCGCCGGATATAATCCCTGCTCTGCAATCTTTCTGCTGAGAACCGTTGTTGCATCCAGATGTGAAAATGTTGTTGCCGGTGCAGGGTCAGTCAAATCATCGGCGGGAACATATACAGCTTGAACAGATGTTATGGATCCGCTTTTAGTAGACGTAATTCTTTCCTGAAGAGCGCCCATTTCCTCCGCCAGCGTGGGCTGATAACCTACTGCTGAAGGCATTCGTCCGAGTAATGTTGATACCTCCGAACCTGCTTGAACAAATCTGAATATATTATCAATAAATAAAAGTACATCCTTATTCTCACGGTCTCTGAAATATTCTGCCATTGTCAATCCCGTAAGAGCCACTCTCATTCTTACCCCGGGTGCCTCATTCATCTGACCAAAAGTAAGGGCTGTCTTATCTGCAACGCCGCTCTGATTCATCTCATTCCAGAGATCATTACCTTCTCTTGAGCGTTCACCAACTCCGGCAAAAACAGAATATCCGCCATGTTCCATTGCTACATTATGAATAAGTTCCTGTATAAGAACAGTCTTACCGACCCCGGCTCCGCCAAAAAGACCAATCTTGCCGCCCTTTGGATAGGGTTCGAGAAGATCGATTACTTTTATCCCTGTTTCCAATATGTCAACAGCAGGCATCTGTTCTTCAAAACTCGGTGCCTTTCTGTGAATACACCTTTTCTCACTCTCAGTTTCGATTTCACCCTTCCCATCTATCGGCTCACCCAGAACATTAAACATTCTTCCGAGAGTACATTTACCTACCGGAACCATTATTCCGTGTCCCAGAGCCTCAACTTCCATGCCTCTCGCCAACCCCTCACTGCCGGAAAGCATTATACATCTCACCATATTATCACCGATATGCTGTGCAACCTCCATCGCAAGCGTCTTACCTTCAACGCATACCGTAAGTTCTTCTTTAATCTTCGGAAGTCTGTCTTCAAAGCTTACATCCACTACCGAACCTGATATCTGTACTATCTTGCCAAGCATTTTTTCTGACTCCTTTTCTTCTTTTTGGACTTGGCTCCCGCAGCCACTTCTGTAATCTCACGGGTAATGGCATTCTGCCTCAGATGGTTATACTGCTTCTTTAACTGTTCAAGCAGTTCTTCGGCATTTTTATTCGCCATATCCATTGCCAACATTCGAGCATTCTGTTCAGCACAAAAGCTGTCTACAAGTGCACTGTATACAAACCCCGAAATATAACCGGGCACAATACTTTCCAATACCGATTTAAAACTCGAAACATATTCAAATTCATTTTTAATCGGAGCTTCCTCACGGTGATTAACAAACTCAGCCTTATGTAAGGGGAGCAATCGAAAAACATTCACTTCTGACGAGAGACTGTTCTTCATGTCCGTGTAAATAATATATATTTTTGAAATTTCCCTGTTCACATATTTTTCAAGCAGTATATCCGCTATTACATCCGCTCTTCTGATACTCGGATTCTGTGCAGTATACAGAAAGCTCTGCTCATATGAAATGCCATGGCTGTTAAAATAATTACGTCCGACCTCACCGACTACATATAATAAACTGTTCGGATGCTGCTTCAAAAGCTCCATTGTCTGTTTGATAACAGATTGATTGTATGCCCCCGCCAAACCTTTATCTGCAGTAATTACAAGAAATGCATAACGTGAATCATCCTCCGAAAAGTTCTTAACTTTCTTTTCGTCATCGTAAAAAAATATGCTTTCAGTCTCCTCGACTGTTCTGAATACACGCTTTATCTCCGTCTTAAGGCTCTCAAAATAAGGTTTGGTTGCCTCAAGTTCACTCTTTTCCTTACGAAGTTTTGTTGAAGCAATCAAATACATGGCATTTGTAATCTTCCTGGTATCCGAAACACTGTTTATTCTGTTTTTAATATCCTTAATGCTCGGCATTCGAAAGTTCTCCCACTACATCTAAAATGTGCTGTCTGTCCTCATCACTCAACATGCCTGTCGTATCAATACGCTCACAAAAAGAAGCTTCCAACTTATTAAAATGTTCAACAACGCGGGAAATGTATTCCGCTATATCATCTAACTCAATCGCCATCAGACCGTAATTCATTGCCATCACAAGGATAATAACCATTTCATGTAACTTATACGGATGGTATTGCGGCTGACGAAGAATACGCATCAGCCCCTGACCGAACTTAAGCTTATCACGCGTAAGCTTATCCAAATCACTTGAAAACTGTGTGAACACCTGCATTTCACGATATTGTGCAAGCTCAAGTCTTAATGCACCAACCGCTTTCTTCATAGCCTTAGTCTGTGCATCCGATCCGACTCTTGATACGGACAATCCGACATTTACCGCAGGTCTGTGTCCCGAGAAGAACAAGTCACTTTCCAGGAATATCTGTCCATCGGTAATTGAAATAATATTAGTCGGGATATATGCCGAAACCTCACCGGCCTGAGTCTCAACAATAGGAAGAGCCGTCATTGAACCGCCACCCATTTTCTCATTAAGATGGGCGCTTCTCTCCAAAAGTCTTGAATGAAGATAAAATACATCACCGGGATACGCTTCACGTCCCGGAGATCTGTCAAGCAAAAGACTTATAGATCTGTAAGCAATAGCATGCTTTGAAAGATCATCATATACTATCAATACATCTCTTCCCTTGTTCATAAAATACTCGCCGATTGCCGTAGCAGAATATGGAGCAATATATTGGCAGGAAGCCGATTCAGATGCAGATGCATTAACAATAATCGTATAATCCATTGCACCGTGTTTTACCAATGTATTGGCAATCTGCGCCACGCTACTTGCCTTCTGGCCGATAGCCGCATAAATACAGATAACATCTTTGCCCTTTTGATTTACAATTGTATCAATTGCAATTGCAGTCTTACCCGTCTGCCTGTCACCTATAATCAATTCTCTCTGTCCACGCCCTATCGGGAACATTGAATCAATAGAAAGAATACCCGTCTCAAGAGGTTTATTGACGGAAGAACGCTCAATAATACCGGGAGCAGGATTTTCTATCTTTCGAAATGCCTCTCCGGGGATAGCACCCTTTCCATCTATCGGTTCACCCAAGGCATTTACAACTCTTCCAAGCATTCTGTCAGAAACAGGTATTCCGGCTGTTTTACCGCTTCTTCTTACAGAACTACCCTCACTTATTTCCCCATCATCAAACAGGATACATCCGACTTCTTCTCGTGTAAGATCAAGAACCATACCCTTTGAGCCGTCTTCAAAAACAAGAATCTCACCGTAGGTAACGCCTTTCAAACCGCTTATTGTTGCAATCCCATCACCGACGGTAATTACTTTACCGATCTGCTTAGCGTACATACTGTCGGGTTCCCATGAATCAATACTCTCCCTGATAAGAGAAATAATATTGTCAGAGCCACCGCATATTGCGCGTATTCTTTCTTTGAACTGCTCGAGTCTTCCCTCATTATTCCAATCATATACCTCATCTTCCACCACAAGGCGAAAGCCACCCGGAAAATCGGAACTTTCTTCCCAGAAAAGAGGGATATCACGATTATATTTATTTTTGATAAATTCAAGAAATCTCTTTTCCTGCTGTGCACTTGGTGCACTTTCGGAATACAAAATCGCTTTATTTTCCATTATTTATTGCCAACCTTTATATTATCACTTGATTCACCGTCAGCATTATCAAGAAATGCATCATAATTATCCGAAACGCTCTTTTGAGCGACAATCTTTGATGCCGCTTCACATGCAAGGACAGTAATCTCATTTTTCGCTTCTTTAAGCATACGATTATGCTCTTCTTCAGCTCTTTCTTTAGCCTTTTTAATTATTTCATCGCCCTCTTTTCTGGCATTTGAAATAATCTCATTCTTCTCGTCTACAGCATCTTTTTCGGCCTGAGACTTCTTTTCTTTTATCTCATCTTCAATCTTGGCAAGTTTTTCGGAATACTCTTCATTAAGTTTCTCCGCATCAGCCATTTTTTCTTCGGCCTTGTCATTCATATCTTTAAAGTACTGCTGCCTTTTATCCATAAAATCCTTTACCGGTTTATAAAGCAAGAAATACAGAACTCCGAAAAGTATTGTAAAATTCAGAAGATGCAGCAATATCTGCTGCGGATCTATGTTAAGAGGTAAACCCATTTATTCTCCCTCCTTACAATACAAAGATAATCAAAATAGCCACGATAAGTGCATAAATAATAGCAGTCTCTATAAATACGAGCCCAAGCATAAGCCCTGTTCTGATATTGCCTGCAGCTTCCGGCTGACGGGAAATACCTTCCGATGACTTAGCAATGGCAATACCCATTCCGATAGCACCGGCGCCGGCAGCAAGACCGATTGCTATTGCTGCTGCGTATGCCTTTCCTGTCTTGACATCATCCTGCTGTTCTTCTGATGATACTGTATTATCGGTATCGGCTGCATACGCTTTCAAGGGAGTCATCATCACAAATAATGTTGTAAACAGCATAAATAACACAATTCCGGGTTTAATAAATTTTTTCATTTCAATTCCTCCAATGTAATTTGTAATTAAATATTTCAATCTTTTCTTATTTTTCAATGTTTTGTTTATTTTTTCGCAGTTTCAATCTGCAGTTTTTTCTTTTTTCTTTTTCTCCTTCGGCGGAGATTTTTCCGAGACTTCGCCGTAGAACAGAGAAGTCAGCATCGTAAGTACATATGCCTGAATAAGCGCATGAAGAAGCGTAAATACTACACCTACTATTACAGGCAGAACAAAGCTCAGTGCCGTATAATAATAAACAAGTTCCGTAACAAGCGCGCCGCTTAATAACGCTCCAAACAATCGGAAGCTCATCGATATCGGAAGCGAAAAGTCCTTAAGTGTCTTGCCGACGCCCTTAATTCCGTTAGCTATAAGTCCACCGGACAGGATAATGAGATAAGAAAGACATCCTATCGAAATTGCACCGTTAATATCGGCAAGCGGTGCAGGCAAAGATATGGCATGCCCCGATGTTGACACAGCCTGAACTCCGAACAATTCAAATATTGTTCCCACAAATATATATGAGCCGGCCGCAAATATATACGCTCCGAGGAATCCGTTCTTATGTGGGCTGTTTCCTTTTGCCAGCTTATCAAACAAGCCTACGGCTTCTTCCAGCAGAAGTTGAAATTTGCCCGGAACATAAGAAAATTTCGGAATCACAAAAATTCTCACAACAAGTGAAAACACAAAGAGTATTCCCGTTACCGTAAAAGCTGAAATCAATGCCGGATTGACATCAAAAAGACCGAAGAAACTAACTTTAACCGATTCGTGAAGGACCGCGTCCTTCATTGTTTCCTGAATAGTTTCCGTTTTCTGTGCAGATCCTGTAAGAAAGATACCTACGAGAAGACCTGCAACAACAGTACCCAATATTATGGCACTTATCAATTTCCTTTTTTTACTCATAATAAAAATCTCCATTGACAGGAGTAACCGATTATCTTTATTTATTTTTCTGACTGTTACCCCACAAAAATGATTATACCACTTTTTTACTGTTTCAAAACTTTAAAATAATAAATTAGTATTTCGATATAACTCAATTACAATTATATTTTTTGTTGTTATTGCACAATGCACAGCCATTGTTTTTTCATTGTGCTGTAAATTATACACAACTTTTTGAAGCATATTTCGGTGGGTATTAATTTCGGATTAATTGTATAATTGAAAAGGAAACTTTGTTTCGGAGGGGTTACAATGAAGAAAACTACATTTTTTATTTATGTAGCAACAATATTTTTATTGTTGCTGTCTTGCATCACACCATTTTGCAACTTTTATTCGGATCATTTTTACGGTGTGCTTAATACCGTAATAGGAACACTTACTAATCCTCTGCCTTTTGCGCTCGGTGAAATAATTATGTATCTCGGTGCAATAGCGATTCTGTTGATGATTGTCTTTTCCGTAATTTTCATTTTTCTCCGAAAGAATAAAAAATACAAAAGTTTTTTCAAAGGCTACAGTAAATCAATAGCTTTAGCACTTGCAATTACTCTTTTTATGTTCACAATCACTTGGTATATTCCCTTCAGAGCCGATATTTTGAAAGTTTCCACAAGTGACAGAGATACATTTACAACGGATGAAATAAAAGATGCATACAGTGAAGTTGTCGCTCAACTCAATCTTGCCTGTGCTACGGTTCCGCGTGATTCCGAAGGCAATGTAATCTTTGATTACACAGCCGAAGATATATTTAATGCCATGAGAGCACAATCGGAAACATATTCCCGACTTGAAGGTCATTATTCCGAATACAAACCGGCTATGTGTTCCGATGTCCTTGAATGGATGTGGATCGGCGGTTACAATTATCCTTTCACAATGGAACCTACATTAAACGTATATTGTTCGGATCTGTACTACCCTGTTCTGTATTCTCACGAACTTGCTCATCACAAGGGATATTATAGAGAAAATGAAGCCAATTTTTTAAGTTATATATGTCTTTCCGAATCGGATAATCCGGTGCTTCAATACAGTGCATATATAGAAATTGAGGCATATTTAAGAGAAGCATTATGCCAGGCTATCGAGAATTCAATTACTAACAACGGCGAATACAGTCTTGAAGATAATCCTAAACTCATGGAAAAATATAACAGAGAATTATCGACCCTTCCGGCTATAGACAGCCGCGTATTTACTGACCAGCATGTAGCCTATGTAGCATCAGAAGAACGCTATGAAGAAAATAAAAACGAAATAATGGAAGCAGGCCTTAAAGACACCGCCGTAGAAGTTGCAGATACAGGTTGGACCTTACAGGGCGAAGTTCTGCAGGAAAACAGCTATGACGGTGTTACTCTTATGCTTCTCCAATATTATATTGACGGTGGAATATAATTAGAAATTTCTGAATTTTATCACAGACGGATCAATCTCCGAAATGCTTTTTGCTCCGGTTCTGGCCATCACAGTGATGAGTTCTCTGTTAATTGCATCAAGTCTTTCAGCGACACCTTGGGCACCCTTTTCAAGTGGTTTCATAAGGTGTCTTCCTATGCCCACGCCGTCAGCCCCCAGTGCCAAAGCTTTAAACACATCAAGGCCACTCTCTACACCGCAATCTACAAATACCAGCGCCTTCCCGTCAACAGCCTTAACAATTTCCGGAAGCATCATTAACGGCGGCGTCATCGTATCCATTATTCCATGATGATGTGAGACGAGTACGGCAGCCGCACCTGCGTCAACGGACTTTTCCGCATCCTTAGCCGACAAAACGCCTTTAACGACAAACGGAACTCCGGCCGCCTTTATATACTCTCTGAGTTGCCCTGTTGTCTTCGTTCTCATAGGAAGGCCGAAAACATTATCATATTCACCTCTTGAAGAAATGGCATGATCTATATCCATACCGACTGCGACTGCACCGTTAAGAACAGCATGTCTGATTTTTCTAATTACTTCTTCGTCATCCTCATGCGGCTTTACAATCTTTACGGTATCCGCTCCGGTCTTCAGTATATCTTCAAGTTCCCTGTCCTCCGTCATCCCAACAAAATGAAGCATGCCCGAAGTTTTGGCAGCCTTCGCATATTCGATCATTCCATTGGCGCAATTATTGTTTAAATGAGATAGTGCTGCGGTCATCACAGGGGTTTTGTATGTTTTTCCAAAAAATTCCACTGAAATATCCGGGATGTCCGAATCCAGATATCTCGGTGAAATCAGCATTGAATCAAAATATTCTCTTGTTATTTTATCTGTTAAAGAATTCATATTTGTATTTTCCCGTAATGAATACTCTTAAAATCTTATTTCTTTGGGTGGTGCCATAAAAGACGAAATTGTAGCAACGGCATCTTCAAAATAAAAAACTTCGGTGTTGTCATCATCCTCTGAATACATACCTCTTAAATTCGGATATTCATCAAGCATGTGTTTTTTTGCTTCTCTTCTTTCATCCGCAATCAGTTTTCCGGCAACACGTATCCACTCTCCGTCTTTAAAAGCACAAATTTCCGCCTTGGGATTAGCATGAAGCTGGTATGATGTCGGTTTTACCTTACCTGTCTGAATGTAAAGTCTGCCGTCAAAAACAGCTACGGTACCGAAAGGACGAACCCTGGGTTGATCTCCTTCGACCGTTGCCAAATAATAAGTTCCGCATTTTTTTAAAAATTCATATACTTCCTGCATATTTTTCTCCTTTTACATATAATAATGGTAATTCCTCTTAATCCATAAAAATATATCTGAATGATTTTTTACCTGTTTTTAAGAAAATGACCTTATCGCATTTTTTTGCTTTGTCATACTCCGCCTTCTGAACTTCCATATCATATTCATTACCGTTTTCAAATTGAACCTTAAGATAATACCTTTCAACTCTGGTATCCTCACCGGGCAATGTATCTGTTTCATTTCTCCTTTTTATAACTGTCGATCGACATATCCCCACAGGCGGCTTAAGATTATTAATACCCGAAACAAGAATCACAATCGGAAACCATATTGCAATTGCAACAGCCAATACGGCGGCTCCTATACTGTCAAACTGCCCGTAACACATTCTCGCAAGAAAACCCACTGCGACAAATAAAGCCAGTGACAGAATAATACTGATTACAGCTTTTGGATAAGCCAAAATGTTACCAAGTGAACTTTTTAACTCTTTTTTGTCTTTCTCCGTAATATCCTTGAAAGGAATCTGTTGTTTTGCCATTTTGTAACCCTCCGTTATTATAATTTACTTTTCCATGTGTGAAGCAACATATTCAGAATAACTCATTCCGGCATATTTTTTAAAGCATCTGCTGAAATAATTGGGATCCGGAATTCCGACTTCCGCAGCGGTCCAAAACATTTTCTTATCAAGTAGTGCATATTCTGTGGCCTTCTTCATCCTACATTCCGTCAGATATTCCACAAAACTCTTTTCTGTTGCCTGCTTGAATTTTCTGCTTAAATAACTTGCATTAAACCCAAACAGCTGTGAGACCGATGCAAGATTAATCGTGGAATCCGTATAATTATCCTGAAGATACTGCTCAACCTGTTTTATTACCGATAATTCGATATGTTTATTATCTTCGACTTTATCTACGTTTTCTTCGCCGGATTTCTTTATTTCATTAACCTTTTCGATTGCCTTGGAAAGTACTTTTTCAATTTCTTCCTTTACAATCGGCTTAAGCAGATAATCAATAATCGGCAAACTGACGCACGCTCTTGCATATTCAAAATCATCAAATGCCGTCAGTATAATTAATACCAGTTTGGGATACCTTTTTGCTGCAAGTTTGGCAAATTCGATACCATTCATAAACGGCATTGAAATATCGACAAATGCAATATCGGGAAGGTATTCATCAATTGTATTAATTGCCTCTATACCGTTAGAAGCTTCTCCTACAATTTCAAGGTTCATGCTTTTCCATGCAACAGACTGCACGAGAAGTTTTCTCTGTGCAGGTTCATCATCTATTATCATTACTCTATACATACTACAACTCCTCTCTGCTGCTCTCCTCGGATTCGATAAGTTTATTTATCGGTATAACAAACTTAATCTCCGTATATTCGCCCTCCTCTGTGTTAATGTATACAACATCATCTTTTTCACAGAAATGACGAATTCTCTTAATCGTTTCTTTAAGACCAAAACCTGACATTTTTTCCTCTGTCATTTTCTTATCTTCTTCATCATTAAGAGCAGTATTGATGGCTTCCTTTGTTATTCCTATTCCGGTATCATATACAGACAATTCAAGATTATCATTTGTCATTGCCGCAGTAATCTTAATTGTACACACTTCACCTTTAACACGAATCCCGTGATAAATACTGTTTTCTACAAGGGGTTGCAATATCAGTTTCGGAACAAACATTTCTTCCGCTTCTTCCTCCACATCATATTCATCAACAATTATATCCCCATATCTAAGCCTCTGAAGATAAATATAATCTTTAACAATCATGATTTCTCTCTTTAAAGGAATCTCTCTGCTTCCCTTACTAAGAGAGTTTCTGTAAAAGTTACCCAATGTCTCTATTGCTTTCTGAACATCGGTAGCTCCGGCATTCAGTGCCATATAATCTATACTCGCAAGAGAATTATACAGAAAATGAGGTTTGATCTGTTCGTAAAGAACCCTAACTTCTGCCTTCTGAATAGTCTTTTCTTTCTCTATAATACTGTCAAAAAGATTCTGCTGATATTCTATCATACTGTTATAACTGTCGGTAAGAACCGCAATTTCGTTATTGGGAATGTCAATATCAACTTTTTCAAGCCATCCCGATTCCTTTGTCTTCTCCATAGCGTCTGATAAAATCTCAATCGGTTTTGAAAGATTTCTGATAATAAATAATCCCGTAAAAATAAGCGAGAATATAAATGTCAGCACAAGTATAAAAAAGCCGACCCGAATTTCTATAGGGAATATAATAGGTGCCGGATCAGTCCTGCACATGATAATTATAGGTACATCCTTAATTGAATATGCGGATATCATGCTTCCGCTGTTAGGTCCGCTAAGATCTGTATGGAGCATAAGTTTGGAATTGTATTCCGGTCTGAAAAATTCAACAAGATCTTCGTTTCCGGCAAGATATGTTCCGTCCGTTGCAACTATACATATGTTATCGTTTTGATAGGGCTGTAACACACGATTAAACATTCCCATAGAAATATTCATCAGAAGTATTCCGGAATACTTAAGTGTATTAATATCATTAATATCTCTGGCTATTGTTAATACAGGGGCTCCGTCGGTCCTCTGTACAACACCGTCGGCATTATATAAAATCAAAGCGCCGCCTTGCTTTTCCGCCAATTTATTCTGCCATTCCGGCTGTACTAAAGCCGGTTTATACACATAGTAATTTCCCGGCCCGCATTTCATATAATCATAATCCTTACGAAAAATAAAAACCGCATCCAAGTTATTGGTTATCGTAATCTGATCCAGCACGCCGTTTTTTGCAGCATTCCTAAGTCCCGCATCATAATTGGGTGATTTTAAATAAGCAAGTACGTCCTGATTAATCATCAGCATTCTGGAGATATCTTTATAACTGTCAATGGCGTTCTGAATACTGTTGGATGTGTTATATAAAATAATCTCCGATTCTCTGATCTGATAGTCCTTTTCATAACGGTCCGTCATTATCAAAAGTGCCAGTACAAAAAATAACATAAAAAACGTAAGAATAAGACCTAAAAAAGTCCACATCTTACGTGAAATTTTATTTTTTGCGCCTTCGTTTTTATTATTCTCAGCACCGTTCTTCATACATCTGTTCCATTTAATTTCGAGTTAACCTGATAAATAAACTATATCAAATAACCCCTAAAATAACAATAAACCTGTTGAACATTCAACAGGTTTATTGTTTAAAATATATGTTTCCCCCAATATTTCATAGAATAAATATGAATTAACCCTTAACAGCACCTGCAATAAAGCCTTCCTGAATCTTTCTGCTCAGGAATATATACAGGATCAAAGTGGGGAATGTAGCAAGTACCAATGCGGCACCGATAGGACCCCAGTTTGTTGTATACTGTCCGGATAATGCCTGAATACCTACAGGCAATGTTTTAAGTTTAGAATCACTAATAAATATATTAGCAAACATAAGCTCGTTCCAACACTGAAGGAAAGTATAGATACCGATTGTTGAAACCGCAGGTCTCATAAGAGGTACTATAATTCTGAAAAATACTCCCCATGTGCCGCATCCGTCTATACATGCCGATTCATCCAAATCATACGGGATATCGTTCATGAATCCTGTACAGATCAGAATTCCCATAGAAAGCGAGAATGCTGAATATGGAATAATCAGCGCAATGTACGTATTAAGTAAATGCAGTCTCGAAAGTGTAACATATATAGGAACAATAGATGCATGAATCGGAATTGTAAGACCAAGCATGAAGAATTTGTTCATCATCATCCTGCCCTTCCATACAAGTCTTGTCATTGCATATGTAGCCATAAGAGCTGCAATAAGTGTAAGTACAATAGCTGCTGCCGCAACAATTATACTGTTCACAAAATAGAGTCCCATGTTACCGACTTTCATTGCGTCGGAATAATTGGACCACAACCAATGTTTGGGAAGTCCCGCAACATTATCACCAAAGATTTCATCGTTATTCTTTAACGAGAAAGTAAACATCCAGTAGATCGGGAAAAGATTTACAACTGTCCAGAAAATCAGGAAAACATATGTAAAAACTTTTTTAACCTTGCCGGAACTGCCAGTGCTAGCTTTCTGATTCTTCGACATGTTTCTTCTTATCCTCCCTTTCCCTGAATATCCAGTTAATCAAAAGCGCAAAGCCGAAGCACAAGAAAATCAAAACTACCGCTATTGCACTACCCATACCGTAACGATTACGTTCAAACAACATTTCAATCATTCGTGTACTGGGAACTTCTGTTGCATGACGAGGACCGCCATTAGTTAATACGTATATAAGGTCAAAAGACTTAAGAGAACCGGTTACAGCAAAAATAACCGAAATCTTCAAAATTGCCTTTATTGACGGAAGTACTATGTACTTATCAACCTGCCAATCGGAAGCCCCGTCAAGCTTTGCAGCTTCACGAAGCTCCGTCGGCACGCTTTTAACTCCGGCATACATAAGCAACATATGGTAACCTACGTATTGCCACAGTGTAGGAATAAAGCATGAAATAAGAGCAGTCTTCTTATCACCCAACCAGATTTGTTTAAGGTTATCAAGGTGTAACTTACCAAGCATAACATTTAAAATACCGTAATCCGGATTGTAAATCTTTCTGAACAACTGACCGATAACAACCGTTGAAATAAGTACCGGTATAAAATATATTGATAAGAAACCTCTTTCTCCTTTTATGCCTCTGCCGAGAAGCAGAGCAATAAACAATGCCAGCGGCAATTGTAAAAATACTGAGAGTGCAGCCAAAATAACTGAGTTTCCTAACGACTTAATAAATCCAATCTGCTTACTTGTAAATAATTCTTTATAATTACTGATTCCTATAAATGTCATCTTTCCCATACCGTCCCAGTCAAAGAAACTGTAGTAAAGTGACATCGCAATAGGAGCTACAAGAACGCCGATGAATAATATTAATGCCGGTAACAGAAACAGAACTACATTCAGCTTATTACTGCGCATCTTATTCATAGCTTTTTTCTTCCTCCACCATTTGTTTTTTTTAACTATCTGATATCAGCTGCAAGTCCTTCGATAAATTCAGCACCGTTTAATTCGCATCCGTATACTGAATCTACATATGAAAGATATGTCTGAGCATCATCTGCTGACTGAGCTGTATCACCAAAGAGAACAAGTCCGTTAGCGTTAGCTACGATTTCAGCAACTGACTGTGTTAAAGCGTTAACTGTTGAATCATCATAATCAACATTCCATGCAGGAAGTCCACAACCATCAAGGTATCCGTAATGGCAGATAGCACGTCCAAGTTCAATAGCAAATACTGCTGCTTCAGCAGGATGAGCACCGTTAGCTGCTACTGCAAGAGTATCAGAAGGACCACCGATAAGCTGTCCAAGTGAAGATGCAGAAGAATCAATTACGGGGAACTCAGCAACCTGAACCTTAGGTCCAAATTCAGCATCGTTGTTGAAGTCTGCACAGTTCCATGTACCATTCATGTAGAATGCATACTTACCAGCCATGAAGTTAGCCTTAACTTCATCGTTTGTTAAAGCGTCTCCGCTGGGATCGAAGTATCCCTTGTTAATCATTTCCTGGAAGATATCAACTGCTTCAGCAACACCTTCATTATTCCATGTTGTGTTACCAAAGAAGATGTCGTTAAGTGCAGCAGCACCGATGTTCTTCTCGATGATTGACTCAAGGTATTCGGTTACACACCATGTCTCTGATCCTGAGCATCCGAAAGGAATGTATCCCTGAGCTACAAGGTCATCACAGCAAGCGATGAGTTCATCATATGTAGCAGGTACTTCTGTATATCCGGCAGCTTCAAGGATTTCCATGTTAGCGAAGAAACCAACAATGTTCATTGTTGTAGGAACACCGTAAACTTTTCCGTCATATGTAACATTTCCTAACATTGTGTCAGAAATACCGCTTCTGTATGCTGAATATGCATCATCAAGGCAATATACTTTGTCATTAGCTACGAAATCGCCAAGGAAAGCACATGACCATGTAAAGAAGATGTCAGGCATTTCATCAGCCTGTGCAGCTGCTTTAATCTTTGTCTTATATGCTTCATTCTCTGTAGCTTCCCATGTGAAGTTGATTTCGGGATGAGCAGCTGAAACTTCTTCGATAGCTGTTTCATATGCGTGACGGTTTGAATCACTTTCTGTAGCTATACACCACATTGTAAGATCGATTGATCCGTCAGCTGCAGGTGTATCTCCGCCTGCATTTCCCTGTGTAGTATCACCTGAAACTCCGGCAGTACCACCGTTATTACCACCTGTTGCTCCACCGTTTCCGTTGTCACATGCTGTACAAGAGAGTACCATTACAGCAGACAAAACGACTGCTAAAAGTCTTTTTTTCATTTTCTTCCTCCTTTGATCTTTTGAAAAAAATAATTTATCATAAACACGCTTTGTGTTACGACCTACTGATTGGTTGTTCTGACCATCGTCCAAGGATACTCGAATGTAATCTCATTTCCGTCTATTGAATAATATACTATGGTATCCTCTATAGGATCCGTGTACATCATTTTGAAGAAACCTTCTTCCTTATTGTCGGCATAATTACCGTTGAATACTCCGCCTTCACTGAAAGTACCGTTATCCGTAAATTCATACCACCAGTTCCCGGCATCATCGCTCCAATATCCGACAAGTGAATCGGGAGTTCCTTCTCCCCTGTATGTGTATTTCTCTATTTCATACAAATCCATGGTGTCATGATTTTCGTCATATTCATATCTCAATCTGAACTCTTCTTCACTCGACATGAAATATATAAAAGTCTCGTCCATCGAATATGTATATTCTATACCGTTATATACAGCCGTCATATTTCCGTTCAATGAGAGAATCGATGTTGCTGTATCATGGTTATATGCCCAATCACCGATTACAGGACTCATATTGTCCGATACCGTCTGTCCGCCTTTTCCTGTATTTACATCACATCCGACAGTAAGTATCATTATTGTCATAATCATCATCGCCGGAAGCAAAATCTTAATTTTTTTCAATATTATCCCTTCTTTTCCTTTAGTCCAGGTTAATATTAACAAATTGTTAACAAATGTAGAATTCAAATACTTTACTTGATTAAGCATATTTTTTACTATTTCGATAAAGTTGTTGTTTTTTTTGTTTACTTTTCCTAAAAAGCCTTATTTCATGCTATATACAGCATTTTTTATACACAATAAACAAGCATATTTTTTACACTTCTTTTAGCATTCTGCACAATAAACTGCACAAACATCTTTTTGTTTTTTTATACAAAACTAACTAATCAAGACACCTTATCACATCAGCAATGTATCCTATCTCTATTCCGACTTCGTCATCCTTGGCACGTTTTCTTTCATCTCTAAGAGAATAATAGTTATATACTCTTTTCCCTTCCTCAATCTCTTCCTTTGTATTTACAATCCACATAAACTCACCTATTGTAATAAGTACGCGTTCGCTGTGTTTTACAGTTCTGTCATTGGCTATAAGAAGAATATCCCCGGGATAATAAAACGGAACATAATGTTCACACGGTATTCTGACTCCCATAAATATCTTCGGTCTGATATCATCACCAAGATTACTTATATCAATAACATCAAAATCGTTCGTCATCTTAAGATTTCCATTGTCACAGCAGACAGCTTTCATTACTTCTATAGACCTTGATGACACCTTGCCGCTGGTCAGCTTATTATAATGAAAATGAATAGCCCATCTGACGAAAAAAGTAAAACTCTCCGGGAGCAATCTTACAAGCTGAAGCGATTCGGATGTCTGCGGGCTGATTGTTCCGGCGCCCAGCAATTCATCACAACTTATATTCAGTGCTCTGGCAAGACTTACAATAGTGCTGACATGACAATCCTTAGCATCTCCGTATAATAATGACCTTAAGGTCGAAACGGAAATATCCGCTTCATCTGCAATTTCCTGCAGTGAAATATCCTTTTGTTCAACATACATAAAAAGATTTTTTCTGAATGACTGCATATAATCATCCGGATTTGATACCAAATTTTGTGAAAGTTTTCTGAGTTCTTTTTTGTCCATTATCCTACCTCCGATGTTAAATCCCTAATTTCCGTCTTATACCTAATAATTTCTCATATTTTATCATTTAACGTCATATGTCGTACCATATTTTTTCGATAAAATTTTATCAACAATTTTCTTTCGCAACATATTTTTTATTATCTCAATTGATTTTAAGATTTGTCCATGCCGGCAAATCAAATCAATCATTTTATAAAAAACAGGAGGAAAAAACAATGGCACTTAAATTTTACAAATGTAATACTTGCGGAAACATCATAATCAAATTACACGATTCTCAAATGCCCACCGAGTGTTGCGGCAAAATTATGGAGGAACTTCAGCCCGAAAGCACCGACGGCGATAAAGAAAAACATGTTCCCAAATGCTTAGTGAAAAATAATACTGTCTGCATCGAAGTTGGCAAAATCAAGCATCCCATGACAAAGGAACACCACATAGAATTTATTATCTTGGAAACAAATAAAGGCTTTTATGTTCGGAAATTCGAGTTGAAAGAGTGTACGGAATGCATTCCGAAAGCATGTTTTAATCTTTCCGACGGTGAATTTTCACTTGCGGCATATGAATATTGTAATATTCACGGAATATATACATGTAGACTATGCAAATCAGAAAATATGTATTAAAATATAAGAGGGATTTTATAGTACAAACTAAATCATGTTAGTTTAGGTAAGGGGTGTCAATGAAAAAAAGGGTTGCTATTTTTGCCAATGGCTGGAATTCTGAAAATCTGTACAGATTTACAAAAGGGCTGATTGAACATTCGCCCGCAAACAGTTATGATTTCTTTTCATTTCTTTGTTATGCCACATACAATAATACGGAAAAAGAAATAGACAGTATGGGAGCAATATTTGATTTGCCGGATTTATCTTATTTTGATGCTGCCATAATCTATACTCCGGGGCTTAATTTCACCGAAATGATAAACAAAATATACAAAAAAGCTGCGGAATCAGGTATTCCCACCATCAGCATCGGTGCCAAAGCCGAAGGTTGTTATTACATAGGAATAGACAATTATGCCGGAATGTTTGAACTTACCGAGCACCTTGTTACCAAACATAACGTGAAGACAATACGTTATATTGCCGGCTCACAGGAAAATGAAGATTCCAACATAAGATTGAAAGCCATTCGCGAATGCTGCGAAAAGTACAATCTTGAATTTGACGACGATCAGATTTTTTATTCAAACTGGCTTCTGTATCCGACAGGCGGATATGTTGACAGACTGTGTGAAAGCAACGATAAATTGCCCGATGCGATTATTTGCGCCAACGATATATTGGCAGAGCTTACCAACTACAGACTGACGGCGCATAATTATAATTGTCCCAAAGACGTCCTCGTTACCGGTTTTGACTATATGGATGACAGTCAGATTTTTTATCCGTCAATAGCAAGTGTCGATCAGCGCTATGATCTTATGGGTAAAACAGCTGTTTCTATAATGAACGATATTTTCGAAGGAAAAACTCCTTCAAAAGAAAATCTGATTGAATGTGAATACATTCCCGGTGAAAGTTGCGGTTGTATAGGATGCAGAAATGAAGAACATCTTCGAAGACAATATACCAGCGGCGTTCTCGAAAGAGCCAGCGTCAAATCAATGACTGACGATCTTACTCATAAGATTGAACGTGATTTAATTGAAGCCAATGATTATGATGATTTGATAATCAGATTAAGGCGCGATTTCGGTGAAGGTGCCGGATATGAAGGAGATACCTTCTTCGTAATATTGGATTCAACAATTGCAAAACTTCCCGAAAAGAAGATAGAACTGTTACCCAAATTACAATTCGCAGAAGAACTGGATGTTGCTGTCGGAAAAATAAACGGCGTACCTGTAAAAACACGTTCCATTGATACAAAAGCTCTTATACCGGACTATGACGGCGAGGGTGCTAATCATATATACTACTTTGTTCCTATTTTCTATGAGGACTTCATGTGCGGATATATAACAATAACCGACAAAACACAGTGGATTGTTGAAATGGGCATATTCGGATGTCAGAAAGCCTTTAATGACGGATTGACAACTTACAGACGAAATCTTCAGCTCTCAATACTTAACAATGTTCTTCTCGAACTTATGGAGACTGATTCGCTTACAAAAGTTAAGAACAGAACTGCTTATGACAGATATGTACTTGGAATGCAGCGTGATTTCGATATGGACAAAAAGAGTTTCAAACCTTTTGCCGCGGTATTCTTCGATATTAACAATCTTAAAAAGGTAAATGACAAACTCGGTCATGAAAAAGGTGATTTATATATTAAAAATTCATGTAAGCTTATCTGTAATATATTCAAACACAGTCCTGTATTTCGCGTAGGCGGTGACGAATTTGTTTCTATATTAAGAGGTTCGGATTTCGAAAAAAGATATGATCTTTTAATTGAATTATCCGATATTATTAACGGATGTCAGTCAAGAAAGGATTCCATGCCTCCCGAAGAGTGTATCTCTATTGCCAGCGGTATGGCGGTATACGACGAAGCGGAGGACGAGGACATTGTTTCTGTATTTAAACGGGCCGATAAAAAAATGTATGTAAACAAGAAGATTATGAAAGCCTCTATGGGAGAAACTTCCAGATAATATTAAGCACTCAGATTCAACTGTAATAAAAAATGCTCCGATTTATTCTCGGAGCATTTTTTTATTTGCTTACTATGGCTTTTCCGCGCCATTTTTGTTTTCGCCAACGTTGTAACACAATTATTCCTCTAATAATCTCATCCGAAGCGGTTCCTATATAAATACCCGCAACACCTATTCCCATTAATATCCCGGATATGTATCCTACGGATACACCGATTCCCCACATTGTAAACAGTCCGACATACAAAGGAAACAGATAATCTCCCGCTGCTTTTAAACTGTTTACAAATGTCATATTAAGACATCTTCCAAATTCAATAAATATATCTACGGCCATGATAAAGAAGGCAACATTTAATACTTCCTCACCGGGCTCAAACAAAAGTTTCAGAGTAAAAGGACTTAACAGCCAATTTATCGTCGCCATAGCGACAGTAATGGGGAGTGAAATCTTTAACGTTGAGAACACACGTTTATAAGCAGCATCTTCTTTTCCGGCTCCGATCAGATGTCCCGTTATTATCTGAGTTGACATTGCTGCCGTATTGGAAAATACCATGGTAAAAGACATAATTGTGGCACAAAATACTTTTGCATTTGTAGCCACTTCTCCCAATCTGTTAATAAATGACAGCAAAACCAATTGATATAAATTATAGGAAAGATTCTCGCCCGCGGACGGAAGACCTATTTTAATCATCTGAACAAGCATTGCCGTGGGAAAAGGTTTAATATATTTTAACGACAGTCTTCCCATCTTAGAAAAATAGAATATTGCAATAGCAATCATTAGTGCAATAAATCTGGAAACAACCGTTGAAATTCCGACTCCTGCCACTCCAAGCTTGAGAAAACTTAACGGTCCGTATAAGAATGTAAAATTACCGAAAATATTAATTACATTTACAATAAGTGAAATATACATTCCGACCTTTGCAAATCCGTTGCAACGCAAAATCTGATTCATAACGTTACAGCATGCTTGAAAGAAAAGGCCCCCGCCGACAATCAAAATATACATTCCGCAATCTTTTTTCATCGAATCGGGCACATTCAAGAGATTCATAATCGGATTTCTTAAAAGTACAAGACCAGCACTGAGCACAACTCCCAATAAAAGATTTACTGTCATGGCCAGTGTGTAAATCGTATTCATAGCTTCATATTTTTTTGCTCCGAGATATTGAGCAACAACAATAGAAGTAGATGTCGCAATAATATTAAACATAATAATCATAAGGAACATTATCTGATTGGCATTGCCGACCGCTCCGGACGCTGTATCCGAATAACGGCTAAGCATAACCTGATCGACATTATTTAAAACAATTCCGAGAAGCATCTCAATAAACATAGGGCCCATCAGAAGCATTAACGGTGTTTTTTCATCAATTTCAATAGTATTTCTTTCTTCTCTTCTCATTTTCGTCCAATCTCCATATTCAAAACCCAAACGCCAAATACAATGAAATCTAATAAACAAAATGCCGATATCTCCCGCGATAAATCATTGTTCGCAGAAGTCATCAGCATTTTGAAATGTTTTCTGTGTTCTTGTGAAGCAAATCGCCTGTTACATCCAAAAATCAATTATAAGTTTACTTAAACTCAGATATATCTATCCACATTGCCGGTCGTACAGCCACATACTGTTCTCCGACCGCCATTCCGTTGTAGTTCACGCTGCCGTCACCACCGACATATGCTGCCTTACTCTCGTCTTCTCCGGGTGTTCGAAGCCACCAATTGACATTTTTTTGGAAATCATAATCAACCTTGCGGTCACTTCTGTTCGGAAAATAATAAAGAGTCTCATTAGCAGACAAAAGGAAAATCATATCTGATGTATCACGCCCGGCTTCAACAGGATAATGATCATTATCCTCATTAATTACCTGCGTTGTACAAATATATTCCATTTCTTCGGTACCGAAATTCTGATTCAAAAAATCACCGTTCAGCCATTGACGCAATGAACAGAATTCCCAATAAACGTCTGCTGTAACGTTATTGTAACAGTGTTCGGTTATCGGATATTTACTGATAATCAGCACTTTGTCTCCGTTTTTTTCCAATATAATCCATTCATTTGCTGCGAGATATTCTCCGAAATAAACCGTATCACCTTCATTAGCACTGGCTATATACGACAATTCTATATTAATATCTCTGACCAGTTCCTTTATTCTTGAATATGTATCTTTATAATCTCCGATCATGGAATAAAGATTCAAGGCCGCAATATAATTCCCTTCTTCTGTCATCTTATTTGCTCTGTTATATCTTACAACCGGAAGCAAATACCTTATTGTTAAAAAACTGACTATTGCCACGACAATAAATGCTGTTATCAATATCGTCTTTGGCTTTGCTTTCGGTGCATTTTCCTTGGCAAGTTCTTTTGCATAATAAAGTTTCTCAACATCCTTGAGTCTTTCTTCTTCTCTCTTACAGGTTGCCGCCAATTGAACCGAATCTTTATAGCCTTCAAGATCAAGAAAACCTTTTTTTACTTTTTCAAAATCGGTAATACCCTTAGCCTCATTCATTGCTATAAGGAGCTCCTGGTATTCCTTTTCTATGGTATCCTTGCTTATAGAATAGTCTACTCCGAATATATTTTTTTCCTGCTCTTCCATTTATTCCTCACTAATTGTCATTGTAGTACATCTATATTACCATACTTTTCCAATATAACCATAGTTCTATGGGAAAATTGAAATTACAATCAAATAATTCTTTGATATAGGATATAAATATGTTAACGAGTGCACCGAACAATATAACAATTTTATCATTAGTTAAATAAG
Source organism: Lachnospiraceae bacterium (assembly GCA_045639745.1). GTDB lineage: Bacteria > Bacillota > Clostridia > Lachnospirales > Lachnospiraceae > NK4A136. Next base: position 4,246 of record JAZUDQ010000003.1, on the reverse strand, counting down.
GAGATTATGAAAAATGCTTGAAAAAAAAGATGTTGTTAAGGTTATTATTTTTTCTATCGTATCATGTGGTTTTTATGCACTTTACTGGATGTATAAGACAATCTTTGCTCTTGATGCCGAAGGTAAATCATCTATTTTATCTCCCATGATACAGTTCGTTTCACTGTTCTTTTATGTAGGTTTTATACTTTTTGCACTTAATGCGGATGCCAATCTTAATTCCGTAAGACAGAAGAAAAAAATTGAACACAAAGATCAGAAAGTACTGTTCTTAATCCTTGGACTTGTATGTCCCATAATTCTTATCGGACTTGTACAAAACGAAATCAACAATCTTGCATAAGAATCAAAACCACCGGTGATTGCCGGTGGTTTTTTTTATTCCATAAAAGACATTTCCCAAACATCGGCATAAGTACCGAGAGGATCCTCCGAAAGAATACACATTAACAGAAAACACTCGTATGGATTCTGAATATATATTTTTCCCATGAAACATTTCTCAAGTATATCATTGGAATTATCAAAAAATGCGGAATATCTGTTTTGAATTTTTTCCTCGTATTCTTTTTTCTGAGAATAAATAAGAAAATTAAGAGTCAATAAATCAAACCTGTTCACATCTTCCTGACCTGATAAAAGTTCATGTATTCTCTGTCGTGAAAGTCTTCTCCCCAAAAACAGTTCATTAAGTTTTGATTTTTTTGCAGGAGTCATATTGCCGTTGTGATCTCTCGGAACGGAAGCATATAATATCTTTTCAAAATCCGACGGCCCTATATCTTCAACTTTATACAATTCATCATCGGTCATATTAAAATATGTCGCAACATAACTCCTCGATTCTTCATAAAGCTGCACAAAAAGCTTATGAGCTGTCATACTGATTTGAGATTTATTCTCAGAGCCTTTAAGCTTCATAAGGTATGCCATCAGTGCCGAATCATCATGAATTAAGTGCATGCTGCTTCGAAGTCCTATGGTATAATCGCTGTAAACCTCTTCCAAGGTCTGTCCCTGCTGTTTCAATTCCGTGTATTTTTTCCACAGTTTTTCATATTTCAAATAATTATATCCGTTCTTATAACAATACCAACAGATTACCTCAAAAGGTTCCTTCGGGTTAATTCCCGGTTCCTGTATGGCTTTCGTTAAAAACATATTCACATCATCCACGCTCATACTGAGCCCGAACCCCAGAAGAAAAACTATTTTTCGCTTAACCGTCTGCTGTGAAAGCCAGTTCTTTGATAATGCCCCAAGCTTAGCCGTAGTCTCCTCAAAGGACTTCGGTGTGCAGGTGTCGGTGAATGAATCTTTAATTATCTGCATATACTCACTCGTCGGAATATCGGCAAAATTATCAGTCATTTCGGTTTTTCTGTATATATAACGTTTTAGATAATCTCCGAATGAAATTCTCTTCAGACATTCATCAAGAGTGCGATAAATCATCTCGGAATCTCTTGATTTATAATCATCACCGTCAACGGTATTATACAAAGATTCCCATGCCGATTCCGTATATTCCAAATCATTGTCCGTATTATTTACTTCGTTTATATCCATAACCGTACCTCTATTCAAATCATTTTACTGTAACTGTTCCTCTATGTAAGTATATATCCACTGATCAACCCTGTATTCAGCAGGGTAAGCAGAATCAAGCACATTAAGATCCCCGTCAAATAACCATTCTCCGAGTTCGTACCAACCGTTGTCAGTTTCATAATCCAAAAGCAAATAAATATAATCAACGGAATCATCTTCGTCAACCCAATACCAATATATATAAATCTCTTCGGTTATCGGCGAATCCAAAGAATTTTTTCGATACCACGAATATACTCTCGTCAATCTTGCCGGAGTATCATGACCGTCCGGAACAATCTCGTCATCTCGATCGTACCAATCCCATGAATGATTGGTAAAATAATCCAAATCCAAAAGAACATCTTTTAAATATGAAGCCGCACCTCTGTAATCTCCGTTAAGAAGAGATAACTGCCCCATGTAAAAAGCATCATCTTGATCATAATTCTGTACGGAAACGGTTACATCCGGATCGTCTGTGACATTTTGTGTATTACCCTCATTCGCGTTATCCGAATTTATTTTTGCCTCTACATCCTCGCTCCGGTCTTCATCATTTAAAGCGCGTTTACCGCTCTTGTTTACTACATAAAAGACAGTACCCACAGAGATAATTAATATCAGAACAGCCACCGCCAAAATGATTATCGCGGTTTTCTCAATTTTCGCAGGATTCTTTTTATCACCTTCAACAACGGCATTCGGCTTTTCCGAAACTGCTATACCCGTCATTTCCAAATCGGGATTATAAGAAAAATCTTTGTTTATTAATGCTTCTTTAAACTGCTCGGCATTTTCAAATCTTTTTGCAGGATCAAATTCACAGGCCTTAAGAATTGCATCGGACAATGCTTTCGACACACCCTCAACAGCCGGTATTTTCTCGCCTCTTATTCTTCTTTCCGTTGCCATGCGTCTTTCAACGGCACTTAAAATCTGTTTGTCGGGGTCAAGAAACGGAAGACGATTATTATTAAGTATCTTATATAAAACAATTCCCAGTGAATATATGTCAGCGGTCTTATCGTAATTATTACCGGTTATTACCTCAGGCGCCACGTATCCGTATGTTCCCTTTTGCGACATACTGTAAGAGATGCACTCCATTTGCTTCGCAATACCGAAATCGCCTATTTTGAAGTCTCCGAATTCATTTACAAAAATATTCTCAGGCTTAATATCTCTATGGATAATATTATTTTTATGACACAACGATAATGCATCACACAGATTACATCCGATTCCGATTACCTCTTCCTCGGACAACTTCTTGTCACACAAAAATTCATTCAACGGCGTCAACATTTCCATTCGAATAAGAATATCCCAACTCTGATTGTCGGGGTACTCAATTACCTTATAATCTTCAATACGAACAACATTCTGTGCCCCCCTAAGCGATGCCAACAGCTTCACCTCAGAAATCACGTTGTTTACAATCTCTTCAAAATAACTCCTGGTCTGCTCTTCATCATAACCTTCATACCGAAGATTCTCCGCTTCCGATGAATCATCCGGAATGGAAATTACTTTTACGGCAGAATAAAAATCCACCTCTTCGTCTTTTCTGTGCATCTTGTATACCGTACCGTTAGCGCCTCTGCCTATTTGACGGTCGATTACCCAATCAGGCCATGCATTATTTAATAATTCATTGATATTCATAAAACAAACCCACTATCTTCTAATTAAGCTTCAACAGAATCAGGGAAATGTTATCTTTTCCTCCGTTATCCAGAGCCTCTTGTAACATTTTGTCGGCAATATTCCATCCGCCGTTTTCCGTTGTCAAATATTTATCAACAATATCCTTTATTTTAATGTCAGAAACATAATCAGACAACCCATCAGAGCATATTAAATATAAATCATTTTTATAGTATTTTTTCTTTACGGTATGAGGCGTCAAAGCAGTTTCTTCTTCCGGTATGCCAATATATTGGTATAACGGTGATTTTTTAGTTTTATCAAACCCTATGGTATGGTCAACAGATAACATTTCTACACAGTTATCACTTATTCTGAATATTCTGCTGTCACCGAGATTACAGGCTTCTACTATATTTCCGTCAATTCTGATAATCGCAGCTGTTGTTCCCATTGAAAAAATATTATTGTCCGCCGCATATTCAACCACACGCCGATTCGCACCGTAACAGAATTGTTCAAGAATATTATCACATTCTCTGTTAAAGTTAAATTGACTCATATATTCTGTACAAAGATATGATGCAAATTCTCCCGCTTCTTCACCTCCCATACCGTCAAAGACGGCAAATACCGAGCTTGTCGAATTATTTACAGTCTCCTTTTGTACCTCTTCTATATGAGGGCACATTACCGCATTCAACTCCCGCGGTAAATATATATTATCCTGATTAATTTTTCTTTTAAGCCCCTTGTGACACGCATACCAGCATTCTATATCATTCATGGCATTCTCCGTTTCTTACAATATTCCAAACTCTATATTAACTGTTAAATCCGACATTCTGTAATCTGAATATTCCTCTTGTCAATGATATTCGCAATCCGCTTCGCTACTTGCTCATAAAAAAGCGGCACTTCGTGCCTTACGAGGTACGGGGCTTGAATCCCCGCACCTCGTACAAGAGCACCCACCGCCTAAAGGCAGTGGGTTTTCTTGTACTTT
>JAZUDQ010000002.1:0-21037 GCA_045639745.1 Lachnospiraceae bacterium | reverse complement strand
TGTCAATGATATTCGCAATCCGCTTCGCTACTTGCTCATAAAAAAGCGGCACTTCGTGCCTTACGAGGTACGGGGCTTGAATCCCCGCACCTCGTACAAGAGCACCCACCGCCTAAAGGCAGTGGGTTTTCTTGTACTTTTTTAAATAATTATTTGTTAGCAAGAGCTTCCTTGATTGAAGCAGTAAGTGCGGGAACAATCTTATTAAGATCTCCGACTACACCGTAATCAGCTACATCAAAGATAGGAGCGCCTTCATCTTTGTTGATTGCAACAATGATATCTGACTCTTCCATACCTGCTACATGCTGAATTGCACCGGAAATACCGATAGCGAAGTATACGTTAGGTCTAACTGTCTTACCTGTCTGACCTACCTGAAGATCCTTAGGCTTCCAGCCTGAATCTACAACTGCACGTGAGCATGATACCTGTCCGCCAAGTACTTCTGCAAGATCTTCAAGCATCTTGAAGTTCTCGGGAGAACCAACTCCACGACCACCGGATACAAGAATCTTAGCATCCATAATATCTTTAACATCAGAAACAGCTTTTACTACTTCTTTGATTGTTACATACTTGTTATTAGCAGTAAATCCGGGGTTGAATTCAACAACTTCAGCCTTAGCGCCCTTTACAGGATCAATCTTCTGCATAACACCGGGTCTTACCGTAGCCATCTGAGGACGAGTGTTAGGACAAGCAATTGTAGCAATTGTGTTACCACCGAATGCAGGACGAGTCATAAGAAGCTGATTATGCTTCTGCTCTGCTTCTTTGCCGGGAATCGGTACAATAGGGAAGTCACCGATCTCAAGCTGTGTACAGTCTGCTGTAAGACCTGTAGCAACTCTGGCTGAAACTGTAGGGCCAAGATCACGTCCGATTGCAGTAGCGCCAACGAGTACTATCTCAGGCTTGAATTCATTAATTACAGATGCAAGTGCATGTGCGTAAGGTTCTGTTCTGTACTCTTTAAGTTCGGGATCATCTACAACGATAACTCTGTCTGCGCCATATTCAGCAAGGTTGTCTGCAAGGTTCTTTACTCCTGAACCGATAAGTACTGCTGTAACCTCTGTGCTAAGAGGCTGTGCCAATTTTTTTGCTTCACCGAGCAATTCGTATGCAATGCTGCAGATTTCATTGTCAACCTGCTGAGCAAAGACGAATACTCCTTTATATTCTTCTAAATTCATTGTTTTTCGTCCTATAGAATTAGATTACATGCTTCTCTTTAAGTTTGCCGACAATGTAAGCAACTGCTTCATCGGGTGAATCGGGAGTAACTTTCTCACCTGCACCCTTACGAACCTTAGCAGATGCTCTTGCAATCTTTGTCGGAGATCCCATAAGACCTAAGTTGCAATCTTCAACATCTTTAAGATCTGCTCTTCCCCATGTTGTAATCTCTGCCTGACAAGCATCAAAGATTCCGCCGGGAGTCATATATCTAGGAGTTCCAAGCTCTGAAAGAGCTGTAACAAGACAAGGCATCTTAGCTTCAAGCATATGATATCTGTCATCGTACTGACGCTTAACAATAACCTTATCTCCGTCTACAGAAATTTCCTGTGCATATGAAATTACAGGAATTCCGAGGTGTTCAGCTATCTGAGGACCAACCTGAGCTGTATCACCGTCAATAGCCTGACGACCTGTAATAATTAAATCATAATCAAGATTTCTGAGTGCGCCTGCAATAGTAGTAGATGTAGCCCATGTGTCAGCACCACCGAGAACACGGTCTGTAACAAGAACGCCCTTGTCAGCACCCATAGCAATTGCTTCACGAAGTACATCAGTAGCCTTGGGAAGACCCATTGTCAATACTGTTACTTCTGCACCATACTGATCTTTAAGTTTAAGTGCTGCTTCCAAACCTGCTTTATCATCAGGATTCATAATTGCAAGCATAGCACCTCTATCAAGTGTACCATCGGGATTGAACTTAACTCCGCCCTTTGTATCAGGTACCTGTTTAATACAAACAACTATTTTCATTGTGTTTTCTCCTTCTTCAAATAATTATTTAAGCAAACTACCAGAGATAACCATTCTCTGAACTTCTGAGGTACCTTCGTAGATTTCTGTAATCTTAGCATCTCTCATCATACGCTCTACATCGTACTCTTTGATATATCCGTAACCACCGTGTAACTGAACACACTTGGTTGTTACTTCCATAGCTACTTCTGCGGCGTAAAGTTTAGCCATAGCTGCTTCTACAGAGTAAGAAATCTTTGAAGGCTTTCCTGTCTTAACTGTTTCAGCAACATATGCATCTTTCTTCTTAGCTGCCTTATATACAAGAAGCTGAGCTGCTTCTACCTTTGTAGCTAAATCAGCAAGAACGAACTGAGTGTTCTGCTGCTGAGCAATTGTCTTACCAAACTGCTTTCTTTCTTTTACGTACTGAATTGTTGTCTCGAGAGCACCCTCAGCAAGACCAAGAGCCTGAGAAGCGATACCGATACGTCCGCCGTCAAGTGTATGCATAGCAATCTTGAATCCGTTACCCTGAGCGCCAAGTAAATTCTCCTTGGGGATACGGCAATCCGTAAAGATAAGTTCATATGTAGAAGATGCGCAAATACCCATCTTGTTCTCTTTTGTACCAAATGTAAATCCGGGTGTTCCTTTTTCAACGATAAATGCTGAAATTTCCTTAATGAAACGGCCGGGTTTCTTCTCAACCTTTCCGGTTACGGCAAAGATTACATATACGTCAGCTTCCTTACCGTTTGTAATAAAGCACTTAGATCCGTTAAGAACCCACTCATCTCCATCGAGAACAGCCTTTGTCTGCTGTCCCTGAGCATCTGTACCTGCACCGGGCTCGGTAAGGCCGAAAGCGCCAAGCTTCTCACCTTTTGCAAGGGGAACAAGGTATTTCTCCTTCTGTTCGGGTGTACCAAATGTCATAATAGGATCAACGCAGAGTGAGGTATGTGCAGATACAATAACACCTGTTGTACCACATACTTTTGATAACTCTTCAACACACATAGCATATGCAAGGTTATCACATCCCTGTCCGCCGTATTCCTTGGGTACGGGAATACCCATAAAGCCGTATTTAGCCATTTTGTCTACTGTTTCTCTTGGAAATCTGTGTTCCTGATCGATTTCCTGAGCAAGCGGTTTAACTTCATTCTCAGAAAATTCTTTAAATAAAGTTCTAACCATCTCATGTTCTTTGCTCAATGTAAAATCCATGATTTTTTATCCTCCGTTGAAAAAATTTATCTGTTAATTAAATTACTGTGCATCTGTAGCTGTCTTTGTTCTGTCAGCATTGTAAACATAAAAGCCTTTACCTGACTTACAACCAAGGTTACCGCCACGAACCATCTTTCTGATAAGAGGGCATGCACGATACTTAGAATCACCTGTCTCGTTGTAAAGAACATCCATAATTGCAAGACAAATATCAAGTCCGATGTAATCTCCCAATTCAAGGGGTCCCATAGGATGATTAGCACCAAGCTTCATTGCTGTATCAATACCTTCAATGTTAGAAACACCTTCCATCTTAATGAATGCTGCTTCATTAATCATAGGGATAAGAATTCTGTTAACAACAAATCCTGCTGCTTCATTAACCTGAACGGGTGTCTTACCGATTTCAACCGAAATCTTCTTGATTGTCTCAACTGTCTCGGCAGGAGTATTAACACCTGCGATGACTTCAATGAGTTTCATTCTGTCGGCAGGGTTGAAGAAATGCATACCTACAACAGGTCTGTTAACCCCCTTACCGATTTCTGTAATTGAAAGTGAAGAAGTATTTGAAGCAAATACACATTCAGCTTTGCAGATTGCATCAAGTTCTTTAAATGTTGTCTGCTTAACTTCCATATTCTCAAATGCTGCCTCTACGATAAGATCGCAATCAGCACAAAGATTCTCTTTAAGACCGGGAGTAATCTTTGATGTAATTCCATCAGCCTGCTCCTGTGTCATTTTTCCTTTTTCAACAAGCTTAGCGTAGCCTTTAACGATCTTGTCCTTACCGCCGTCAGCCCACTCCTGCTTAATATCACAGAGTGCAACTTCGTAGCCTTCTGTCTGAGCAAATGCCTTTGCAATGCCCTGGCCCATTGTACCTGCGCCAATAACACCAACCTTCATTATTTAATCCTCCTTAAAATAATATTTATTATCTTTGGTAAGCGTAAAATCACTGCTATAGCTATGCCATAGCAGTGGAAAAAATTAACAGTTCTTAAAAGGAACTACTTTGAGTTTCTTTTCTTTATCTTTCTCGAGGAAATTTCCCATTCCTGCTTTCTGATCCTCAGTTTCAAAACAATCACCGAAAAGCTTCTCTTCGATAACAATTGCCTTATCCATATCTACCTGAAGTCCTTCATTAATAGCCTTCTTGCAGTTACGAACAGCAATAGGAGCCTGCATAGCAATACCGGCTGCCATCTTTGAAGCTGCTGCCATAAGTGCATCCTTAGCAGATGTAACTACTTCACCGGCTTCATTAACTTCGGCAGATACAACCTGATTAACCAATCCGATTCTGTATGCTTCCTGAGCCTTAATATTTCTTGCTGTATAAATCATCTGTTTAGCCATTCCGGGGCTTACAAGACGAGCGAGACGCTGTGTTCCGCCAAATCCGGGTGTAATACCGAGGCCCACCTCAGGCTGACCGAATACTGCATTATCTGAACAGATTCTGATATCGCAGCTCATTGAAATCTCACATCCACCGCCAAGAGCAAATCCGTTAACTGCTGCAATTACGGGAATAGGGAATGTTTCAAGCTTTCTGAAAACATCATTGCCTTTCTTACCGAAAGCTTCACCTTCAGCCTTTGTAAGAGTACTCATCTCTCCTATATCAGCTCCTGCAACAAAAGACTTCTCTCCTGCACCTGTAAGAATAAGGCATCTTACAGTATTTAAATCTACAGCATCCAAAGTTGCGTTAAGTTCGTCAAGAACCTGTGAATTAAGGGCATTAAGTGCCTTTTCACGATTAATTGTAATAGTACCTACAGCACCATTTACTTCATATAAAATATAATCCATAACTGTTCTCCTAAATAATAGAATAATTAAGCTTCATATTTCTCAACAATAGTAGCACAACCCATACCACCACCGATGCAAAGAGTAGCAAGACCTTTCTTTGCTGTTGATGATTTCTGAAGTTCATGAAGAAGTGTTACAAGGATACGGCATCCTGAAGCTCCTACGGGATGTCCGAGAGCAATAGCTCCGCCGTTGGGGTTAAGCTGTTTTTCAACGTCGATACCAAGATCCTTACCTACTGCAACGGACTGAGCGGCAAATGCCTCGTTAGCTTCGATAATATCAAAGTCTTCAATCTTGTAATTAGCTTTTGCCATAACCTTCTTTGTTGCAGCAACAGGTCCGATACCCATGATTGAAGGATCAACACCTGCAAGAGCTCCTGCAACAAATGTTGCCATAGGCTTAACACCGAGTTCTTTTGCTTTTTCTTCGCTCATAACTACAACAGCAGCAGCACCATCGTTAATACCTGATGCATTACCGGCGGTAACAAATCCGTTAGGGTTAATAGGACGAAGTTTTGCAAGTCCTTCCATTGTTGAACCAGCTCTGGGGCCTTCATCTGTATCAAATACAATAGTTTCTTTCTTTTTCTTAACTTCTACAGGAACAATCTCGTCCTTAAATGCGCCACTCTCGATTGCTGCGCATGCTTTCTGCTGGCTCTTTAATGCAAACTCATCAAGTTCTTCTCTTGTAAGTCCCCACTGCTCAGCAATATTATCAGCTGTCTTTATCATGTGATAGTCGTTAAATGCATCCCAAAGAGCATCTTTAATCATACAGTCAACGAGAACGCCGTTGTTCATTCTGTATCCGTAACGTCCCTGGGGTACTGCATAAGGTGCCATTGACATATTTTCCATACCACCTGCAACTACAACATCGGCATCTCCTGCCATAATCATCTGTGCTGCCTGATTAACGCAGTTAAGTCCCGAACCACATACAACATTCATTGTAACTGCCGGTGTCTCTATAGGAAGACCTGCCTTAAGTGTAGCCTGACGAGCTACGTTCTGTCCAAGTCCAGCCTGGATAACACAACCCATGTATACCTGATCAACAGCATTAGCAGGAACTCCTGCTCTGTTCAAAGCTTCCTTAATAACGATTGCACCGAGATCAGCTGCCGGTGTTGTGGAAAGTGTTCCACCCATAGTTCCGATTGCGGTACGGCATGCGCCTGCAATAACAACTTTTTTACACATGTTTGTTTCCTCCAAAAATAAATAATTACGGACGGATGGAATCTCCGCCGTCAGTCGACATATATTTTATCATAGAAAAATACACTTTGTAAATGAGAATAAAATCGTAAAAATAACTAAAAAACGCGAGGCAAAATGCCCCGCGTCTTGCTATAATTTCTCAGATTGTGAATTATCACTCAATTTAAATCAATATTCCCTTTTTATACTTCAGGTTCAATAAGACCGTATGTATTGCCTTTTCTCTTATATACAACATTAACCTGGTCAGTCTCCGCATTGCAAAATACATAGAAGTTATGTCCAAGCAATTCCATCTGTACACAGGCATCTTCCGGATACATAGGCTTAATATCAAACTTCTTTGTTCTGATAATCTTTATCTCATCCTCGTCCGCAAAATCTTTTTCTGCAAATTCCTGTTTGAAAAATCCGGCATTCTGTTCCTGATCAATCAGCTTGTTCTTATACTTCTTAAGCTGTCTTTCAATAATCTCCTCAACGAGATCTATTGAGATATAAAGATCGTTGCTCACCTGCTCCGAACGAATAATGCTTCCTTTAACCGGAATGGTAACTTCAATCTTCTGTCTGTCTTTTTCGACACTAAGTGTTACATGAACTTCTGTCTCAGGGGTAAAATACTTCTCAAGTTTTCCAATCTTTTCCTCCACATGAGTTTTAAGACCTTCGGTAACCTCAATATTCTTGCCAACAATGATAAACTTCATAGTAATCATCCCTTTCTATAGGTTTTTATTAAATCAAATTATACCACATTTGGTTTATTTTGAACAGTAAAAAGTTATTTTGAAGATTCTTTTTGTTAACCATTCACAATAGAATTAACCGCATTTGCACCATCTGCCACCGCAGTCACAACCTGTCTTAACTTTTTCTTTCTGACATCTCCTGCGGCATACACGCCGGACACGGATGTAGCACAATCTTCACCGGCAATTATATAACCTTTTTCGTCCATATCGACCTTACCCTTAAGTAAATCCGACACGGGATTAATTCCTACTGCCACAAACAATCCGGCTACATCAAGCGTCTCAGTCATACCGGTTTTCACATTCGTAACATTTATCGCTTCCAGTTCGCCGTCTCCGATTAATTCCGTAACCGTGCTATCCCACATCATTTTAATATTATCCGTCTCGGATATCTCCACCGCCAATTTTTTATCAGCCCTTAATTCATCTCTTCTGTGAATCATTATTACTTCTTTACATATCTTGGAAAGAAAAAGAGCATCCTCTGCCGCAACATTACCGCCTCCGACAACAGCAACTGTCTCTCCTTTATAAAACGCTCCGTCGCAGGTGGCACAATATGATATTCCTGCCCCGATCAGTTCGTCTTCTCCCCGAAGGGCCAATTTACTATGCATTGCTCCTGTTGCAATTATCACATGTTTTGTCTCGTACACATTATTGTCTGTTGAAACTTTCTTTGTTGCTCCTTCGAGTTCCAACGAAATAACCGCTTCCCTGACAATCTCCACACCAAGTGCACCCGCATGTTCTGCCAGTGCATTTCCCAATTCCATGCCGCTGACGCCTCTCATCCCCGGATAATTATCAATTTCATAAGTGGACAATATTTGTCCTCCGGCTGCACTACCTTCCAAAAGCACGGTACTGAGTCCGGCACGCATTGCATAAATCGCAGCGGTAAGTCCGGCAGGGCCGGCGCCTATAATAACCAAATCTAACATTTTATTTCTCCGTCTGTATAAATTATTCCGTAGTTAAATGTGTCGCAACAGAATCAAACGAAATATACTCTTCGTTTGCCCCCAGAAAATCATACTGAGCCGATCTGATTGCCATATTAATCGCAACCTGTCTTGCTTTTATAACGGCAGTCTTTTCAAAGTTGCCCATTCCGCAGGCAAGTGCACCCTCCGCTTCTATATCTATTCTGCAGTTATTAAGTTCTATGCTTTCATTTCCGGAACGATTACCCATCGCAATTATTTCTTTGGCATTAACAGAAAGAATGCATCTCGCATCGGAAACCCGTATTTTACCGCCTCCATACCCGAGATTTCCTATTCCGCATACCGAATTACCGGATACCTTAAAATCAACAAGAGTATTGCTGATCTTTATGTCTTCCGTTCCTTCATATGAGCCGAGTCCGGTTCCCTTTGCAACCTTAAGTTCTCCGCTTAATGAACATTCATTTACATCAATACTTACATCATGCTTGGCTGTACCCACAGCAACGGCTTCTATAGCCGATACGAACATTTCAATCTCACCGGATGAAATAGCGATATTACCGTTTCCACCGGCCTTACCGCCGCCAATTGCAACACATTTATTACCGCTGACATGTACATTCAGCTTACCGGATAATGCAATTCGAATATTTCCAAACTCGTCGTCCCAACCGGCTCCGATACCGTACGCTTCCGTCGATGCGCATTCTATCCGGATGTCACCTTCGCCTTCGATAATAAGATTACTTCCGTCAGGAACGCGAATTCCGCCTTCAAGCAATTCATTATCTCCCTCGACGCAAAGATACAATGTACTGTTTTTTCCCAGTTCAATACATGGTGTCTTTTCGTCTCCCAACATGCAAACATCCCTTATATGAAGTCTGCAAGTTGTATAATCACGAATCTTAATATTAAAATGTGCCGAGAAGTCCTTATTGCCGGTCAGCACAAGTTCTTCCTGCGAAACCACAATTCCGGTATACTTTTCCAATACAAGATGCATCAGATTTACTTCCGATTCATTACCGACAACATACATCTTTTTGACGGCGGAACCGGTATTAGCCATATTGATATCCTGTATTTCTTTTCGAATCTTGCCGTTAATCCCATCAATAAAATCGAATCCGGGTTTGGCTGTATAGTAGCCCTGAATAAGATCCACTCCGATCTTGATAACTGCATTCAATTCTTCAAATGTCTCAACGCCCTCGGCAAGCGCAAGAAATCCGTTATCATGTGCAAACTCAATAATATTGTTTACAAAATGCTGTTTTCTGGGCTCTTTGTGAATATCAGATATAAGCAACCTGTCAATCTTAACGCAGTTAGGAAGATATTTCAACAGATTGGCTGTATTGGAGTAGCCGCTTCCGAAATCATCTACCGCAACCTCAAAACCATCCTCATTACTGCGTTTTCTCAACAATTCGAAGTTGTCATCGTCCATTTCGGTCTGTTCTGTAATCTCAACCACCATATCTCCGAACACAGCCGAATATTTTCTCTTTATCTTCGAATAATCTATATTATCAAGATACGAGCCCGGTATACTGTTTATAAAAATCTTTTTACCGTTTAATTCATCAATATAGCCCATAACCTGAGCAAGTACATTATTAAAGGTAGCTCTCTCAATGTCGTAAAGTCTGTTATCATACGTTGCATACTTAAGAATTTCCAAAGGTGATACACCTTCTTCACTTCTCATAAGCGCTTCATATCCGTAAATATCACCGTTCTTTGCATAAACGATAGGTTGATAAGCATATTTGAATCTGTTGGAATCGATTAATTCATTTACAATAAGTCGTTCTTTCTCGGAATATTCTTTGGAAAGTTCCTTACCATGGATATTTCTCTTATTGTTTTTCTCTTCTCTCTTCTTGTTAAATGCGTCGTCAACAACCTGCTCTACAACCGTATCGGCAGTCGGTTCTACAACTATATATACCTGATTAAGTTCGATTGAATAATCTTTTCCGGAAATACTGTTAAATGTATCGAGACGATTATCCAACGCGCTCAGATATGTCTTCATATACTCATCGGGATTTTCTTTGGTGTGGAAAACCACCACAAACTCGTCACTTCCGAGATGCGCCGTAATATCACTGCTCAGAACACTGTCCTGAATAATGCTTGCAACATTCTGAATCGCAATATCACCCTCCGAATGTCCATATGCATCGTTAATCGCACCAAGTCTGTCCAGGTCCATACAAACAACAATCATCTTTTCCCCGGTATTGACACAATACCCTTTCAGGCTCTCCATTTCCTGAACAAGTCCCTGATTGTTGTAAAGACCCGTTATTATATCCCTGATTTGCATCTGCCGCATATTTTCCGTTACATGGAACAATTCGCTTGAAGCAAATCGAAGTTTCTTCTCGTAGGTATATCTTCCGAGAAGATCTTCCAGAGATTTTACATATCTTTCCATTATCAGACAAATATTTCCGTAATCCTGATTTCCCGTTACAAGATATCCATAATCCGTATTTTGGTATTTGACCGGGAAAATTATAGTCGGTATATCCTTTTCGAGTCGGTCCTCAAGATCCGGAATTATTTCAGCAAGATTAAAGGTTCCCCATGATTTATATACATCATTGGAACTTGCAAGAATATAAAATTTACTGTTGTGTGCAAACGCAGCCGGCAAGACATCTCCGAACAGATCCTGCATAAATGTCTCACGAACACATATACATGAACCCTGTGGCATATTTTCACCGAGTATACCTGATATATCTCCGACAGAAGAAACATTCATAAGTTGTCCTGTCAGTTTTGAAATCATATCATCATACACCAGGTTGTAATATAAAATGTTGTACATTGAATCAATCTTTTCGGATTTTCCTGCATTTACTTCTCCGCAACAACCGCATGATAAACCGAAACGTATAGAACATTTTACATTCTTGTCCCCCGAATCCCAACCTTCCGGATTACCGTACATCAATCTGCCAAGTTCCTCAAACAGACATTCAATCAAATTCTCCTCGGATTTATTCACGGAAGTTATCGAAGGATTAAAATACAAAGCTCTCTCCATGCCGTCTATTCCTGTTACAATGACATCTTCCGGAACTCTGTATCCCAGTTTTGCCACAACCCTGCACGCCTCCATGGCCATAACATCATTGGCGCAAACAATTGCATCCGGCTTTGTATTCTCCAAAATACGTTCAAGCGGCTCACGGCTCTTAATATCCCAATATTCTCCGTAGCCTATCATAGACTCATCAAACGAAAGATTATTGGCGGCAAAATTATCCTTTACAATACGAATAAGCGAATCAGAATCCCACTTATGCTCGAAACCGAGAATCAGCGCCATCGTCTTGCAATTATGTTCTTTTATAAGGTGATTAATAAGTTCATTGAATGATGATTGTGTATCATATACCAGACAACGCTTGCCCGGAACCGAGCCGTTAATAACTACAGAAGGTATATTTTTTTCGGTTGCTGCATCACATAGCTGCGAAATAACATTTAAATTATTAATATAGGTTGCATCGACAACAAGAGCATCAATCAAATCCAAATTCAGCATATAAAAAGAACTAATCACATCATCCTCGCTCTCGTTAATAACGCCTCTGCCGACACAGATTGTAATTACTCCGTAATTATTCTCATATGCTTTTTTATGAAAATCTTTAAATAGCTCAAATTCAGCTTCATTTCGTAATGTAGCAGTACAATAACCTATTATTTTCTTTCGCATATATCCGCCCCAATCATCTGTATTACTATAAACCAATCCATAGATATTTAAATTTTACCATAAATATGCAAAAGTTTGAACTTCTTTTATGTCTTTCGCCTCAATTAATCATGTCTTTCATCGATATTATCGTACATTTCGCAAAATCTCGCCGAAAAAGCCGGGGGTTCGTCCGCAATATACAAATGAGAAATATCACCGAATGACGCAATTCTGAATGATGCTTTTCCCGCTCTTCGCTCTTCTGTCCATACCGTAGTTACCGAAGTAGGCGCAGCGCACATTCCGTGCCATAAAATCATTGGGGAAATGCTTAAAAGATATGATAAAAGCAGACATTCAATTCCAAAATGGCAAAAAAATACAAGTGTCTTATCATTGGCTTCGGTCACTCTGAACAATTTATTATCTTTAACATATCCGTGATTCTCAAGCAAACTGTCAAATTCCTTTAAAACATACGCAGCTTCATCACCTACTCCTGCCTTTACAAAAGCCGGATGCGATGTCCATTTTTTCCAATCATAAAAATCATCGTACACCGTCCAGTCTTCGGGCAACCAATCCCATGCCATTCTTCCTCTGTCAATTGAATCGGGTCTGTTAACCTTTATCGGAAATTCCTGAAGCCATGGAAGAACCGTCGCCTCCATGTTCATCTCTTTAAGACTGAACGATGCCGTATCACGAGCACGTCCCAGCGGTGACAAATAACAATAATCAGCCTTTATATTTTTCATTCTTGCCGCAAGAAGCTTCGCTTCTCTCCAGCCTTTTTCGGTAAGCGAATCTTTTTCATAATCCGGATCTGCATGTCGCACAAAAATCAGTTTCATATTAATCCCCTCATGCTGCTTAATTCATATTATCATATAAAGAAGGATACCCCGAACAAGCGCAAAACTCAACGATAACTTGACACCGAAAATAAAAACATGGAAAATATACTAAGTTTTTCAGGAAAGGCAGAATTTACACATATGATCTTAGACGTATCGGGACTCAGCCACGGTTTTGGCGACAGAGCAATATTTGAAAATGTTTCCTTTAAACTTCTGAAGGGAGAACACATAGGACTTGTCGGAGCCAACGGCGAAGGAAAATCAACATTCATGAATATTGTAACCGGCAAGCTTACACCGGACGAAGGCAAGATTACCTGGGCCAAAAACGTAAGTATCGGCTATCTTGACCAGCATACTGTTCTGGAAAAAGGGTTAACAATCGGTGACATTCTTCGCAGTGCATTTTCTCCGCTTTACGATATGGAATCAAGAATAAATGAAATATGTGACAGAATGGCCGATGTTACAGACGATAACGAAATGAATGAACTTCTTGAAGAGATGGGTACGCTTCAGGATCTCCTGGACAGCCACGATTTTTATATTATTGATTCAAAAGTTGAAGAGGTTGCACGGGCTTTTGATCTTCTTCCGCTCGGACTCGAAAAAGATGTTTGCGAACTTAGCGGCGGTCAAAGAACCAAACTCCTTCTCGCCAAGTTGCTCCTTTCCAAACCCGAAATACTGCTCCTTGACGAACCTACCAATTACCTTGATGAAAATCACATCGAATGGCTGAAAAGATATCTTATGGATTATGAAAATGCTTTTATTCTTATTTCCCACGATATTCCGTTTTTAAACAGCGTCGTAAATATCATATATCATATGGAAAATCGTAAACTTGACAGATATGCCGGCGACTACGACAACTTCACAAAAATATACGAAGTCAAAAAAAGTCAATTGGAGTCCGCCTATAAAAAACAACAACAGGAAATACACGAACTTAAAGATTTTGTTGCCCGAAACAAAGCTCGTGTCGCAACAAGAAATATGGCAATGTCGCGCCAGAAAAAACTTGATAAAATGGATATTATTGAACTTGCCAAAGAAAATCCCAAGCCCGAGTTTAATTTTAAAGAAGCCAGAACTCCCGGCAAAATCTTATTTGAAACAAATAATCTTGTAATAGGTTACGATCATCCGCTGTCAAAGCCTATTAATCTTCGTATGGAACGCGGCGAAAAAATAGCGATTATCGGAACAAACGGAATCGGCAAAACCACTTTTCTAAAGAGTGTTCTGGGATTAATTCCCGCTATAGAAGGCAATGCGATTCTCGGCGAAAATCTTTACAAAGGCTATTTCGAACAGGAAGTATCTGCGGGGGATAATTCATGCATCGAGGAAATCTGGAATGTATTTCCCTCATTCAGCCAATATGAAGTAAGATCTGCTCTCGCCAAATGCGGTCTCACAACTAAGCATATAGAGAGCAAGGTAAAAGTCCTGTCCGGCGGCGAGCAGGCCAAAGTAAGACTGTGCAAACTGATTAATACCGAAACAAACATACTTCTTTTGGATGAGCCTACCAATCATCTTGATAAGGACGCCAAGGATGAATTAAAAAGAGCCCTTACAGCGTATAAGGGCTCAGTTCTGATTGTATGTCACGAACCGGAATTTTACCACGGACTCGTTGATAAAACCTGGAATCTGGAAGAATATTCCCTTCTCAGTTAAATTTTTCAAGAGCCTTTGAAGCGAAATACAAATTTACTTTTTCGACAATTTGCTCTCCCGGAAGATTTTTTAACATGTATCCTACCGGTTTTAGACCGATAACCTCATTTACGACGGTACTGCTGTTTTTGGACGTAAGAAACATAACAGGCAACGATTCTGTATTACCGTCTTCTCTCAGTATTTTCAGAAATTCGGCTCCGGAGCAGCCCGGCATTTCATAATCAAGAAGCATTATGTCGGGAAGCTGTTTTTTTATCTGAGCCATTGCAAGTTGTGCCGAATTGGCAACTTGAACATTATAATCCTTTTCAAACCAGTTCTTTACGGTCCTTAACATTATCGGAGAATCATCCACAACAAGAATATTCTTTCTTATCTTCTGATAAGAGAATATTTTATTGTAATACTTCGTTTTTTCCACAACTTCTTTAACGTCAATCGGTCTTGCTATCTGTTCCCATATATAAGAGGACGGAATATTTCTGGATACATACTCATTTTTCGAAACATCTCCCAAAATAATAACCTTGATGTTATTCAAAGCAAGAAACTTTTTAATTGAGGTAAGCGAAAAACGGTTCGTATCGTCAAATTCTTCCGAAAACATTATTACTATATCTTTATCAACCGTCATTTCAGATACATCGTGTGTTGAATATGATAAAATCTTTACTTCGGTATCATCAACCTCAAAAGCAGACTTTACCGATGACTGTAAAAACAGTGACGGAGATGCGGTTAACATGTATACTCTGCTTAATTTTTCCTCGTCCATTAATCATTATCCTCCATAAAGCTTCTAATCTTTGCAGTCAATTCCAAAACCTTTTCAATCTCAAGATTAGTAACAGCTGTATCAAGATTATTTATAACATCATTTATCTCATCAGAATATGTATATTCCTTAATTTTTTTAATTGCATTGTCTGCGCTGTCAATATCCAACACCGTCATAGCTTCATCCAACTGTGATAAATAATCATTCAGCACGGCTGCGTCACCTGCTTTCTTCTCTTCACTTTTGACGGCGTCATTGTTTTCCGGAAATGCCTTTTCAAGATTATTATAAACACAGTTAACACTGTCCAAAAATAACGGGGTTGCGGCAATCACACCCTCGATATTATTATCACGCGCGGCGTATTCAAGAAGTGCGGCATATCCGGCCAAGGTGAATAATCCAATCATATTGGCAGAACTTTTCATTGAATGAACCCTGATTCTGAAATCGTCCAAAGATTCTTTATCTTCCTGTTTTATTTTGTCAATACAGTTTTCCAGATACTTACTGTCATTAACGAGACTTTTTTTCACAAGTAAAATCGTCTCCTTAAGCAGTTCTTCATTGTTCATATGAAGCATTCCGTATCTGTAATCAAGCCCTTCAACATCCGGAAGATTGGAAATATTATCCTCGTTATCGATTTTGATATTCTTTTTTCCTTTATCCGAAATCTTTCCTGCATCAAGATGTTTTAAAACCATTTTCTCAAGATTTTCCGGAATAATCGGCTTGGTCAGATAGTCATTAAAACCTTCCTCAATATAATTCTTCTGTGCTCCGGCTATGGCATTGGCCGTAAGAACAACAATCGGAGTCTCCCTGCAACAAGAGCTTTCATCCTCCCTAATCCTGTGAAATGCGGTTATACCGTCTGTTCCCGGCATCATATGGTCCATAAAAATCAAATCGTATTTGTTATCATGTGCTTTGGCTATTGCCGTATCGCCATCCGAAGCAGTATCAAGATTAACACCCGTTTCCTTTAAAAGAGCTGTTATTACCTTCAGGTTATTTTCATTATCATCAACCACAAGAACCCGCGCATCCGGTGCATAGAACATTGCATTATACTCTTTCCGAATTCTTGCCTTGGAAAGAATCTTATTAAAATCTCCTATCGGGGTATAATCGGTAACCATCTGTTTGATATCAAACGAAAACGCGGAGCCCTTTTCGTATTCACTTTCGATATTCAAATCGGCGCCCATTATCTCGAGATAACTTCTCACAATTGCAAGGCCCAAACCGGTACCTTCTACATTTTTGTTACGCTTTTCATCAACTCTGACAAAGGATTCCTGTAATTTCTCCAGATCTTCCTTTTTTACTCCTATACCGGAATCACTTACGGATATGTGAAGATAATAATCGCCGCCGTCGCTTTTACCGCTCACCGACAGTTTAACAAACCCCGTGTGAGTATATTTTTTGGCATTGTTCAAAAGATTAACAACAATCTGGTAAAGCTTTGTATCATCTCCCACGAAGGAAGTCGGCAGATTCTCATCTATATCAAGGATAAAATCAAGATTCTTATTGGAAATAGGTGTTGCCATCATGTTATACGCGTCTTTTATAACATCTGTTATTTGATACTCCGCATAAATCATATTGACCATTCCGGCTTCAATCTTGGAAAAATCAAGAATATCATTTACTATTGAAAGCAACAGGTCTCCCGCATCCTTTATGCTCATTGCATAATCGCTTATAACCGGATTATCTTCTTCCCGGATTATCATTTCATTCATGCCCAGTATTGTATTTATAGGTGTACGTATCTCATGAGACATATTTGAAAGGAAAAGCGACTTACTCTTATTGGCTTCTATTGCTTCATTATGCTTGTCCTTAACAATAGCAATCATGTCGTCAAGACTCTGCTCATGCTCGACATTTTCATTGTACACCGAAATGAACATTCCTGCTATGTTACGGCATATCCATGTTGCTATCAGACTCAGAATAACCGTAATCAGGAAATCACGATAATCATAAATAGCATTTTCATTCATGCTCTCACCCGCAATCATAACAAATGCAACATCTACAGTCTGTAAAATACCCAAAATAACAAATACAAATTTATCCAGGAACAAAATGGATACAATCCAAATCATCATATAAAAAGCTATGATTGTCTCGTGTTCGTTCCAAATCAACTGTGTTGCCGTTACCAGTACGGAATAAAAAAACAAATATGCAAAATTATGCATTCGGCCGTAACAATTCTTCTGATTCAGAAGAACTATAATAAGCACCGATGAAATTACAAAATACACAGTCATTGCCACTTTAACGGCACTTATCACATCACTTTTGCAAAACAGGGAAATCAAGAAACAAATACCCAGTATAAAATAGCAGAACATATACATAAGATGGCCTTTGGCGATAATATCTTTCATTACACTTTTACCCCCTTCGGTACCACAAACTGCAGTCCTTCTTTAACTATTTCCGCAGTCCATACCGTCTCCGCAGCCTGCAGTTCACCGTCAAAATCCATGCAAATCGGAGTATTATCCTTTCTCCTCAGTTCGATTTTCTGCGCATATCTGAAATCGGTATATTTAGAATCATTCTGTTTTTTCTTTCTTACAAGCCTTCCGAAAACGAGAATCCTCGCAAATATCCCCTTATCAAGAAAAAAAGCAAAAAGTCCCATTCCGTCATTAATTTTAGAATGTTCTTCAAAACAAAGGCTACCTCCTATGGTACCTCCGTTGCCAAAAAACACCTGCGGAAATACTCCTTCTATTTCAACATCATCCGCTTTTATAATGTATTCCTCCGATTTTGAAAGAAAAACAGAATACAGAAAACCCAGAGTATATGGGGTGCGCCTTCCAAATACGGAAGTTGCCCTATATTCCTCCACTTTTTTCACAAGAATAGAATCAAGACCAATCGAAAAAGTATTCAGGCACACACCATGATTGGTCTTTATATAATCAATATTGACAACATCGCCGTCTATCAGCTCATCTATATTCCCAAAACGATTTCTGTCCGCCCCGAAATTTTTCAGAAAATCATTGGTAAGCCCCTTGGGAAAACAAGCCACTTCAACATTTTCAAAATTGGGAATACCATTCAGAATATTACACAATGTGCCGGAACCACCGCATGAATAAATACGAATTCTTTCACCCTCAAATAAAGAAAAGACATCCTTGATGAGCTCAATCTCACCACGAACACCACGGGTATGCATAATATAATATTTTATATCGTCTCTTTTTGCCAGATGATTCCTGAGTTGTGTGGAAAAGCCGCCTTTGCCGGCTTTAGTATTAATAACGAATATATGGACCACTCGGTCTCCCCCTCCAATACAAACAGCTCCCCTTTTTACATCCAAATAAAAAACATTTATGAATAACCGGGCATAAAAACTTTTGTACCTGTATATCCAACTATGCATATTATACTCTGAAAGAGATATAAAAAGCAATCTTATCGGCTTCTCTCTCTTTTGTTAAAGAAATACTTTTCAATAAAAAAGCCGTATGAAAAATTGATATCATACGACTCTTAATAATTCAATGTTTTAGCGGCGAATTTTTCCTTTTGCTTCGGCAACAATTTCCAAATTCTGTTTCTTAAGTTTAACACGTCTCGGAACAACCACCAATACAATAAGTACAATAATTTAGTTTAGCGAATCTTCCTCGTCCAGCATTTTTATCAATTTTTTTCGGGCTCTTGAAATTTCATCTTTATCCCGTTTGTCCAATGTCAACTCGAATTTCATAATATACTGATTAATCCTGCTGCGTTTGTCTCCAAGTGCCTCCTCATACATTCTTTCGGCCCGAAGAAGAACCAGTTTATTCTCTTCCTGGTCACGAGGGGCAATCTTTAGATACGAGAGTTCTTTTATACGGGCCTCAACCTCCTCATCTGTCATTTGATTACCGTCTCCTTTGATAATCATTCGTTTGGATTTATCCGTAGAAACAACTCTGACAATTACTTCAAGAAGCGAATTAATATCGTATGTATAAGTCACATCGACCGCTTCGCTTCCGGCCGGACCTTTGGGAACATCAATAAGAATCTCTCCCAGATACAGGTTATTTTTTGCATATCTGCTCTCTCCCTGCAAAATTTTCACCCTGATTTCCTGCTGATTATCGTTTACCGTATAGAGTCTCTCGGTATGGCTGGCCGGAATCACGGTATTTCTTTCGATAATCGGGCAAAAATAACCGCTCTCAAATTTATTTTTTTCATATTCTTCACACACTTCGGTTCCAAGCGTATAAGAACATACATCGGTGAGAATAACTTCTTTTACTTCTTCCTTACGTTCCTTCATTGCCGCGCACACTGCCGCACCGAGAGCAACCGTTTCGTCCGGATTAAGCTTTGTCTCAGGGAATTTCCTGAATAATTTTCTCAGAAAGGTCTTAACCATTTCCGATTTTGTAGCACCACCGATCAGTATCAGTTCCTCGATATCCGAAAGTCCGATACCCGCATCCGTCAAAGCCCTTTTTACCGGCGTTTTTATTTTATCAAGGACATCTTCACAGGCATGCTCATATTCGGAAAAAGATATCGTCTCTGATATGGTTTTTTCTTGGTATAAAAATGATACAGATACTTCCCTCGAATCCTCAAATTCTTTTTTGGCTTTTTCCGCCTCTCTGTAAAGTCTCGCCCTTTCTTTATCAGACATATCACTTGAATTTATTTGGGCTTTGTTAAGGAAAATTCTCACCAGAACATCCGTAAAATCTTCACCGCCCAGATAATTATCGCCGGCTATCGCTCTTACTTCCAGGATATTATGATAAAGTTCAAGAATCGATACATCAAAAGTACCGCCTCCCAGATCAAAAACAAGCAATTTCGTTTCCCGGTTCTTGTCGCAGATTCCATATGCCACTGCTGCTGCCGTAGGCTCTGATACCATTCTTTCAACCTTAATTCCCGCAAGTTCTCCCGCGCGCTTTGTTGCTTTACGTCTCTTGTCATCAAAATATGCAGGAACGGTTATCACAGTTTCCGTAATCTTCTCGCCCAGATAATTCTCAGCATCTTCAATCAGATAACGGATCACCATACTTGATAATTCTTCCGGTTTATATTTTTTACCGCTTATTACATATTCCCGCTCCGTTCCCATATCTCTTTTAAATGTTCTCACGACACTGTTTGGATACAGGCTTTCGCGTTCGTTGGCTATCTCTCCGACATATACATTTCCTTCTTCGTCAACACTTACAACAGATGGTGTAAGATTATTTCCGAGTCTGTTGGGAATAATCTTCGGCCCATCCTTCGTAAAACAGGCTATAAGGCTGTTGGTTGTTCCCAAATCTATACCTACTATCATGAATAATACCTTTCTTTCGCCATAAGCTATGTAAATACAGCATTTACTATGACTGTAGAGGCGTCTGACGTTGTTTTACACCTTAATGAATTAACAAGGCTCTCAAACGAGAATCTTGTCTCAATCAAATACTTATACGTTTTACACCTTAATGAATTAACAAGGCTCTCAAACGATCAAACAGCACGTCGCACTTTCTCCGTGTTTTACACCTTAATGAATTAACAAGGCTCTCAAACCACCAAGAGAGCCAGTACACTCAATTACATGTTTTACACCTTAATGAATTAACAAGGCTCTCAAACTACTTCCCTTCACATGAGCGCACGGCTTAGGTTTTACACCTTAATGAATTAACAAGGCTCTCAAACTGATGAACCCTGCCATGTTTTACTATCAAGTTTTACACCTTAATGAATTAACAAGGCTCTCAAACAAAATATCATCTTTTCTACCAGCTCTAGCGTTTTACACCTTAATGAATTAACAAGGCTCTCAAACTATACTATGACTGTAGAGGCGTCTGACGTTGTTTTACACCTTAATGAATTAACAAGGCTCTCAAACGTCTACGTTTCACAAAATATATCATTTAGTGTTTTACACCTTAATGAATTAACAAGGCTCTG
>JAZUDQ010000001.1:0-56252 GCA_045639745.1 Lachnospiraceae bacterium | reverse complement strand
GGCTCACAGAACGACATGGCTACGACCCGACTTAGATATGTATTATGTGGCATTTGGCAGAGGCTCTAAGAAGTTGCTTGCGCTCCCGGGCCTGTCTGACGGACTTGCCACAGTAAAAAGAAAAGCACTTGTACTATCCACTCCATTTAAGAAATTTTTGAAAGATTATACGGTGTATATGTTTAGTAGAAAAAATGATATGCCCAAAAGGTACACCATAAGACAAATGGCTGCGGATCAGGCGGAAGCAATGAAAATTCTAGGAATAGATAAAGCCCATGTTATGGGTGTGTCTCAAGGCGGGATGGTAGCGCAATATCTGGCTATCGATTATCCTGAGCTGATTGATAAACTCATACTTGCCGTTACCGCTCCAAGTGCAAATGAGGTGGTAACGGATGCCGTAAGTACATGGATTGATATGGCAAAGAGAGGTGATCATACCTCTCTTATGATCGATACTGCAGAGCGGATGTATTCTGAGAAGTATCTTTCCAAAAACAGAAAATTCTTTCCGATTCTGGCCCGCTTCACAAAGCCGAAGAGTTATGACCGCTTCTTCAAAAATGCATATGCGATTCTTAATTTTGACGCTAAAGATGACTTAAAAAATATAAAATGTCCGACTTTGATAATTGCGGGAGACGATGATAAAACTGTCGGAAATGAAGCACCGCATTTGTTAGAAGAGGGTATATTGGGGAGCGAGGTTTTCATATACGAAGGTCTTGGCCATGGTGCATTTGAGGAAGCGAATGACTTTTATGACAGATTGTATGAATTCTGTGAGCGGAAATAAGTAGGGTAATTGATTTCCCCAAAGGGATATACCGGTAAAAAGTAATAAAGCTTCTTTGCGCGTAATGGAAAAGAATTCGAACGTATTTACTTTTTATAAAATTATGTATTATTATAAAGTGTGCCTGGAGGGATGTATTTATATGAAAACAAAACATTATGCTATATTTTCGAATGACTTAATGAGTAAATTTTCCGGAGATTCTTTAAATCAAAATAACTGGGATATTTTGAGAACGGATGAAAAATTGACTCCGTACAGCTTTGAGAAGAAAGTAGAAGATTTTGAGAAAAACTGTCTGGAAAGAACTGACTATGAGATAGTGGCCCAATCGATTATTGATGTTATTAACAGCAATAATTTTAATGATAAAAGAGTTATTTCAATGGGAGCCGGTAAAGGTATTTTAGAGTGGTATTTAAAAAGAAAAAAGCCGGAATTGATCGTAGAATGTACCGATTATACCGAAAAGGCTATAGAGCTAATAAAATTGCTTTTTACCGATGTCGATAAAGCGTATACCTTTGATATGATAAATGGTGATTATAATACGATAAGCGAAAATTCACTGTTGTTGTTTTATAGGGTGTCTACAGAATTTGATCAAAAATGTTGGTATAAAATATTTGAAAAAATGTACAATGCCAACATTGAGTATATAATATATTTGCCTATTGTAGATACAAGTAAATCTATTTTAAAAGAAAAGAAATATCATTTGAGTAATATTTATCATAAAAGGAAAGATATATTTTGCGGCTGGTTATATACTGAAAATGAATTTTTGAAAATTTTTCACAATAAGGGGAAAAAAGCGTTATATACAATAGAACAAAGAGTTACCATAAATAATAACTCCTCGGATTTTACACCGCTGTATTTACTGAAAAAAAATTAATTTTATTTTTGAGAAATCTGATTATTTCTTTGAGGTGATGTATTGCAATGAAATATATTCATCCCGCCGAATCAGTCGTCGGGTGAGGTCTGCCAACACATATCTCCGATCCTGACATAGTCCATGATAACAAAAGAATCGGCATCAATAGTAATTTTAACTCTGATTGTGTCGGAATTTTCATTATAGACAATTTTGGCATCGGTAGGTTCTACAGTATCATCGTCCAATGATATTTCAATATTCGGAAGGACACCGCTTTCTTCATATGTATTCAAATAATCAATAATCGGGCTTTCATCGTCTTCGGCCGATTCCATATCAAATGTTAAAACTATGTTTTTTTGATCGGCCATGAAGGATGATAAACCATATTTATTATCGTGGGAGCAGAAAATGATATCCGCATAACCACCAATTTTTTCGAGGCTGTTCTTACCGTCTTTTTCGAATATGTAGCACCAGTCATAAGAATAGTTGGATGTGTCGGATGAAAAGTAAGCGTAATATTTGTCATTTTTCTCGGAGAAAGCTATCGTATATGAGTTTTTTGAGGTCTCATATACATACCATGTTGTGGATGAAAATGGCATAGATGATGACGTCTCCTTTTTGGAATAATCTTTGAATTCAAGGTCGCCGACATCAATTATTCTGTATTCTTTGAGGGCATCGAAAATCATTTTCGAACTACCTTGTTTCGTGCATGCTGTCAAAAGTGTCACGCTCAGTAAGAACATCATGCATAAAAATGCAGGCATTAACACTTTTTTCATTGATCTAAAAAAATTATTTAACAAATCGTTTCACTCTCCGTTTTCAAAATTTATTTTTATAAATATATAATGACACGAGTGTCAAGAGTAAATTATGCCACTCACCGATATAAGCGTATTGCTTCATTGCAACGCAATTTTATGCTTTTGACACTTATATCATATGGCATAAAATATCGTCGAAAACTAATATTTATACTACTCACTGTGCCGTTGTAAAACAGCACGGGAGCAAAATTATTAAAGAAATTTTAATATGATATATAATATTTGTCCAGTATTTAATTGTCTGCGTCGAAAACGGATAATATAAAAAATGCAAATCCTAACAATATTGGGGATGTACGAAATTTTTTTTGGCGCTAAAATATGTAAAAATTGTATATTATGCTACATATGACATGTGGAAGGAGACGAATGTGAAAAAGAGGGATATGAAAAAGAAGAACATGAAACTAAAAAAAATGAAGCATATGAAAATGAGATTGTTTGCGCTGTTAGTATGCGTGACAATGGTGTTATCGTCTGTTTTATCAATGTTTCCGGCGTCGGTAGCATATGCTGATTTTGTTGAAGACGGTAAATATTGCCCTTCTTGTGATCAGTGGTTAGAGGAGGATGAATTCCCTGACTGTGGCTGTGGATTTTGTATGAAGTGTCATGCGGATATTGATTGGTTATGTGAAGGTTGCGGAAACTGTTTATTTGAAAAATGGTTTTGCGAGGAGTGTCATTTATGTGAGGATTGTTATGACGGAGACTATTGTGAAACTTGTCATATGTGCTGGGGTTGTGCGGTAGAACAGGATAAACATTGTCCGGAATGCAATTATTGCTATGAAGATTATCCCAAATGTGACTACTGCGGTATGTGCTTTGAATGCGCGGAACAAGCAGGATATCATTGTAGTGAGTGTGGCGCATGTCAAGAAGAAGCAGGCATATGTGAGTATTGCGGTAGATGTTTTGAATGCGGCGGAGTTTGTGATTCAGAGTGTGATGATATGTGTCTCGAATGTCATGAGTCGGAAGGTTTAGGTTGTTCTTCATGTGGCACCTGTTTTAGAAATAATCCGGATGCATGCTGCTCAGGATGTGGTTTATGTTTCGTATGTGAACCGGATGCATATTGTGAAGGTAGCGAACTGTGCATAAATTGTAATGTGGAATTGCAATGTGGCGGATGTGGTGCTTATGGAAATGAAGAAACAATTTGTTCTGAGTGTTATGAGCATTGTACCGGTTGTTCCGATATCTGCACGGAATGTGGTATGTGTGAAGAGTGTGCAATAGATCAGGGACTTCATTGTGATAACTGTGGTGAATGTTTTGCGCATGCAACATGTTGTACTTACTGTGAAGCTGTATGTAGCGAATGTGCCGCTGAATGGTGTGATGACTGCCAAATGTGTGGTGATTGTATAGAGCATAATGCTGCACATTGCAGAGGCTGCGAAGCATGTGGAGAAGAATGTAATATTTGTCAATCATGTGCTGAGAAATGTTCAGCTTGCGATTCTGATTTCTGTGAGTATTGCGGATATTGTTCCGATTGCAAGGATTCGAATCATTGTCCCGTCTGTGGTAAATGTCATGCTGCTATCTGCACGGAATGTGGTATGTGTGAAGTGTGTGCAATAAGTCAGGGACTTCATTGTGATAGCTGTGGTGAATGTTTTGCGAATGCAACAAGTTGTACTTACTGTGAAAATGTATGTAGCGCATGTGCCGCTGAATGGTGTGATAACTGCCAAATGTGTGGTGATTGTATAGAGCATAATGCTGCACATTGCAGAGGCTGCGGAGCATGTGGAGAAGAATGTAATATTTGTCCTTCATGTGCTGAGAAGTGTTCGGCTTGCGATTCTGAATTTTGTGAGAATTGCGGAATGTGTTCCGATTGCCAGGATTATTATCATTGCCCCGGCTGTGATAAATGTTATAATGAAAATTTTGAAAAAGTAGGAAAATGTGAAAGCTGCGGTTATGGTATGGAGTCGGAAGCCGGAAGTACCGAAACAGGAACAGGAAGCACCGAAACAGGAAGCACACCTGAAAAACCAAGTAGTAACGGAGATTCATCTTCTGAAGGTGATCATAAAAATACAGAACCTTCAACAACGACTGTAACAATAGAGACAACAACAGTACCTACGACTACAGTACCTGCAACAACGGTACCTGCAACTACAGAAACAACTGCAGTGGCACTTGCAAATGATACTGCTAAGCCGAATGCCACCACAACGATGGTTCCGTTGACAGCAAATGTACCGGTGGGAACTGACGTGACTGTTGATGAAGAAAAGGATGATACGGCTTTCGAAATAAACGGTACCATTGAAACATTTGAAAATACGTCTGCTGTTGAAACAGGTTCCGATGTAAATTCCTCTGATGGCAGCGAAGAGGAAGAGGTAACCGATGATGAACAGGGCATCGATTCGAATGATACCAAGATGACCGAAGAAATTGAGAGCAAGGATGATTCTCGGGCAATAGACGAGATGGGAACAGAATTTTCTTCGGTATGGTTGTATGTTATTGGTGGCGTTGTATTAGTCGGAGCCGGCGCCGGCGCAGGTGTTGTTTTAAAAAGAAAAAAAATTAAAAAGTAATTGATAAGTATATAAAAAGGAACGTTCCTTTGCGGGGACGTTCTTTTTATTTTATCCGGCAGTTGACATACTAAACAGTCGTTCCCGGGAGTGGCGGTGAAATATTTTCGGATTTATAAGAAATACATAACAAAACGGTGTAAAATGTAGTTATTGTAACTTAATGTCACAAAAAGTTTAGTGCAAATACTGAGTCTCGGAAAGGCATAACAAAATGAAGAAAAATAAAAAAATAAAAACAGCAGCGGTCGCTTTTGTGATTATCGTTATGCTGGCTTTATTGTTACTGATGATCTTAAAATCAAAATCTTTCAGAATCGCACAACTTGAAAAACAACTTAAAGCCAAATACGGAGTTGATTTTACGATAGAAAATAAATATATGGATTATGAAAAACCGAATATATTTTTGGCTTTTTCATCAGAAGGTATTTTTACCGAAGGAGAGTGCGATTGGAAGGGGAAGTTGTTAAAGGATTCATACGCACATTATTATTATGCCGAGGATATGAATAACAGGGTTTATGATTTGATAAACAATGATTTAAATGATTGTTATATAGTCAGAGATTGTGTTGAGTTTGGTGCCAATGTAACAATAATTGATATGTTGGATATGACACAAAGCAACAACTTTGAAAATTATGAGGCCGCTCAGAAAGCGGATGATACGTATTTTAGGGTCTATGTCAGCGATGAAGTCAAAGATGATGAGATTCAGTCGGCATTGAACAGTTTGGAACAAAGCGGATTTATGGGAAATGTTTATTTTATGAAAGTTCCCGAGGAATTGTTTTGTGAACTTAAAAACTCCGGTATGACTTGTTTTTATGCCAAATCATCGGTAAAAGAGAGATTATCCGGAGTAATAGAATATTTAAATTCCGACGAAGTGGAAGAATTGATATTTGATCCGCACATATATATGGTTGCGGAATATGTACCCAAATGGGATACAATACAATTTGTGACTGAAGAGTGTCAACTACCCACCACCTAAAGGAAGTGGGCTTGTAACTGCCCAGTCGTCGTAACGGATGTTACTCCTCCGACCTTTAACCCCAATAGGTATTGCTACCTAAAGTGGCGTTACATCATAGGGTGATTGACTGCACCCTTTACAATAGAGTATACTCGACTGTAACTGTATCAGGTACTTGAGTATCTTCAAGATAGTTTATTCCCATGCGATACAGATTCATCGCTCCAATGCGGTCATCATTAGACTTATATCCGCAATTTTTACAGGTAAACAGATGTAGTTTCTTATCTCTATTGGACTTTTCGATATGTCCACACATAGGACAGCACTGAGATGTATATCTAGGATTGACCTTAATAACCTCAGATTGATTCTGTTTTGCCTTGTAAATAAGCTTCTGCTCTAAGTCGTAGAACGACCACGATACAGAAACATAGCGGTCTTTAAGTCTAATACGCTCAGTAGCATTACGCACACCATTTAAATCCTCTAGTACAAAGAGAGTGTTCTTTGGGTTTGATTCAACGAGTGCCTTTGATACTTGATGATTAATATCCTGCATCCAACGGTTTTCTCGCTGACCAATAGATTTCAATCTTCGTCTTGAAGATGGTGTGTGACGCATTTGGAGTTCTTTTCTAAGCTTTGAATAATTGGCTCTTTTTTGCTTAATTTCTTTGCCACTGACAAAGTTAGACTTATGCTTGCTATCATAAGTTGCTACAACAAAGTTAATTCCTCTGTCGATGCCTACGATGTTACAGATTGCAGAGGTATTACATTCCTCTACTTCGTAAGTGACAGGGATGTGTAGATAATACTTTCCATGTTTATTAACGAGTTTTGCTGTACCAAATTTATAGATTGAATGGTCAAAATACTTTTCCATTCCCTCTGAAAAATATGATAGCTTCACTCGTCCTTTAAGTGTATTTACCGAAAAGTAATTATCATTCAAGGAATAATCTCTATTCCAAACGACATCATACTGTGGTTTCTTGAAATTGGCTTTAATCCATTTTCCTTCATTTTCAAGAATAGTCTTATATCTTGCGATAACTGTCTTAAACACCGATTGAGCCATTTGTGATTTGAGATTATATTTAGCACGAATATCGTAATACAAAACTTTGTTAAGTTGTGGCTGTATTAGGATGTGTGTTTTGAACACGAAATCAGATACATAATTACAAGCATCACAATAAGCAGACATAGTTTCATCAAGTAAAACTTTATCTGTTTCAGATACAACGATTTGTACTTTTGCTGTAATTGTCATCTGTTCCATACTAAATACCTCTTGAGTGAACCTGCGTTTCACTAATTACATTATATACTATTTTCTAGTGAATTTCAATTTAAGAGGTATTGTATAATGGATAACAGATATAATCACAAAAATCGCAGAAAGTACAATTTAAAGGTGCATATCGTAATCGTAACTAAGTATCGTAAGAAAATCTTAAAGGACTCCATTGCTGAAGATGTAAAGCAATTTATTTCAGATATAGCTGAAGAAAAAGGCTACGAAATTATTGCAATGGAAACCGATAAAGACCATATCCATTTTCTTATTGGATACGATTGTACTGATAATGTATCTGATATTGTTAAGATAATTAAGCAAAAGACCACATATCTATTGTGGCAAAAATACAGCAGATATCTTTGTAAATGTTACTGGAAGAAAAAGATATTTTGGTCTGATGGCTATTTTGCTTGTAGCATCGGAGAAGTATCTACAGCAACTATTCAAAGATATATAGAAACTCAAGGTTGAGAAAGGAAAACGGCTCTCATCCCACCACCCAAGGGTAGTGGGTTTCCGAGCCTAGTAAAATTTATGAAAAATATAATATACTAAAAACGAAGACGAGATTTTCATGAAGGATTTAGTGACCGGTAAGGAATATAAGTATAGCAAGTCGGATTATCTGAAAAATAAACAATGTATATATTCCGACGGTTCGGAGATTAAATTCGCCAAGGATGATTCTTTCTGTTGGTACAGAACTGCGGGCAAATATGATAATTATTATTACTATGGTACATATCTTTGTTATCGCGGAGAAGATGCATGCAATTATGCGGTTGCAATGGGAATCATAGAAGAAAAAAATCTGAACGAGTATTTTGAAAGTACAAAGGGTGATGAGTTTTACCGCCGTGAAAATACTTTTGTGCTGGTTGTCGAAAATGAATATATATTTATTGACGGACAGAAGCAAAAGGCTAAGGATGAGAAGCGTAAGCCCATATCTGTTTATTATGGCTTTTTTGACGGACAGGCAGGAGACACCGTCAATGTAAATACCGGTAATTCTCAGAGGTTTATCATAGAGAAATAGAATGCAGTATTTTTGACATTTCATAAAAAAAGGACAGTGCACAAAAATATGCATTGCCCTTTTTGATTTTATTTGTTATCGTCATTTGTCTTATAATTCTTACCGTGTGCTCCGTTAGGATTGGCAAACAAGGTTTTCATTACGAGCCCCAAACCGCCAAACAAAAGAATAAATATGATTATCGTAACAAAAAGATTTGTTGACTGCCAGTGAAGTCTAAGATTGATTATTACGTTAATTACAATCAGTAAAAGGCTTAATCCGCAGCAGGTTTTGGAAACCCAGTTATATTTGTAAAAAAGAAAGACGATGCTGGCGATTAGCGGAATGAAGATTACACCTTCATAACTTCGACCAAATAATCGTGTTGTAAAAATATGAGCGGTAGAAACCTCAACGTTATTGGCAAACAGATAACCACCGACACAGAGCATCGCTAAACCAATGAAAAAAGCAAGAACATCATTTTTGTTATTATTCATTTTTTATTTGTCCTTTCATTATAGTGGATTTGTACATATTCATGAGCCTATTATCTAATAAGGTGTCGGGACTGTCAATGATGGTAAAATGATAATTGGAGAGTATATTATTGCGTATTTTATACGTTTGCGGTATATGAAATATCTGAAAAATGTTGGATAATAATTTGAAATATATAATTGGTTTGAAGGAGAACAGCCATGATTTGTGTATACAAATGTAAAAATTGCGGAGACCGAATGAAATATTCCATAGAAAAACATTTGCTTACATGTGATACATGTGAAAGCTCTTACGGTATAGATGAGTACGATATAAGCAATGTTATATATGAGGGTGAACTTATTGACGATAAAGAGATTCAGCTGGTAAGATGTCCGGCGTGCGGAGCATCCGCAAATATAAAAAAAGGTTCTGCAAAAGGAAAATGTGTATATTGCGGAAATGAAATGGCTGTATTCGGACTTGGCGAAGATAAAAGACTTCCGGAAAAAATTATTCCGTTCTCAATTACACAGGAGGAAGCCAAGCGTAATTTTGCGGCCTGGTGGCTTAAGCATGAAGCAATGCCGCAATTGGATTTTGTAAAGTATAAGATTACTATCAGTGATTTATATGTCCCGGTATGGTTGATAAATGCCGATGTGGATGCGACAATGGCTGTAGAATATAAACCATATATTGTTGTTACAGACACTATGGGCAATATTAATGAAATGAAGAAGGAATATAAATTACGATTTGACGCTGTTCCTTTTGATGCTTCGGTACATATTGAGGATGAGTTGTTTTATAAAATAGAACCGTATAAATACGGAGGGATGATTGACTTTAACCCTTCATTTCTTGCCGGTCATCCCGCGGAATGTTATCACAATTCCGTTGAAGATACGGTACCGAGAGCAATAGGAAGAATGAGAAGACTTGGAAGAAGAGAAACCAGGGAATTGATTGATGAGGAAATAAGAGGCGGAATTATTGAACGAGAGCTGTATTCACAGGTTGAAGTAATTCCGGATTCGGTTACCTATGCCCTTGTGCCGGTTTGGGTAGTTAAGTTTGAATTTAAAGGAGAAAAGCAGTATGCATATGTTAACGGTCAGACCGGGAAAGTAGACGGACAAGTACTCTTTGACAGCGGCAAGACAAAAAAAATAATTACGAGCTATGGTATCACTTACGGATTAGCCTCTTTATTCGGTGGACTTGCTTCCGGAGTGTTGTTTAATAAGGTTAACGAGATCATTTCAATATTAAAGTATAATGAATTTGAGGAAAATCTCCCTTTGTCTGATACAACATTTGAAGGAACCATTCTTTATATTCTTTTAGCCGCATTATTATGTTTTGGTATGTTCAAAGATATTATGGCTCCCAAGGGCGGGAAATACGAACTTAGTCCCGACGATAAAATAAAACTAAAACAGAAAAGCATAATCGGTAATACAACAAATGTTATTGCCAACAGTTTACTGGCTATAGTTTTTTTCCTCACTTTCTATTTGAAAAGCGGTATTACGGATGGAACTTTTAGTTTTAATTTGAATCTTGTTTTGGGATTTCTTGCGGGTGTAATTTTCGGCGGAATCGGAATATACAGATATTACACAAGATTAATCGTGAGTGAACGGTTTGTGAACGAGACGGATTATCTTGATTATATTAATTATAAGTACGTTGTGGATTTATCCGGAAGGAAAATACATGCGATATAGGGGAAATGATAATATATATAATATATGAGTGGTAATATGAAAAAAGACTCTTCCGTATGTGGATAATTGGGCAGTAAGTGATACATTAATGATTAAGTCCTGTAAAATAAATGACGGGATTCCAGAAATACAGAAGTAAGAAGGTTTAACATTGAGTAAGCAAAATAAAGGAAAAGCGTATATTATGCTTGTTACGGCAATGCTTATTATGGGCACTGTCGGTGGATTCAGAAAATATATAAGTCTTTCGTCCGGATTACTGGCACAATCAAGAGGTGTTTTGGGCGCATTATTTCTGATTATTTTCATATTTGTAAAAAAAAGAAATCTGAGATTTCATGTCAGTAAAAAACAGGTATGGCTTCTCATAATAACAGGGGGCTGCCTCGGAATTAACTGGATGCTTCTGTTTGAAGCTTTTAATTATACCTCGGTTGCAACCGCAACATTGTGTTATTATATGCAGCCTACAATTGTTCTTGTTCTGGCAGCTGTTTTTCTTAAAGAAAAGATTACGTTAAAAAGAGCGGGGTGCGCCGTTGTTTCACTTATAGGAATGGTTTTTGTATCGGGTGTATTTGATGCCGGCGGAATGTCCGGAATTAATTCAAAAGGAATTGTGTTGGCTCTGTGTGCAGCATTTTTCTACTCGCTTATCATTATTATGAACAAAAAAATAGGTGAG
Organism: Lachnospiraceae bacterium; assembly: GCA_045639745.1. Classification (GTDB taxonomy): domain Bacteria; phylum Bacillota; class Clostridia; order Lachnospirales; family Lachnospiraceae; genus NK4A136. The sequence goes on along the minus strand of JAZUDQ010000001.1, from coordinate 44,948 downwards.
GCCGATGTATATGAAAAGACTCTTATACAGCTTGTTTCGGCTGCGGTTGTAATGATTCCGTATATTCTTATTACAGAAAAAAACATTGAATTTCCGACCGACGGCAATACGATTATTCTTGTTATTATTGTCGGTATACTGCATACCGGTATCGCTTATGCTTTATATTACGGTGCTATGCAGCCGTTATCGGCCCAGTCGATATCGGCATTGAGTTACATAGACCCGGTGGTTGCTCTTTTGGTTTCGGCTTTGTATTTAAAAGAAAATGTCGGATTCGGCTGTATACCGGGAGCTTTATTAATATTGGGAGCGGCATTTATCGGAGAGATAAATGTTAAAAATAAAATTACAAAAGAAGCGGGGGACGAGAATGATGAATAAGCTGGAAAATGTAAAAAAACAAGCTGAAGAACTGGTTGCGAAGATGACAATTGAAGAGGTATGCACACAGCTTAGATTTAACAGTGACGGAATTGAGCGGCTTGGAATTCCGGAATATAACTGGTGGAATGAGGCGCTTCACGGAGTGGCAAGAGCAGGCGTGGCAACCGTATTTCCGCAGGCAATCGGGCTTGCGGCAATGTTTGATGACGAATTTTTAACACAAATCGCTGATGTAATAAGTACCGAAGCAAGAGCAAAATACAATGAGCAATCCGAACTGGGAGATCGCGATATTTATAAAGGACTTACCTTGTGGTCGCCTAATATTAATATTTTCAGAGATCCGAGATGGGGAAGAGGTCATGAAACATACGGAGAGGATCCGTACCTGACATCAAGACTGGGTGTGGCCTTTATTAAAGGCCTCCAGGGCGTTGAGAATTATCCGGAGGTCAGAACATTAAAAACTGCGGCCTGTGCCAAACATTTTGCGGTACATTCGGGACCCGAGGCCGAAAGACATCATTTTGACGCAAAGGCTTCCGCAAAAGATATGGAAGAGACGTATCTGCCCGCATTTAAAGCAGCGGTTACGGAAGGAAAAGTTGAATCGGTAATGGGCGCGTATAATCGTCTCAACTCAGAGGCATGTTGCGGTTCTTATCATATGATTACGGAAGTACTTCGTAATAAATGGGGATTTGAGGGCCACTTTGTATCTGACTGCTGGGCCATTCTCGATTTTCATGAACATCATCAGATAACGAATACTCCGGCCGAATCCGCGGCGCTTGCGTTGAACAGCGGATGCGATCTTAATTGCGGAACTACATATCTTTGTCTTCTTGCAGCTTTGAAAGAAAAGAAAATAACTGAAAAGGCTTTGAGACAGGCAGCGGTTCGCCTTATGATGACACGAATGAAGCTTGGTATTATTTCTTCCGATGATGAAGAAATTAACGCAAAGAAAGAAAAATATGATTCAATCGGTTATCTTGAAAATGACAGTCCCGAGCATAATAAAATGGCTTTGGAAGCGGCACGCAGATCAATTGTAATGCTCAAAAATAACGGAGTTCTTCCTTTGGACGAGAAATCTGTAAAAGTTATCGGTGTCGTTGGACCTACCGCCGATTCAAGAACGGTACTTGAGGGTAATTATAACGGTACTTCATCCGAATATATAACGAACCTGTTGGGTATAAAGCAGAGAAGTAAGTCGAGAATTATATACAGCGAAGGCGCCCATCTTTATAATGACAGGATGAGTAACCTTGCAAAGGCTGATGATCGCTTGGCGGAAGCTTTGGCTGTGGTTCGTAATTCTGATGTTACAATACTTTGTATGGGTCTTGATTCGACTATCGAAGGCGAAGAAGGGGATACGGGAAATATGTTTGCATCCGGAGATAAAATTTCCCTTGCATTTCCCGAATCACAGGAGAAACTTTGCAGAAGAGTGTTCGAAGAAGCGGAAAAACTCGGTAAAAAAGTTATATGTGTCATAAATGCCGGTTCCTGCATGGACCTTTCTTTCATAAAAGAGCATGCGGATGCGATATTGAATTGCTGGTATAGCGGAGGACAGGGAGGAAGGGCTCTGGCCGAAGTGCTGTTCGGAGATGTAAATCCTTCGGGAAGATTGCCGGTGACATTTTATAAAGAAGGCGAATTACCCGAATTTACGGATTATTCTATGAAAAACAGAACATACAGATACTATAAAGGAGAGCCTGTTTATCCTTTCGGATATGGATTGAGCTATACGGAATTTGAATATTCCGAGCCTGAAATACAAAGTGAATTAAAAGAAAATGACAATTATGTCAGTGTGGCGGTATCCGTAAAAAATATCGGTGCGATGGATGGAGAAGAGGTTGTTCTGCTTTATATAGATAAGCATCCTTCAGAGAAAAAACATGACAAACTGAACCCCGATAATCAGCCGGTAAAGAGTCTTTGCGGATTTAAGAGAATAAATGTTAAAAAAGGACAGACAACAAAAGTAATTTTCGAAGTGCCTGAAGAGTCCTTTACAACCGTGCTGGAAGACGGAGAGAGAAAATTGCTCGGCGGCAGATATACCCTGATGACGCCGGGAGGAAATGTTGACATTGAGGTATGATTATTCAATTTATAAAAGTACAAGAAAACCCACTGCCTTTAGGCGGTGGGTGCTCTTGTACGAGGTGCCGCTTTTTTATGAGCAAGTAGCGAAGCGGATTGCGAATATCATTGACAATTAAAGCAATTATGAAAGATTATTTTTTAAATCGTTCAGTTCTTTATCCGTAATTATTTCGCAACTGCGGTAACGTGCCTTTTCATATATTGAAGTTGCAATTGAAATGTCTTCGTTTTTGCTTTTTAAAATATTGACCCTATGTTCATGCGGTGTATTCATGTTGTGTATGATTACACCGTTTTTTCTGTATTTAAGAAGTCTTTTTTTGTATATACGTCTTGCTTTTTCGGAATTATTTTTAGGCGGCTTTGCTTTGGACCTGTTTTTGAAGAATGTAAGACGTTCTATTTTTTCATTTCCGCCGCCCGTAATGACTTTTTCCTTGGGAGTTTTTTCGTTTTTATAAAGCAATGAGATTATTATACGTATAATGAGTCGAAGTAACAGGACAAGAATCACGGATAATATAACTGTGGTAATTATTCCGTCAATCAAAGTCGCATAAGTGCTTTGAGGAGGAGTTTTTTCATTCGAAAAATCTATGGGAGTAAAATCCACTTCGTCGGAATAATCGGGATTTAATTGGAATAAAGATGATATTATTAAAATAAATAATTCTTTTAATTTATATCCGAGATTGGCAAGCAGAGTAATAAGTTTATCCGTCTTTATGAATATCATTAATAAGCCGCTTATGACGGTTGTTATAAAGGTTGCTCTTAATGAACTTTTATAAATGTCTTTTACGGGCATGTTTGAAGTAAGCTGTCCCGACGTTCCCAGATAAAGCATATTACTAAGCCATTTTCTTGCAATAATAAGACATACAAAGATAACAGCGTATGCGTATAAAACAATATCATATATATGTTCGGAAGATGGAATCATAATATAGCAGATAACGATTATCAACCCGGGAAGCATGCCGGGCTGGCCGGTAACAGGTCGATTAGTGTTTGTCCAGAAGCGGAAGTTCAAAATAGAATATACAAGGAATTCCGCAGGTATAAATATAATACTTATATTCTCCATGGATTTTACAATAACAAAAGAAACAATGATTGGAAGAACTCCGAGTATGACATACGGAATCAGGAAGTGAATCTTTTTCCTGAGAATGTAATTCCAAATAATAGGTATGATAATCGCAATATAGTAAATGGCACTGAAACGAAAATGATAAAAAGCCGTTATACCCAGATACAATGAGGATATAAGCAGGTATATGATTGCAATATTGAGAACATTTATGCCATTTTGTAATGCTTTTGTTTTCATGGATTAACAAACCACCTCGTATATTGATCGTTACAAAAATCATTTTCTATATAACTTGAATCGTATTCCGGAATAATAAAGTGTATTTTGAATCCTTTTGCCAAATATTCCTTATACAGATTGATTGTATCGTTTCTTCTCTCGTTGGAGATAATATAATATTCTGTCGATTCGCTGGCGGAATTAATTCGTTCTTTCATAAAATCAACAAATCGATCGGGCTTTTTATTGATATCAAGTCGTGCTAAAGCTGTTTCTATTGTTCGTATATGTCTTAAATCAGAGCCTTCGTCAATTGAAGGACTTGTATCGCTTATTATGTCCTTTCCGTTGGTGTAAAGCGAAACCGGAATATGTTTGGTTATGAATTTCCTGGCAATGCATATGCTTATTTTTATTGAATGCTCAAAAATATCATCTTCGTGTCTGCTGTGACTGACCTCACTGTTTAACAGCAGAACAACTTTTTTGGAAAATGTTGTATTAAGAATGTTAACCTGCGGATAGTCGGCACGGGCAGTGGCTTTCCAGTTGATATTTTTAATTGAATCATAGGTTTGATAATCCCGTAACCCTGCAAAAGTAAATGGGTCTTCGTAAAAATGAAGCCGTTTTTCGGTTTCACCTATAAGTGCATTGATATCTGACGGAATGCGGTAGTCGGGAATCGGTGCGGGCAGAACAAGAACATTATTTTGAAAACAGGCCCTGCCGACAAGTTTTTTATCAAGCAGGATTGAATTGCAGATAATATCGAGATCATTAAGAGAATAAAGCCCCCTCTTGGAACAGATAAAATTATAATACCGTGTTATTTTTCTGTACGGATATACGGTAAAAAATTCGGAACGATAATAATTATCGGTTACAGCCGTATTTTCTTCTTTTTCAAAAAGGAAGAAACGTGATATGGAGAATTTAATTTGAAGAACGGGAAGCGGTAACAATTTGCCGTTTGAGATTATTTCGGTAATCTTGTTGCTTTCCTGCTCGTACAAAATGCTTTTATCAAATGATATGGTGATATCAAGATTTTTATGCCACAATCTCTTATAGACAATATTGATAATTGTTATAAATAATATGACCAGTGCAATTGCGATTAATAATCTCATTTATTGTTATAATCCTCTCCCGGAACCTGAACCGAATCAAGAATGCCGCGAAATGTTTCCAGGCCGGCTTCATGATTGACGGTTGAATAGAAAAGCATTCTGTGGGTCAATACGTACGGCGCAAGGAATTTAATGTCGTCGGGGGTTACGAAGGTCCTTCCGTTTATAAGAGCATAAGCCTTGGCAACATTGGCAAGAGACAATGAACTTCTGGGGCTTGCTCCCATAATGATTGAGGAATGATTTCTGGATGCCGTGACGATATCAATGATATAACGGAGAAGATCTTCGTGAATATCGATACACTTGGCCATCCTGGAATATTCGGAAATCTCGTCAACGCTTATAACCGGAGTCAGCTTTTCAAGCGGATTGTCCGTGCCGAATCGGCCAAGCATATTAATTTCATTTTCATAACTCGGGTAACCGAGCGAAAGCATCATTGTAAAACGGTCAAGCTGAGCTTCGGGAAGCTGGAATGTACCGGCTGTCTCAATAGGGTTTTGTGTTGCTATAACAAAGAACGGTTTTGAGAGAATATGAGTTACTCCGTCAATTGTTACCTGACCTTCCTGCATGGCTTCAAGGAGTGCCGACTGTGTACGCGGTGTTGCTCTGTTAATTTCATCGGCAAGAAGAATTTCAGTCATTATGGGACCTTCGATAAAGTGAAAACTTTCGTCCTGCTTACTGTATACATTTATTCCTGTAATATCAGAAGGCAGAAGATCGGGCGTGAACTGAATTCTTGAAAATCTGCCGGAGATGCTCTGTGCAAGGGCTTTGGCAAGAGTAGTTTTGCCGGTACCGGGAATGTCCTCAAGTATGACGTGTCCTTCGGAAATAAGCGCAGTAACAATAAGCTTAATAATTTCATCATTGCCTATGTAAACTTTGGCTATATTGTCGGTAAGCTTTTTGATTTTCTCAGAAGCACCGATAACAGATTCTTTGTCGTAGTTGTTCATGTTTATTCTCCCTTGAACCAAATTCTTTTTAGACAATAGTAACAAGTGCCTGATGATGTGTAAATATGATAAAGTTTAGTTATTATATGGATAAAGTGCATCCTGCCATGATATACTTATTCGGTGCTTTACGGTTATTCTTATCCGTATTTTTACGGGGGAAAAGCACTTTATTTTAGGGTTTCTTTTAATTATGGAGGCATGGAATATGAATATATTGCGTGATGTTGAACCTAAAAATGTATTAAATTATTTTGAGCAGATATGCTCTCTCCCGCACGGCTCCGGAAATACGAGGCTTATAAGTAATTATTGTGTGGGTTTTGCCAAGAGTGAGAAACTTGAATATATTCGGGATGATATGGGAAATGTTATCATCTTTAAACCCGGGACAAAGGGATATGAGACGTCTGCGCCTGTAATACTACAGGGACATATTGATATGGTGTGCGAAAAGGATGACGATGCTGCTATTGATATGGCAACAGAGGGTTTAAGGTTGAAGCTTGAAGGTGACACGCTTACCGCTGATAAGACAACTCTCGGAGCCGATGACGGAATAGCGGTGGCTTTTATGCTTGCGGTTCTGGCTTCGGATACAATTGTACACCCGCCGATAGAAGCCGTATTTACAGTCGATGAAGAAGTTGGAATGCTGGGCGCTTCATTTATTGATGTAAGCATGCTTAAGGGCAGAACCATGCTTAATATTGATACTGAGGAAGAAGGCGTATTTCAGGTCAGCTGTGCCGGAGGGGTTACGGCTGACTGCAGAATTCCTTATAAGATGCATAATTCCTATGGATATGATGTCATAATTACACTTGAAGGATTGACGGGAGGTCATTCCGGAATAGAGATTCATAAAGGAAGGGCAGATTCCAACAGGCTTATGGGAAGGCTCCTGTATGAATTGAAATCTCAATACGGTTTTAATATTATAGATATAAACGGTGGCCTTAAGGATAATGCAATCCCGGTTAAGACATCGGCACATCTTTTGTTTGATGAAGATACCGCACTTACCGAATTGGAGGAAACCGTCAATAAAACCGTGGAGAAGTTCGGTTCGGAATATTCATTGACGGATCCGGGGCTTAATGTTGTTGTTGAATATATTTTTTCACCGGTTGTAACCGATGCCATGAATGGAGAAGACACAAATAAAATGATTACGGCTCTGTATTGTCTTCCGGGGGGAGTTCAGAGAATGAGTCCAAGAATAAATGATCTTGTTCAAACATCTTTAAACATGGGAATATTAAAAACCTGTGAAGAATATGTTTCTTTTTCATTCTGCGTCCGAAGCAGCGTTGAGAGTGAAAAGAGAGAACTGCTTAAGCGAATGGAATGTCTTATTAAGACACTTGGGGGATATATGATGCTGAGCGGCGATTACCCGGCCTGGGAGTACTGCGAAGAATCAAAATTACGAAAAATCATGGAAAAGGTTTATGAGCAGCAATATGATGGGAAACCGCAGGTCTGTGCCGTTCATGCCGGAGTTGAATGCGGTATTTTCGCCGATAAACTTCCGGGACTTGATTGCGTATCGTTCGGACCCAATCTTTATAATATCCATACCACACGTGAAAGTATGGACATCGCTTCGGTTAGAAGAACCTGGGAGTTTTTTAAAGAAGTTTTGAAGAGATTAATCTGATGGAAAATGATAAACAACGAACATATGTCTGTATCGATTTAAAATCATTTTTTGCTTCCGTGGAATGCGTTGAAAGAGGCCTTGATCCGATGAGCGTCAATCTTGTGGTGGCAGATCCGGACAGGACGGAGAAAACAATCTGTCTTGCGATTACACCTGCAATGAAAGCTCTCGGAATAAGAAACAGATGCCGTGTGTTTGAAATCCCGGAGGCGGTTGAGTATATAATGGCTCCACCGAGGATGCAGTTATATATTGATTACTCGGCCAGAATATACTCAATATATCTTAAGTATGTGTCCAAAGAGGATATACATGTATATTCGATTGATGAGGTATTCATCGATGTTACCGACTATATGAATTTATATAAAACGGATGCCGTTACTTTGGCAAAACGTATGATGAATGATGTGTTTGCCACAACCGGTATAACGGCTACGTGCGGGATAGGCACCAACATGTATTTGACAAAGATTGCTCTTGATATCACCGCCAAACATGTTCCCGATCATATCGGAATACTTAACGAAGAAAGCTACAAAAGGTTATTGTGGGATCACAAACCTCTTACGGATTTTTGGAGGATAGGTCCGGGCATAGCCGGAAAACTTGAAAAGTATGGCATATTTACAATGCGTGATATAGCGATGGCCGATGAGGATTTATTATACAGACTTTTTGGAGTTGATGCGGAACTTCTTATAGATCATGCGTGGGGGATAGAACCTACTACAATAGCTGATATAAAGGCATTTAAGCCGCGTCATAACAGTATTTCACAGGGACAGGTGCTTCCACGGGATTATGAATTCGAAGAAGGGCGGCTTATTGTAAAGGAAATGGCGGATTTAATGTGCCTGGATCTGGTGGATAAAGGTGTTGTTACTCAGTCCGTATCCATGTATATCGGGTATGCGTCATATTATGAGGAAGAACCTGCGAGAGGCAGTATGAAGATTCCCGCAGCGACAGCTTCTTCGAGACGGCTTGTTCCGTGTGTGGAGCAGCTTTATGAAAAAACAGTAAATCCTTCGCTAAAGATACGACGGATAAATATCAGTTTTAACGATGTTGCGGATGAAGCATATGTTCAATATGATTTATTTACAAACCCGGAGGAAATTGATAAAGAGAGAAAACTTGCACGAGCCATGATAGAGATGAAAAAGAAGTATGGCAAAAATGCAATTTTAAAAGGGATGAATCTTGAAAAAGGCGGTACTACAATAGAGAGAAATGCCCAGATAGGAGGACATAAAAGTGGCAACGGAAAAGCGTAACAGACTTAAAATGAAACGCGAGGAACGGGCCAAACAGTTTGCTCCTTTTGCAGCGCTTAAAGGTTACGAAGAAGCACTTTGGGAAAAAGAACGTATTATGGTGAGAAATGTGGAATTATCCGAGGATGCAAAGGAGGAACTTGACAGACAATTAAGCAGTGTTAGCACGGGCGATTTGGTAAAAATAGTATACAAAAAAGATGATGGGTTCCTTGAAACGGAAGGTGTGGTGTCAATTATTAACCGAGACAGCGCATATTTGAAGATTATATATACGAAAATCGATTTTTGCGATATTTATTCAATTTCGACAGAGTCTGAAAAAAGGCAGGGAGATTTTGCTTTTGGAGATTAGCAGCAGAGAGCAGGCATGTAAAATATTGGGAGTGCCGACAAACGCAGATAAAAAAATCTGGAAAAGTGCATACAGGAGTATTTGTAAAAGTTGCCATCCGGATGTGGCGGGGCAGTACGCAGATAAAGAAAAACGTATTATCCTTTATGAAAGTGCAACGGCAGCAGTGGATTATCTTGAAAAAAATACGGAAACGACAGGCAGGGTAATAGGGACTCCTGTGACTCGGGACGTGAGAGCAAATGATTCCGTCAGCCGTGCGGATTATAAAAAAATACACGCAGAGAATAAAAACAGGCAGTATGAAGAACTCAAAAAAAAGGCAGAAGAAATACACAGAAAAGAACGAGAAAACAAACAGAAAGAAATTGAAGATAAAATAAGGTGGCTGAGAGTTACGCAGATTATTAACGATATTCTCAATACTTGATTTATATTGGAAGATTTATTATAATATAATGGCTCACCTATAAAAAGTAGGAATAAGGAGGAGATTGCGATGGCAATGTTTGAATGCCCAGGATGTAAGCACATTGTAGATGATTCAATTAAGAAGTGTCCCAATTGTTCATACGACATTAAGAGATATGTTAAAGCAGTCCTTAAGGATAAAAAAGGAGGAAAAGGCGGAGATGTTTCTATAGCTTTGTCTTCGGTTTACGATGCAGCTCCGAAAACTACGGCTCTTCCCAAATTAGACTTCCTTTCAAAGGTTCCCGAGCCGGAACCGGTGGCTCAGCCTGCACCGCAGTCAATACCGCAGCCGCAGCCTGCACCTCGGCCTACGATGCAGTCAATACCGCAGCCGCAGCCTGCACCTCAGCCTACGATGCAATCAATACCGCAGCCTAAGCAGGGCGGTAGTTCGAATACATTTTTCCAAAACAATTCTTTATTCGGAATTGCTCCCGGAGCTTCAACGGCTTCGGTGAAGGTAAGTGCACCTTCAAGACCCGCTATGGAGCGACAGCCTGTAACATCTAATTACAGATCGTCATTCCCCAAGCCTATTTATGAACAGGAAAATCAGGGCGGAATTGTTCCGCCGAAACCTGTAACAGAGCCTCTGTTTGATTCGCCCGCATTAAATGCGGCACATGCCAACGTTCAGAATTCGGTTCAGCCGGCTTCTGCGGCTTCATTAAGCAGCCTTAACAGAGGTAACAACAGTTTGAATAATTCTTCATATCAGAGCACGGCCCGTTATGGTGAACCGGCACCGGCTCAGATGTCAAATAGCAGAAATCAGATAAATTCATCGCTTAATGCTCCGAAGGAACAGACGCAGGAGTATATATTTGAGTCTCCTTTGCTTAATGCACAGCATCAGGCAATTCAATCGGGAGAATATGTTCCGCAGTCATCTGCTTCGCAGGCTTCAATGTCCATGCTTGAGAAGGATATTTCGGCAGCAGGACCGATTCAGACAGGAAGATCGATGTCAAGTTTCGGACTCGGTAATTATGCTCAGCAAGAGACATATAAGATGGAGACGCAGCCAATCAAGGATCCGATTCTGGCAGGCAATGCGTTGCTTTCACAGTCCGCTGACGGAACTCCCGTAGAGACGGTGAAGATTCCCGAGAATGTATTTGCTCAGTATAATCAGGGTGTTACTCCGGGACAGCCTAATCCTCTTCTGGGCGGCAATCCTTTACTTGGCGGTGGACAAAGATAATAAATTACAAATTCTAGAGATTTTTTTAGGTCGCTGCATTTTTGTGGCGACCTGTTTTGATATTATTAAGTGAAATAATTACAAATAAAACGGAAAACGAACATCATGATTGAGAGAATTAATGATTCGAACAATTATATAAAAACATACAATAATTCTCAGGTCGCCCGTAATAATCGGGAAGAGGATATACCTCCTTTTCTTCTTGATTATGATGAGAAAGGCGTTGTGTGGGAAAGAGGGGCAGCATCGAATCCCAAGCTTCCCAAGGTGCAGCAGGAGAGTTATAATCCCAGCGATGAAGCAAAAGAACTTCTTGGTTCATCCGAATCGAAGGATGATAAAAGCGGTAAAAACGAGAAAAAAGAAAACGTACTTTTTTTTGACAGAATTAAGCGCTTTTTTAAGGCTGTAATGAATTCGGTCTGGTATGGCCCCGATGAAAAGGAAGATGCAACAGGGACGAAAGCGGTAACAGTGGGAAATGTTCGTGACCGGGTTCCCAAAGGCAAAGGACAGGTGGCTCGAAATACATCGCTCCTGACTACCTATGATAAGAAAGGAAAGATTGTATCCCCGAATCCCAAAGATGCATCTATTATTCTTAAAGGGGACAACTATATTGAAATGTGATATAATTGTCGAGGTTTTTATTTGTTACGGAATAAATATGATAATACGGAGGATTGGATATGCGTATCGGAATGGGATACGATGTACATAAACTTACAGAAGGCAGAGCCTTGGTCTTGGGTGGAGTAAATATCCCTTATGAAAAGGGCCTGCTCGGACATTCGGATGCCGATGTATTGATTCATGCTGTAATGGACAGCCTTCTCGGGGCGGCAGCTCTTGGCGATATAGGACTTCATTTCCCGGATAATGATCCGCAGTACAAAGGTGTTTCCAGTATTCTTCTTTTGAAGAAAGTAGCCCGCCTTTTGGAGGATAATTTATTCATAATCGAAAACATAGATGCAACAATAATTGCACAGGCTCCGAAAATGCGGCCGTATATTGATGAAATGCGCGGTAATATGGCTGAGGCGCTCGGTATTGACGTTTCGCAAATTAATATAAAGGCAACAACGGAGGAAGGTCTCGGATTTACAGGTGAAGGTCTGGGAATATCCGCACAGTCAATATGTATGCTCAATACACCGAGAGAAATGTTTTCGCTGGATGCGTCGGGCGGCTGTTGCCAAGGGTGTGATTCCTGCGATAAAAATACAGAGTCGGAAGGACGGTAATGGGCTTTTTTTCAAATCTAAAAAAAGAAATCAATATTGTGAAGGAACGTGATCCGGCTATACACAGTGACATGGAAGTACTGCTTTATCCCAGCTTTAGGGCAATGATGGCATACAGAAGGGCTCACAAATATTATGAAAAGGGTCATTATTTCCTGGCGAGACTTATTTCGCAGAAATCGGCAAGAAAAACAGGAATTGAGATTCACCCGGGAGCTAAGATCGGGGATGGCTTTTTCATAGATCATGGACATGGAGTTGTCATAGGTGAGACGGCCGTTATAGGTAATAATGTTACGCTATATCAGGGTGTTACATTGGGCGGTACCGGAAAAGAGCAGGGCAAGCGTCATCCGACTATAGGTGATAATGTAATGATAAGTGCCGGAGCAAAGGTTCTCGGATCGTTTACAATCGGTGAGAATTCCAAAATCGGTGCCGGCTCCGTCGTACTTCATCCTGTACCTCCGGGCTCGACCGTAGTAGGAGTGCCGGGGCATGTCGTTAAAAGAAAGGAAGAATCGGCTCCGAGAGAAAAACTGGACCAGATTAATTTACCGGATCCTGTTGAAGAAGAAATTAACAGACTTAAAAATGACAATGAGCGTTTGCAGCAACGGGTTGAACAACTTGAGAAAATCATAAAAGAAAAATTATTATAAAAAATGTTTATTTATATTTTAAACGGGAAAGAGGAATATTATGCAGATTTATAACACGCTGACCAAAAGGGTTGAAGATTTTAAACCCAACTGTGACAAAAAGGTTGCAATGTATACATGCGGTCCGACAGTATATCATTTTGCGCATATCGGTAATCTGAGAAGCTATATTTGCGAGGATGTACTTGAAAAAACTCTCAGATATGTGGGATATGATGTTAAGCGTGTAATGAATATCACCGATGTGGGACATCTTTCGAGCGATGCCGATACCGGTGAGGATAAAATGCTAAAAGGTGCCAAACGAGAGCATAAGACAGTTATGGAGATAGCTAAGTTCTATACGGATGCTTTCTTTTCCGATTGCGCCAAATTAAATATTAAGACTCCTGATGTTGTGGAGCCTGCGACAAATTGTATTCCCGAATTTATACATATGATAGAGGTACTTTTGGAAAAAGGATATGCTTATATCGCCGGAGAAAATGTATATTTCGACACCAGCAAGCTGAATGATTACTATGTTTTTTCAAGCCAGACGGAAAAAGAACTGCTGGTTGGGGTTCGTGATGATGTATCCGAGGACGAGAATAAGCGAAATAAAAGTGATTTTGTTCTGTGGTTTACAAAATCAAAGTTTGACGATCAGGAACTTAAATGGGACAGCCCGTGGGGAAACGGATATCCCGGTTGGCATATTGAGTGCTCATGCATTTCGATAAAACATCTTGGGGAATATATGGATATTCATTGCGGCGGAGTGGATAATATTTTCCCTCATCATACCAACGAAATAGCACAGAGTGAGGCATATCTCGGACATAAATGGTGTAATTACTGGTTCCATGTTCATCATCTTGTCGAGAAGAATAAGGGTAAAATGAGTAAATCTTCAGGTGATTTTCTCACGGTAAGTCTCTTGGAAGAAAAAGGATATTCTCCGTTAGTATACAGAATGTTCTGCCTTTTGAGCCATTATCGCAAGCCTCTTGAGTTTTCTTACGAAGTCCTTGATCAGGTAACGGTTCAGTATAAGAAATTGATTAGGAAGGTTGCCGAATTAAAGGAAGACGGACCTGCAGACGATAAAGCATTTGAAGAATTTAACGAAAGATTTAAAGAGGCTCTTTCCGATGATTTAAATACATCTATGGCAATAACCGTTTGCTATGATGTACTTAAGGCCGATATCAGTGATTCGACCAAAAAGAAACTGATGGAGAACTTTGATTATGTGCTTGGGCTTAATCTTATAAACGGTTTTGACGGACTTAGCGAGTCTGCATCGGAGAATAAAGTTGACGATTCGTTAAAACAGTATATCCTTGATAAAATCGAAGAAAGAAAAAATGCCAAAAAAGAAAAAGATTTTGCAAAGGCCGATGCCATAAGAAATGAACTTCTTGAAAAAGGAATAGCAATTGAGGATACAAGAGAAGGAGTTAAGTGGCATCTCGTATAGATATATGGAACTGTCAATCTTAAATAAAATTAAAAAGAATTTTGAAACCGGGGAGCAGGATATCAACACCTACTCCCCTTTAGTGCTGGCTTATGTCGGTGATGCTATTTATGAGCTGGTTGTGAGAACAATTCTCGTTTCCGAAAAAAACGAGCAGGTTGAAAAGTTACACAAAGAGGCAATTAATTTCGTAAAGGCAGAAACTCAGAAAAATCTTATTGAGGCATTAATGCAATATCTTCGAGAAGATGAAGAGGCCGTATATAAAAGAGCACGCAATTCCAAACAGCATACAACACCCAAAAATGCCAAGCTGTCTGATTATCATAAAGCAACAGGATTCGAGGCTGTTATGGGATATCTTTATCTGAAGGGTGATGAAGACAGAATGCTGGAACTGATAAAACTTGGTCTTGAAAAAATTAATGAAGAATAATACTGTACTGACTATTAAATAAACGGAGGAAATATGGGATATTCGGAATCACAAATAGAAGGCAGGAATGTTATACTTGAGGCTTTCAGAAGCGGAAAAACCATTGATAAACTGTATGTGCTTGACGGATGTCAGGACGGCCCGGTTTGCACAATTAAACGAGAGGCCAAGAAGCACGATGTTATGATAAAGTATGTAACCAAACAACGCCTGGACCAAATGAGTGTAACAGGCACACATCAAGGCGTTATAGCAATCACGGCAGCTTTTGAATATGCCGAGGTTGAGGATATTCTTAATCTTGCGAAAGAACGAAATGAAAAACCGTTTATTTTTGTCTTGGATGGAATAGAGGATCCGCATAATCTCGGTGCAATTATAAGAACCGCACATCAGGCAGGTGCACATGGTGTGATAATACCGAAAAACAGAGCTGTAGGATTAACAGCAACGGTAGCGAGAACATCGGCAGGTGCACTTGAACATACGCTGGTTGCAAAGGTGACTAATATTTCCGCATGTATAGATGACCTTAAGAAAGAAGGTATCTGGTTTGTATGCGCAGATATGGATGGACAGACGATGTATGATCTTGATCTTAGAGGCGCCATCGGACTTGTTGTCGGAAGCGAAGGCGACGGAGTCAGCAGACTTGTGAAAGAAAAGTGTGATTTCAAAGCCTCTATACCGATGAAAGGTCAGATAGATTCATTAAATGCTTCGGTTGCGGCCGGGGTTCTTGCGTATGAAATAGTAAGACAGAATATGTAAGGCAGGGAGAAAGCTTGAAGGATTACAGTGAATCAACCGATGAAGAATTAATTATCAGAATACGCAACGGTGAAGCGGAGATTTCGGATTATCTTATTTCAAAATATAAGAATCTGGTCAGACAGAAAGCAAGGCCGATGTTTATTTTCGGAGGGGACGGAGATGATTTGCTTCAGGAAGGAATGATCGGTCTCTATAAAGCAATACGTGATTTCGACCCCGATAAGGAAACCTTGTTTTCGACATTTGCGAATATTTGTGTTACAAGGCAACTGTTGACTGCAATAGAGGCATCCGGAAGAAAGAAGAACAGCCCGTTAAATGACTATATTTCTTTTTACGAAAAAGATGCGGAGGATGCCCCTCTTTTAGACGCAATATCAACGGAATCACAGAGGACGCCGGAACAACTGTTTATTGATAAGGAACTGGAATCGGCTGTCGAAGAAATAATGAAGCACAGGTTAAGCTCTCTTGAAAGGGAGGCAATGCATCTTTACATAGAAGGTTATGGAATATCCGAAATATCGGAAGCTTTGGGTAAAGATGAAAAATCTACCGATAATGCGCTTCAACGAGCCAAAAGCAAATTAAAAAAGAATCTTTTGTCGTAAAATATGCGTAAATTTTGACATTTTCATAAAATTTGATATCATCATTTTATTAGTTAAAAGAGTGAGGAGTTTTTTTGTGGACCCGGACAGTATAATTAAAATAGTAATTCTTGTATTTCTTGTAATTTTATCTGCATTTTTTTCTTCTGCAGAGACAGCGTTTTCAACAGCTAACAAAATCAGAATAGAATCAATGGCCGAAGACGGTAACAGAAAAGCCAGGAAGGCATGTAAAATCTTATCCAATTACGGTAAGATGCTCAGCGCCGTTCTGATCGGTAACAATATTGTTAACATTGCGGCTTCTTCTTTGGCTACGGTTTTTGCGACACAGGTTTTCGGTGAATGGACAATAGGTATTGCAACCGGTATTCTTACGGTTGTTGTTCTTCTTTTCGGAGAAATCGTTCCCAAGACATGGGCTAAGCTTAATAATGACAGACTTGTATTGATTTATGCAGCGCCTATAGCATTTTTATGCGTTGTATTTACACCGTTAATTTTTGTTGTCGATATATTATCGAGCGCAATTTTAAAAATTCTTCGTATCGATCCAAATAAAAAAGTTGTAAGCATTACGGAAAGCGAACTTCTTTCGTATGTTGACGTCAGTCATGAGGAAGGTGTTATCGAATCGGAAGAAAAAGAAATGATATATAATCTTTTTGATTTTTCGGATTCTTATGCCAAAGATGTTATGATTCCGCGTCCGGATATTGTGGCAATTGATGCGGATTCCACATATGATGATGTAAAAGAAGTATTTAAAGAAAATATGTATACACGTATTCCGGTATTTGAAGAGACTCCGGAGAAGATTATAGGTGTTATTAATATAAAAGATTTTTTGTTTATTGAGGATCGTGAGAATTTTAAGGTTCGAGACTTAATGCGCGAAGTTTATTATACATATGAGTTTAAAAAAACATCGGATCTTTTACAGGAAATGCGTGAAAAAACCGTTACCCTTGCAATTGTATTGAATGAATACGGAGCGGCAGAGGGAATGATTACTTTGGAAGATCTTCTTGAGGAAATAGTGGGAGACATCAAAGATGAGTATGACGAAGATGAGCGTGAGCCCATAAAAGAAATCGGCAAACAGGAATACCTTATTGAGGGCAGCACCAATCTGGATGATATTAATGACAGACTCGAAACGGAATTTGTAAGTGAGAATTATGACTCAATCGGAGGTTTCATTATAGAACACCTTGGCGATAACATTCCCGAGATAGGTCAGGTTGTTGTTCTTCAGGACGGTACCGAGTTGAAGGTTGAGGAATTTTCGGATAATCGAATTACTATGGTCAGATTGAAAATATCTGACAAAAAAGATCCGGAAGAAGAAACGGATTGATATTTTGAAAATTAACGGTTTACAAAACTTTTTTTTCGGAATATTATTATAAAAAACAATAAAAACGTTGATGGAGACAGTAACTGTTGCTGATACGGTTAAAGAGAGCGGAAGTCAAGGGCTGAGAGCTTCCGTAACTGTGGGTAATGGCGAAGACCACTCCGGAGTGGGACCAATACTCCCCGGTGATTCCGTTATAACCATGATGAGAGGCCTGCAGGCAATTAGGGTGGAACCGCGGTAATGTGTTATCGTCCCTTGTACCGGATAACGGTGCAAGGGACTTTTTGTTTTTATTCAGTAAAAAGGAGGATGCCATGAAAGATACAATTATTGCTTTTGCAATCGGACTGATGGTGGGATTTCTGATATCTCCGGTTAAGAAAGGTTTACGTATTAATCTGTTCAGCAACAATGAAATTAAAGACTGCGGTAATTCCTGCGGATTCGGCAACAGTGCCAATAATTACAGTCATAATAAATAAATTAAAAAAAATAATATATGAGGAGAAAGAGTATGAAGATTGTATTGAAAGACGGAAGCATTAAAGAATATGCAGAATCAAAGAGCGTTTATGATATTGCACTTGATATCAGTGAAGGTCTTGCAAGAAATGCATGTGCAGGTCTTGTGGACGGTAAAGTGATGGATTTGAGAACGGTTATTTCTCATGATTGCGAACTTGCAATTCTTACTCCGTCAGATCCCGAAGGCTTAAGAGTACTCAGACATACAGCAAGCCATGTTATGGCAGAGGCTGTTAAAAGAATAAGACCGGATGCAAAAGTAACAATCGGTCCCGCAATTGAAGAAGGCTTTTATTATGATTTTGATACAGAACCTTTCTCAAGAGAAGACCTGGATGCCATAGAAGCGGAAATGAAGAAAATCATTAAAGAAGGTAACAGACTTGAACGTTTTGAACTTTCAAGGGAAGAGGCTGTGAAATTCATGGAAGACAGAAACGAGCCTTATAAAGTGGAACTTATTAATGATCTTCCCAAGGATGCCGTTATTTCGTTTTATTCACAGGGTGACGGGTTTACGGACCTTTGTGCCGGACCTCATCTTATGAATACAAAGGGAATCAAGGCATTTAAACTTACAAGTTCTTCAATGGCTTATTGGAGAGGTGATGCCAATAAAGCAAGACTTCAGAGAATTTACGGAAGTGCATTTGCCAATAAAGATGATTTGAAGGCATATCTTGATCATCTTGAAGATATTAAGATGCGCGATCATAATAAACTCGGCCGTGAGATGAAACTCTTCCTTACTGCAGATGTTATCGGTCAGGGACTTCCGCTTTTCACTCCCAAGGGAACAAAGATGATTCAGAAACTTCAGAGATGGATGGAGGATCTTGAGGATAATGAATGGGGATACGTAAGAACAAGAACACCGTTAATGGCCAAGTCGGATCTTTATAAGATTTCCGGTCACTGGGATCATTATATGGACGGTATGTTCATTCTTAATAAAGATGAGCAGGATGGTAAAGAGATTATGGCTCTTCGTCCTATGACATGTCCTTTCCAGTATTATGTGTATATGAATGAACAGCATTCATACAGAGATCTTCCTTACAGAATGGCCGAGACATCTACACTCTTCAGAAATGAAGATTCAGGTGAAATGCATGGCCTTACAAGAGTTAGACAGTTTACAATTACCGAAGCACATATTGTTCTTACACCCAATCAGGCCGAAGAAGAACTGACAAGATGTATGGAACTTACACATTATATTACAAAGACACTCGGAGTTCAGGATGATGTTACATTCAGATTGAGCAAATGGGATTCCAATAATACGGATAAATATCTCGGAGATGAAGCATACTGGGAAGAGACACAGGGATATCTGAGAAATGTTCTTAAGAAAACAGGAGTAAACTTTACCGAGGCTGACGGAGAAGCAGCATTCTATGGTCCCAAGATTGATATGCAGGCTAAGAATGTGTACGGTAAAGAGGATACAATGATTACAATTCAGCTGGACTGTGCTTCCGCAGAAAAATTCGGCATGTATTACATTGATGAGAACGGCAATAAGGCACTTCCCTGGATTATTCACAGAACATCAATGGGATGTTATGAGAGAACACTTGCGTGGCTTATTGAACACTATGCAGGCAAGTTCCCTACATGGCTTTGCCCGGAACAGGTCAGAATACTTCCTATTTCGGAGAAATATGCCGATTATGCAAAGGAAGTAGAAGCCGCTCTTAAGAAGGCTCATATTGATGTAACTGTAGATAATCGTTCCGAAAAAATCGGATATAAGATAAGAGAAGCACGTATGGACAGACTTCCTTATTGGGTAATTGTCGGTGAAAAAGAAGCAAACGAAAAGACTGTTTCTGTCAGCAGCCGATTTGCAGGTCCCGAAGGAACCAAGAGCCTTGAAGAATTTATCAGAGACATTTCTGAAGAAATTGAGAACAAGGTTATTCGTGAAGAAATCAAAACGGAAGAAAACGATAAATAAATATTAATTTATGAGCAAGTAGCGAAGCGGATTGCGAATATCATTGACTTTGTCGGGAGGGGTTACATGGATATTGAAAAGCTAATAAAGATTGATACTATAAGAGAGTTTTTTAACATAACCGATGATAAAGGTGTCCCGGAGGGGGCGAGAGCTCTCCTCGAGAATATGGAATTGGCGGTGTTTGAAAAAGGCGATATGATAGTTACTCTGGGTGATACTGCCGAGTCCGGAATGTTTATTATTTTGGAGGGTAATACCGAAGTACTGAATAAGTGTAATGAAAATATCAATACTTTGGGAACAGGCGATTTTATCGGAGAACTTGCTCTTATTAATGATGACAAAAGAGCGGCAACGGTTCGTGCCTTGGGACATGTGGAATGTGCGCATATTTCAAAACCTCTTTTCGAGAAAATCGCTGATATGAATCGTAAGATTTATGCCGGTTTTATGAACATGTTGTATGTGAGAACCACAAGGCTGGTAACACAACAGCAGAAGATTAAAGCTGAACTTGATACGGCAACAAAGATACAGGAAAGTATGCTCGAGCACGATTTCTCGGATTTTAACAAGCTGGATAATATTAATATTTACGCTGCAATGAAACCCGCAAAAGAGGTCGGCGGAGATTTTTATGATGTGTTTATGATTGATAAGGATCGTATGTGTTTTCTTGTTGCTGATGTGGCGGGCAAGAGTGTATCGGGGGCCATGTTTATGATGATGGCTAAAACTCATATAAAGAATTATGCTTTGCTGGGGATGCCGATTAATGAAGTGGCCTTTCGAGCCAATAATGCTTTGGCTGAGAATAACAAAGCTGATAAATTTGTTACCGCCTTTTTATGTGTACTTAATGTATATACGGGTGAACTGGAATTCGCGGATTGCGGTCATAACAGGCCTTATATTTCACGAAAAGGCGGAGATTTTGTCATGATGACCAAGGAAGAGGCTGCTGCGGATCTTGTTTTGGGTATGATGAGCGATATGCCGTACAGAATGCAAAAAACATTTTTAATGCCGGGGGACAAGATGTTCCTTTATACCGACGGTGTAACAGAGGCTATGAATGAGGCTGAAGAATTTTTCTCGGATTCGGGGCTTGCAGAAGCACTTAATGCCGAAGATAAAGAAGCAAAGCCGGAGACTTTTGTCGAGAATATTTTTGAAAAAGTAACTTCGTTTGCAGGTGAAGCATCTCAGTCTGATGATATTACAATGGTTTATCTATCGAGATAATTAAAGAAAAGGGACAACATGAACGATTTTTATATTATTCCGGAAAAGGACTGTATTAAAGAAAGTATAGAATTGTCAAAAAAATATAATCTTGGTTGGGAATTCAATGATTTTTTTAATCCGGCTATAATTTCCGATTTACAGAAAACAAATGATTTGGTTATGGAATATCTTGATGATAATCTGCCTGTCAGAAAATCGCTTCACGGGGCATTTTACGATATTACGGTTTTTAGTTCCGATCCGGATATAAGAAATATTTCAGACAAGCGTATACGACAGAGCATGGGTATAGCTGTGAGACTTGGTGTTGATAAAGTGATTTTTCATACCAATTTTATTCCGGGGTTTGAATCTGAAAGTTATAAAGCCGGGTGGCTTTCTTCAAATGAGGAATATTTCGGAAAATTATGCAAAGAATACAGTAGTATTCAGATTCTTATGGAGAATATGTTTGATACTTCGCCGGAACTTCTTGAACGGTTGGCAAGACGGCTTAGTGATGTACCCAATTTCGGAATATGCTTTGATTATGCCCATGCGGTAATTTCGGGTCGTAATATGGAAGAGTGGGCAGAAAGCTTCTCGGGTTTTGTGAAACATGTGCATATAAATGATAATGATTTGAAATCAGATCTTCATGAGGCATTGGGTGACGGTAAAATTGATTTTGAGGAATTTGCCCGACTGCGTAAATTATATTTCCCCAATACATCTGTATTGATTGAAGTGCGTGGGATTGAAAAACAGAAAAAATCTTTGGCTTATCTGGAAAAATTAAATCTGTTTTAGGATGACAAGTTATAGTACTAAGCACATAATCCGGGGCAGATTGATTTGATTCTGCGCATATATATGATATAATGCGTATAGTGAAAATTGCGTAGCAATGGAGCAATGCTCTATCAAGAAGTACAAAATTCAAGGAGGGAATATTTCGAATCATGAAAAAAAGAATACCTGTACTTATATTGGTTATGCTCATTGTCATCAATATGATGCCTATGGCGGTGCTGGCAGCAGATCCTCCTGATGTTGAATTACCTTCAAGCGGCGGTACACTGATCGGTGGGCAGTATTATTTGGCTGGTGATGTGACGCTGGCGGATAATATAACTATCGGGGGTGATGTCACGCTGGAGCTTAATGGCTATACTCTGACGGGGGACGGTACGAATTCTGAATCTGTTATTACAGTTAATGAAAACGCTACCTTGACGTTGTATGACAGTTCCTCGGGACAAACGGGTTCTGTTACCGGCGGAAAGGCCGGCGGCGTGACAATCTCGGCTGGCGGTAATCTTGTAATGAACGGCGGCAACATTACCGGTAATTCGTCAAACGACAAAGGCGGTGGTGTTAATCTTCTCGGTGATAATGCTGTTTTTGTTATGAATGGCGGCAGTATTTCCGGTAACAATGCAACCAATGGTGGCGGCGTGTATCTTACAGATAATGCTACTTTAAATATGAATGGCGGCAGTATTTACGGAAACACTGCAAACAATGGCGGCGGCGTATGCGCGAGATGCGAGATTGCTGTGGGGAACACCTATATTCCTATTTCTATAAATATGAATGGCGGCAGTATTTACAATAACACTGCAACCAATGGTGGCGGCGTGTATCTTGAAGGTAGTGGTACGGTTAATAATTATTATACTGATGTCATTTTAAATATGCATGGCGGCAGTATTTACGGAAACACTGCAAACAATGGTGGCGGCATGTACTGCAGAGGTATATGTAGCGTCGATATTAATAATAATAGTGAAATTTCCAATAATATAACCACGAGTGCCGGTGGTGGCATATCTTTTACCGGCAATGACAATAGTAAATTTACGATGGAAAGTGGCATTATCACCGGTAATTATACAGATGGTCAAGGAGGTGGTATTTTCATAAACAGCTCAAGCCAAGATATAGTAATAAACGCAGGAACAATTGGCGGTAACTCTACTGCTCAATATGGTGGTGGTGTGTATATCATGGGTTCCGCGAAAGTCGTTATGAACGGTGGAAATGTAACCGGCAACACGGCAGGGTCTATGGGAAGCGGTGTCTTCTTTGGTGGTAGTAGTACATCATCTTTAAGTCTCGGCGGTACGGTAGTAATCCAAAATAATCAGTGCGGCAGTGGTGTTCAGAATCTTTATTTGTTTAATAATAAGTTCGTTACCATCGGTACCGGTACTGACGGTACAGCTGCCCCGGCAACCGGAATGTCTGTCGGTATAACGACATATACTACCCCGGTAGACGGTGCTCCTGTTCAGATTACATCAAACGGAACGGGAAATGATACCGCATATTTTACTGTCGATGCTTCGGGTAACGAGGTAGGATATAGCACTAATGGCTATTTGGAATTGAAAGTTGCCGATCCGAATCCCGATCCGAATCCGAATCCTAATCCTAATCCCGGTGGCGGTTCGGGGAACTCATCGGAGCCACCGACAGTTTATAATATTCTTGCCGGTGCAAACAGCACATGGACAAAGGGAAGTACGGAAGGGCTATTCATTTCCTCAGATGCTTCTTTTGATAAGTTTGTTGCGGTAAAGGTTGATGGTAACACAGTTGATAAATCTTATTATAAAGCTTTAGCAGGATCGACGGAAATCACGTTCTATACTTCATACCTTGAGACTCTTTCAATAGGAACTCATACTGTTGAAATAACGTCCAGTGACGGATATGCAAGCACTTCATTTACCGTAAAAGAAGCCGAAGCGGCACCTGATCCTTCGGGAGAACCTCCTCTTGGTACGGGAACTCCCAAGACCGGAGATGACAGTAACCTGATTCTCTGGGGAATAATGCTTCTTCTCGGCGCAGGAGCATTTGCTTCATCACTTATTTATCGCTTTAAGATGAATGAGAGATAATTGAGAAGCTGAAAACGAGATAATAAAATGATTGACTGAAAATAACACTCAAAAAGATGATTTTTGAGTGTTATTTAATGTAGAATGTATCTGAATTAAGATAAAAATGAAAAAGAGTAAAAGATGTTCAAGTCAACAATTCAGGTTGTTGAAGAAAAAAAAGAATATATTGAATATAATATGTGTAGCAACAGCTGCGGTGACTTTGATTTCGGCAATTATGTTCGTGCGAACATATTTACGTCTTGCAAATGAAAGACGCGCATATGATGAACTGAATGCTTTGGTTATGCAGAATGTTTCGTATGATGATATCCCCATAATCTATCTGCATTCACATGATTCCGAATCAAGTGAGTCGGATAACAATGCGGAGGAGTATCCGCGGATTCTTCCGGAATATGAAGCGGTATATAATATGAATGACGACCTTTTAGGTTGGCTCATTATAGATGATACCCCTATAAGTTATCCGGTTATGTATACGCCCGAAAATCCGGAATATTATTTGCATAGGGCTTTTGACGAAACGGACGCAATAAGCGGATGTCTGTTTATTGACGGAAAATGTTTTGACGGTGGTGGAATATATATAATTTACGGTCATCACATGCAGGATGAATCTATGTTCGGTTCACTGCCGAAATATGCAGATGAGTCGTATTGGGAAGAACATCCGTTAATACAATTTAACACCATATATTCTTATGGCGACTATGAAGTAGTGGCTGCATTTTATTCCAAGATATATTATGAGGATGAAGAAGGATTCAGATATTATGAATACAACGATATATCCGACGAGGAGTTATTTAACGAATTCATGACCGGAGTAAATGATTCGGCATTGTACGATACTGGCGTAGAAACTTCATTCGGAGATGAAATTATTTTATTGTCAACATGTAATTATCATACAGACAACGGAAGATTTGTTGTGGTTGCAAGGAAAGTTGCCGATTAAATACAGATGTTGCGTTGCATAAAATGCTGAAAATTGTGACAAAATTTATTTTGTTGTTGACAACGATAGTATACAGTGATATTCTGTTACGGTATGAGACAAGAAGAGTATCCACTCTCACCCTGCGACTAAGTGTTTCAGGCGTTACATTTTCTTATGAACATTGTGTTTATTGATTTTGTTGTGGATAGTCTTCGCTATCCACTTTTTTTATGGATTATGGAGGGTAAAGCAATTAGCGACTTACTTATTAACGGACAGATTAGAGAGAAAGAGATTCGTGTTATTGGTGCTGATGGAGAACAACTTGGTATTATGTCATCCCAGGAAGCACAGAAACTCGCAGATGAAGCAGAGGTTGACCTTGTTATGATAGCACCTACTGCCAAGCCTCCTGTATGCAGATTGGTTGATTACGGTAAATTCCGTTATGAACAGATGCGTAAGGAAAAAGAAGCTAAGAAAAAGCAGAAGGTTGTTGAACTGAAAGAGATTCGTTTATCGCCCAATATTGATACCAATGATCTTAATACAAAGATTTCTGCGGCTAAGAAGTTTCTTTCTAAGGGAGATAAAGTTAAGGTTACTCTTCGTTTCAGAGGAAGAGAGATGGCTCATATGCAGAGCAGCAAGCATATCCTTGATGATTTTGCTGAAGCGCTTGTGGATTGTGCGGTAGTTGAGAAGCCTGCCAAGATTGAAGGCAGAAGTATGACAATGGTTTTAACTGAGAAGAAGTAATTGGCTTAATCAGTTAAATATACAGATTGGAATTAGGAGGAAAAGATTATGCCCAAGATGAAAACTAACAGATCAGCTGCAAAACGTTTTAAAAAGACAGGAACAGGTAAGCTCGTTCGTAACAAAGCTTACAAAAGACATATCTTAACAAAGAAGTCTACAAAGAACAAGAGAAATCTTCGTAAAGATGCAGTTGTTGATGCAACAAATGTAAGTAACATGAAGAAGATTTTACCTTATATTTAATCTGATAGGAGGAAAAGACGATGGCAAGAATTAAAGGTGGCCTTAACGCTAAAAAGAAACATAACAGAGTATTAAAGCTTGCAAAGGGCTATAGAGGAGCAAGATCAAAACAGTATCGTGTTGCTAAGCAGTCTGTAATGAGAGCACTCACTTCCTCTTATGCAGGTAGAAAGCAGAAGAAGAGACAGTTCAGACAGCTTTGGATTGCACGTATCAATGCAGCTGCTCGTATGAACGGACTTTCTTATTCTAAATTTATGTATGGTCTTAAGCTTGCAGAAATCGATATCAATCGTAAGATGCTTGCTGAGATGGCTGTTAATGATGCAGCAGGATTTGCTTCACTTGCAGATGTTGCTAAATCAAAGGTTAATAAATAATCCTTTAAGGTTATTTTTAAAGAGGTCTTTAAGACCTCTTTTTTTGTGTTTCGAACGGTAATCACCGAGAAGAAGCGTGGCGGATTCGATTCATAGCTATTTAATTGATAAAGATACGCAAGTATGTTATAGTAAAAATGACGGTGTATGCGGTGCAATCACCAATATTATTGGTAAAAATACATAGAAATTGAGGGTTCTGTTTTGGAAGAAGCATGGGGAATTAAGAATTTACTTGATGCATCAGAAGATACAGCGGTATTTATAGCTGATGTAAAGGGAAATAAAATATTGTATTGCAATCATTTGGTTACATTAAAGACAGGAAAGCATTCCGGTAATGAATTGGAAGGCTTGTGGAATGAGTGCAGATCGATTGCGGATCAATTTGCTGACGGTAGAAGTTCATACAAATGTTTTATGAAAAATACCCCTTTCGGAATCGATAAAAATATTACTGTTGTCCCGACAATATGGGGCAGCGGGGTGAAAGCTTACGCATTTATGATTACCGATCATGTAGAGAGCAAACAGGAGCATGAAAGGGAAATAATTTTTAAAACTCTTGGAACTTCTTATTTTTGTATACAGACAATTGATTTCGACAAAGATATGGTTATTACCATATATTTAAAAGATGTTGCCAATTGCAGCTATATAAAACCTGTTATTTTTTCGGAATGGAGAGATGATCTTCTGTATCATTATGTACATATTGACGATCAGCAGAACGCATCAAAGTTTCTCAGTGCAGGTTTTATTTGTTCCGAATTGGAAAAAAATAAAAACGGTATTTCATTTAATTTTAGGAGACGTATGGAAACCGGTGAATACCGTTGGACGGAATTCTCATTAATGAAACTTAGACTGGCTGAAAACAGTGAGAAAATTGTTTGTACTCAGAAAGATATTCAGAGTGAATTATTTATGAACAGTGAAAATCTGGAATATCAACTGATTATGCAGTCTCTTGCAAATGCTTACCGATCTGTTTATCTTGTTGATTATCGGCTGGGAGAGTATGTTACCGTTAAAGCCGATCAGCTTATATTCGGGATTCCCAAAGAAGGCTTATATGATGAGATTTTATCAATTACTTCGGAATTAATAAAAGATGAAGAACAGAAAAAAGACCTTCTGGAATATTTTTCTACGGAAGCTCTCAGCAATGCCTTTTCGTTCGGCGTGGAAAATATCGGAAGAGAGTATAAAAGCCGTTTATCCAAAAATGTTGATTGGATGAGTATTCAAGCTTTTAAGCCCCCGGGATTGAAAGGCTTGGAAAATAAATGTGTTATTACGTATATGGATATAACCGAGCATAAACGTGTTGAGGCTCAACGCAATGAGATAAATGTTGCCATAGACGTTTTGTC
This sequence comes from Lachnospiraceae bacterium, assembly GCA_045639745.1. Lineage (GTDB taxonomy): Bacteria > Bacillota > Clostridia > Lachnospirales > Lachnospiraceae > NK4A136. The sequence goes on along the minus strand of JAZUDQ010000001.1, from coordinate 17,144 downwards.
ATCCAAATATGTTGCCGTATTTTTGGTTAAAGGGGCTGATTATTCGTTCCATACAATTAAGATTCCGTCAGCGTATCGCATTATGGAACATCAATACAAAAACATACTGGATATGTTTGATTATTATTTGTCGGCATATGTATTGGATGAGTACAGAGCCATTCTTAGGACGAATATAGATTTATTGGTATTTCATGAAGGCGGAGAGGAAGAAATAACAAAGCAGGAGTATATTTTCAGAAATATTAATGATAAGTGGATTAAACTTGTTATTGCTCTTGTGCCGGGTGGAAATGATGATTCTGAGTTTATCATCGCCTTTGAGGATTATGATGAAATAATGGAGCAGCATTCGTTAAGTGCCATTTACAGTAAAATGATGCTGGCGGATTATGAAAATATGTATGAATATGATGTTGATGACGATAGTTTTTATGAACTTCGCTACGATGGGGAACGTCTCATCCGCGAGATGGCACAAAAAGATAAAAACGAATCAATGGAATTCTATGCATCCAATATGCTTCATCCGGATGATTTGGCAATCTTTATGTCCGCCTGCAGTATAGATACGGTTAAGAATTGTATTAATAATAATAAGAGCGTAACACATCTTTATTTGCGTAAAATGGTGAATGGAGAGTATCACTCATTTATGTACGGTTTTCATTATTACGAAGAATATGGTAAATTCAGAGTTCTTATCATGGAAAGAGATGCGGATAAGGAAATTGTTTAAGATTTACAATATGTTAAAACTAATATATAATATTTAGAGTGATTTTTTTGGAGGTAAAGACAAATGGCTTTTTTTGATGCAATAGGAGCAACACTTTCAAATATGGGAAGTAATGTTTCATCAAAGACTAAAACAGTTGTTGAAGTATCTAATATTAACGGACAGATTAAAGCATGTGAAGATCAGCTTAATCGTACTTATTTGGAAATAGGTAAATTGTATTACGAGCAACATAAAAATGACAGTACTTATGATGAGGGAATGGCTGAAAAAATTGCAAAGGTAGATGAAGCATTTGATGCAATTGCTCAGCTTAGAGAACAACTTAATCGTGCGAAGGGTACCGTTAATTGTTCTTCTTGCGGAGCTGTAATTCCTGCGGGAACAGTATTCTGTTCAAAGTGTGGTAATAAGGTTGAGGCTGAAGTAACAACGGGAATGCCTGCTCAGGAGGAAACCACAGCATGTCCCCAATGCGGAACTGCCAACAAGGTCGGGGCTGCCTTCTGCATTAATTGTGGTGAGAAACTTCAATAATAGAATTTTGGAGATGGAAAATTGAGAAAAAAAGTGCTTAGCGCTGTACTTCTGATTACAAACTTTTGTCTTCTTGTCGCTATAGTTATTCTGGTTATAAAAGTTGTTGCCAGAGGAGAAAAGAAAGAAGAACCGGTTATTTCGGCTAATGAAGTTGTTACGTCGGTTTCTGATGATTCGGCATCGGCAAATGATATTCAGGTGGTGGATGCCCAATATGAAAGAATTTTGATTGCCATTCCTAATGTTACCAACAGTGTAAATGTTAGGTCGGGACCAAGCGTTGATTATGACAGAATCGGTTCGGCATATTCTGATTGTGAATATGAAGTGTATGAGATTCAAAGCAATGGATGGACCAAACTTTCATATGACGGTCAGGTTGGATATATAAGCAGTGAATACCTTTGTTATCAGTTTAAACTGGATTACGGAAATGATTCATATACTTACGAAACGGTTACCGACGAAGAACTTGAAGAATATATGACAGAATAACAGCCAATAATTAAAAAGACCGCTTAGAGCGGTCTTTTTTTATTAATAACCTTCAAGATCAAAATTGAAACCTATTGCTTCAAGTTCGGCACGCTGGCTCTCAAGTACAGCATGATAATTAGGATCGGTATAGAAGAGGGCGTCATGAGGACATTGATTTGTCGTTGTCGATGATGAAATAACATTACCGGCAGCATCTGTGTATCTTGAGCCTGCTGCGACGGCTGTTGATTCTACAAGTGGCAACTCTAATGTTCCTTCAATCGCAAACGGACAGTTACTGCAAGCCACCAATCCGCTGTATGCACATATCATACCGGTATAATGAACATCACAGGAAGTGGTAGGTACTGTTCCTTCCGCAAAATATTCTGTGATAAGACAATTATCACAGAGTCCTTCTATAGGCAATTTACCGGATTTTGAACATACTGTACAAGCTGTTATTCCGGCGGGAACGGTGAAATCTCTGTATTCGAGTCCGTCGTGTATCTGTTCCATTACAAGACGCCAAACAGATTTAACAACATTTTTTTCATTCTGGTTCATTGTGATGTTGTTGTCATATCCTACCCATGTTGTACAGGTATAATAAGGAGTATAGCCTGCAAACCATACATCGTAGTTGTCCGATGTGGTTCCTGTCTTTCCGACAACATATTGACCGGAAAAATTGGCCATGGTACCTGTACCCTTTGTTACAACATCATGCATTGCATTTGTAATAAGGAAAGCGGTTGTTTCTTTTAATGCAACCGAAACTTTCTGGTCGGCAACTTTGTCTATCAGTACATTTCCGTCGTGATCGACGATTTTGGTATAAAGTATAGGTTCTTTATAAATTCCGCCGTTGGCTATCGCAGCATAAGCAGCGTTAAGTTCCATGTTGGTAACGCCGTCGGTTAGTCCGCCGAGCGCAAGCGGCTGGGTGATATCGGTAGTTACCTGACCGTTATTTTCAACACGTCGGCTGACAAGTGTGGTAAAACCAAAATTCTGAAGATAATTAAAGCCGACCTGGGGAGTTAAGTCCGTAATTGTTTTAACAGCAATAATGTTCATAGACTGTTCAATACCGAGTCGTATAGACGAAATACCCCGGTATGTATCGGTTCCCCACCAGTTTTTGATTGGTTTACCGTTGGCATAGCAGTACGGAGCATCATTATAAACCGTTGCGAGGGTCATACCGCCGCAATCGAGCGCCGGTGCAAATGCGGCAAGAACTTTAAAGCATGAACCCGGTTGACGGGTTGTGTTGGTTGCTCGGTTAAGCGAACGGCTTGTTTCTTTTACACCTCGTCCGCCGACAATAGCCAGTACATATCCGGTTGACTGATCTTCAATGGTAAGAGAAATCTGTGGCTGCGGTGTGAGGGAGATTCGCTCATCATAGACTTCATCGCCTTCTTCGAGGACTGCCTCGGTATATTGGGCGATCGCATCATATGCATCCTCGTGGGAATCATAAAGGAGATTGAAGTTGGGATTTATGTCCTTCCAATATTTTTTATACATCTCGGTACTGTGGTTTTCAAACGAACCGTCGGCTTTAAGAACAGTAAGCTGATAACTGAGAAGCCATTTTACATTTTCGGGATAATTGCTTTCGTCACCTATAACTTCATCACAAATAGCCTGAATCTGAGGATCCTGAGTTGTGTATATGCTCAAGCCGCCGCTGTAAAGCATTGAGTAAGCCAAATTGGAAGCCTGTGACTCTGCATAGCCTTCCGTAATATAGAGTTCGGTTAAATCTGCAGCAGCCTGTTCGATTACTTCATCTACGAAATATGAATATACGTTGGAAACGCCTGTAGTCTGGTTGATTACCTGGATTCGTGAATATACATCATCGGCCATTGCTTCGTCAAACTGTTCCTGAGTGATGAACCCCAGCTCGAGCATGTTTTTAAGAACTTTTTCACGTCTTTCGGCATTTTTCTCCGGATGTGAGATGGGATTAAGCCCTGACGGATTCTGCGTAATTCCGGCAATAACCGCACATTCGGACAATGACAATTCAAATACGTTTTTATTAAAATAACGAAGAGAAGCGGACTGAACTCCAAGGGTGTTCTGACCAAGGTTGATGGTATTCATATACAATTCAAGAATCTGTTCTTTGGAAAGCGTTTTTTCCAATTCAATTGCAAGGTACTGTTCCTGAATCTTACGCTTTATTTTTTCAAAGGTGCCTTCTTCTGTCTTCCAGTTTTCGAAAATACTGTTTTTAATCAGCTGCTGGGTGATTGTAGAAGCACCCTGGCTGAGACTTCTGCTGGTAAGCGCGGTTACGCCTGCTCGCATTATACCCTTGATATCTATACCGTTGTGTTCGTAGAATCTTTCATCTTCAATCGCAACAAATGCATCAGGCATAAATTGAGGTATTTTATCCATGGATACATATGTTCTGTTGGAATCGGCCGAGACCAGGTTTGTCATAAGATGGCCTTCGTTATCATATAATTTGGTGGCATAACCCGTCGGCGTAACATCGATTGCCGAAATGTCGGGAGCGGAATCAATAATTCCTTTAAACATTCCTATTCCCATGCAGCAACCCAGAACTGCAAATGATATAAAACATATAAGAAGGGCTTTTACAAAGGTAAGGGTAAACATTTTTCTTATCTTGGTGCCCTTTGAATTAAGTTCTTGCTGTCGTGATATGATTCCTTTTTTGCTGTAGTTCATGTTAGTCCTCATTTCTGTTTATAATAAAACCATAATGTATTATAGCAAAATTTACTTATATAATATATACAAAACATGCGAAAAAAAGTGGTCAATTCGTCAAGATAATGATAATATTAACCTATGTTTCCACTAAAAATATTAAAAGGTGAATGTTTGGCTGAAATTACGGAAAAGAAGTCGCGGTTTATTGCAACTGTAAGAGCTGTAAATACCGAAGAGGAGGCTTCTTTGTTTTTGGCTGAGATGAAAAAACAATATTGGGATGCAAGACATAACTGTTATGCTGTCACAATTGGCGATAATAATGAATTTACGCGATGCAGTGATGACGGAGAACCTGCGGGAAGCGCGGGAAGACCGATGCTTGACGTTCTTCTTGGTGAAGAGATTCATAATGTGGCAGTCGTTGTTACAAGATATTTCGGCGGTGTTCTTCTCGGAACCGGAGGACTTGTAAGAGCTTATCAGGGAGCAGTGAAAAAGGCTCTTGAATTCGGCGATATTGTTGTGAAAAAAACGGGTATCAGACATATTATCAGAGCCGAGTATACATATCTCACGGGAATAAACAGAATTCTTGAAAAACATGACTGTGAGGTGATTGACACCGATTATTCGGATAAGATTTCAATTGAGGTTATAATTGAAAAAGACTCTGTTGAAAAATGTATAAAAGAAATAATTGAGTTATCGGCAGGAACGGCTGCAATCGAAGAAAATGAGGAATGTGATATGTTTCGAAAAATGGAAACGCAGACCTCCTGATACGATTGGAATTACTCAAAAAGGAGGATGAGATGATTATGGAAGAAGCATTTCTCTTTTTGAAAGAATTTGTAGATACAAAACAATATACAAGACTTCGACAGGAACTTGCAGAAATGAATGATGCGGATATCGGTACATTTTTGGAAGAACTTGAAGTTGAACAACAGCTGAAGGTTTTCAGACTTCTTCCGAAGGATATGGCTGCAGACGTCTTCTCATATCTTGAGATTGATAACCAGCAGAAAATCATAACTCAGTTGTCTGATAAAGAAGCGGCAAATATTATTAATAATTTGATGGCCGATGATGCGACGGATTTACTTGAAGAGATGCCGGCAAATATTGTAAAAAAATTGCTGGCCAATGCAAGTGCAGAGACCAGAAGAGATATTAATCACCTGCTCAGATATCCGGAAGACAGCGCCGGAAGTGTTATGACCGTGGAGTATGTTGACCTGAAGGAAAATATAACAGTAGCTCAGGCAATAGAGCGGATTAAGAAAATCGGAATTGATTCGGAAACCATTAACATATGTTACGTGCTTGACAGTAAAAGAACTTTGCTCGGAACGGTTGCGTTAAGATATCTTCTTCTCAGCGAACCCGATGACATAATCGGTGAAATAATGCATGAAAATGTTGTATCCATTCATACACTGATGGACCAGGAGGATGTTGCAAGAACCTTCCAGAAATACGATTTTACTTCAATGCCTGTTGTTGATAACGAGAACAGACTTGTCGGTATTATTACCGTCGATGACGTTGTGGACATCATGGAAGAAGAGGCTACCGAGGATATTGAGAAGATGGCGGCTATCGTTCCTTCCGATAAGCCGTATATGAAGAATTCGGTGTTCGAAATATGGAAAAAGCGTATTCCGTGGCTGTTATTGTTGATGATATCGGCAACATTTACCGGAAGCATAATAAAGAATTATGAAGATGCACTTGGGGCATGTGCAATTCTGAGTGTTTATATTCCGATGCTGATGGATACGGGAGGAAATGCCGGAGGACAGGCAAGCGTTACGATTATTCGTGGACTTTCTCTTGATGAAATCTCTTTCAGAGATATTTTCCGTGTAATTTGGAAGGAAGTAAGAGTAGCCTTTTTGTGTGGTATATCGCTGGCCGTTGCCAATTTTGTAAAATTGATTCTTTTGGACAGGGTTTCGGTCAGTATTGCCGTTACCGTCTGCCTCACATTGTTTTCGGCGGTACTGATAGCCAAACTAATCGGATGTACGCTTCCGATGATTGCCAAAAAACTCAAATTTGACCCGGCAGTTATGGCAAGCCCTTTTATTACGACCATCGTTGATGCGTTGTCGCTTATGGTTTATTTTGCAATTGCAACATCTATATTGCATTTATAGTTTATGGAATATTAAATATTCGGAGGAAATATGAGTTACGCAGATCAGATATTTATAAATATGTGCAAAGATATTTTGGAGAACGGAACCAGTACCGAAGGCGAGAAAGTCAGACCTCACTGGGAAGACGGTACTCCGGCATATACAATAAAAAAATTCGGGGTAGTAAACAGATATGACCTTAGGAAGGAATTTCCGTTAATTACACTCAGGAAGACCGCTCTTAAGAGTGCTACCGACGAGATTTTATGGATATGGCAGCAGAAGTCAAACAATATACACGATCTTCACAGTCATATTTGGGATGAATGGGCCGATGAAGACGGATCAATCGGTAAAGCTTACGGATATCAGCTTGGTGTAAAACATGAATATAGAGAAGGAATGATGGACCAGGTTGACAGGGTAATATACGATCTTAAAAATAATCCCTTCAGCAGAAGAATTATGACTAATATATATAATCATGCGGATTTACATGAAATGAATCTGTATCCGTGCGCGTACTCGATGACATTTAACGTAACTCAGCGCCCCGGTGAGAAGAGACTCACTTTAAATGCCGTGTTAAATCAGCGTTCACAGGATGTTCTGGCTGCCAATAACTGGAATGTGGTTCAGTATTCCGTTCTTATGCATATGCTTGCACAGGTATGCGATATGAATGTGGGAGAGCTGGTTCATGTAATTGCGGATGCTCATATTTATGACAGACATGTGGAGATTGTAAAGGAACTTATTACAAGACCGACATATGATGCGCCGAAGTTCACACTTAACCCGGATATAAAGGATTTTTATGAATTTTCCAGAAATGATGTAAAGGTAGAGAACTACATAACGGGACCGCAGATAGAGAATATACCTATAGCTATATAGCAGCTATACGAATGAGTCGATACTAATTAATTAATAGACGGAAATGGTGAAGATATGAACATAATTGTAGCAACGGATAAAAATTGGGGAATAGGATACCAGAATAAGCTTCTCGTAAGTATACCCAATGATATGAAAAATTTCAGAGCACATACAACCGGAAAGATTGTCGTATTGGGAAGAAAGACACTTGCAACATTCCCGGGAGGCAATCCGCTTAAAAATCGGACCAATATTATTCTTTCGAAAAATAAGGATTTTAAAGTTGAAGGGGCGATAGTACTTAACAGTGTCGAAGAAGTCCTTGAACAACTTAAGAATTATAAATCCGAAGATGTATATATTATCGGTGGGGACAGTATTTACAAGCAGCTGCTGCCTTACTGCGATGTTGCGTATGTAACGAGAATAGATCATGAATACAGCGCTGATACATATTTTCCGAACCTTGATGAATCATCGGAGTGGATAATAACCGGTGAAAGCGAGGAAGAGACATATTTTGATATAGAATACAGATTTGTCCGTTATGAAAGAAAACGTTAAAATTGTAAATCTGTTATTTTACTACACGATTACGGCCGCCGGTTTTACCCGTGTAAAGCTTGGCATCGGCTCTGTTAATGGTAACTTCGGTACCTAATCTGTCATTATATTCTTCCATACCGTATGTCATTGTAATGTTGAAATCGTATTCTTTGAATTTGAAGGGCGTTATCTCAATCTGATGTCTTAGTTCGTCGAGACTCTGGTATGCCTTATTTATATCGCTGTTCTCAAAGGCAAAGAGAAATTCTTCACCGCCCCATCTGGCAACATGTCCTTTGCCTTTCATATGAACGGTAAACATATCTGCCAATTTGGTGAGAACATAATCTCCGGCATCATGACCATAAGTGTCGTTGACTTTTTTAAAGAAGTCAACGTCTCCGATAGCAATGGTAAATGATTTGCCGGTTTTATTATAATCATAAACAAGTGTGGACATGTAATCATTCATGTGCCGTCTGTTTGAAAGACCTGTAAGGGTATCAAGATTAGCCATTCTTTCGAGATTTTCATTGATTGCCTTTAATTTTTCTTCGGCCTGATTAAATTTGGTGCAGAAGCAGTAAGCAATAACAACGAGAGCGCATGTCATAATGAGCATATTAAGAGACTTGATAAATATGACGGGAAAACCCGTTCCGAGTCTGTGCCTTGAAAACGAATCGCTTATCTCTGCAAGTACAACAAGGTAACAACATATTCCGAAAGAAAAAAAACGTTTGAATTTCATCTTATTTGTTTTATTAAAAAACAAAAGAAGAATGTTGAAAAGAATGGTTATGTGAAAATCATATTCATAACCTATTGAAATGGTAAGCAGTGTGGGAAATGCCATTTGAACGAGGATAAGTGTCGTAAAGGCAATACTTGTTCTGTTTTCGTAAGTGCAGATAAACGCGGTTACCAGAAGACCGACGGCAATCAGCACCACAAGACCCGTGAAATAGTACTGAAAGAATGCAACGGCCACTGCTGTCGTAAGATAATAAAAGGCATATATCAGGCACATAAGCCTTATCAATATTGCTAAATCTTTTGTTTCATTTTTGGATTTTACATCTGTATATAAAAATTCCGTAAATCGTTTATAGAGTTTATTCATATTTATTTTCACCACATCTCCGGTAATTATTCAATCTTAACAAAATTATACCATAAATGAATCTCATTGCACGCTCAGTTTGTAAAAATGATTCATTGAATTGGTTTCGGGCTGATGATATACTTTTAAAGTTTTAGAATAAAAATGTTGATATTAGACAAGAAACTGTAATTATTATCGCTTTGTCGTAATAAACTGTTCGGAAATGGAGTTTTATGAAGCAGAAGAGAGAAGATATTCGAAATGTAGCAATTATCGCACACGTTGACCACGGTAAGACTACTTTGGTAGACGAATTGTTAAAACAGAGCGGTGTATTTCGTGATAATCAGGAAGTACAGGACCGGGTAATGGATTCCAACGATATCGAAAGAGAAAGAGGAATTACCATTCTCGCCAAAAATACTGCGGTTACATACAAAGACACTAAGATTAATATTATAGATACGCCCGGACATGCAGATTTTGGAGGCGAGGTTGAGCGAGTTCTCAAGATGGTTAACGGAGTAATTCTTGTGGTTGATGCATTTGAGGGTCCCATGCCTCAGACGAGATTTGTTCTTCAAAAAGCACTGGAACTCGGATTATCCGTTATTGTATGTATCAATAAAATAGACAGACCGGAAGCAAGACCGTCCGAGGTTGAAGATGAGGTCCTTGAACTCCTTATGGATCTTGATGCGGATGACGAACAGCTTGACTGTCCTTTTGTATTTGCTTCTGCCAAGGCAGGATTTGCCAAATATAATCTTGAAGATGACAATAAGGATATGATGCCTTTGTTCGAGACAATAGTAAAGCATATATCGGCACCTGAAGGTGATCCGGATCAGGGAACACAGATTCTTATTTCTACTATTGATTATAATGAATATGTCGGAAGAATCGGATGCGGCAAAGTTGACAACGGTACTGTAAGTGTGAATCAGGAAGTCGTAATTGTTAATGCCTACGAGCCCGATTTGAAGAAAAAAGTTAAAATCAGCAAATTGTATGAGTACGACGGGCTTAATAAGATCGAAGTTAAGAGCGCCGGAATCGGTTCAATAGTAGCAATCAGCGGTATCGCGGATATACACATCGGAGACACCATCTGTTCACCCGAAAGTGTTAATCCCATTCCGTTCCAAAAGATTTCAGAGCCGACAATATCAATGAATTTTATTGTAAATGATGCGCCTTTTGCAGGTCAGGAAGGTAAATTTGTTACAAGCCGTCATTTGAGGGAGCGTCTGTTCAGAGAACTTAATACGGATGTATCTTTGCGAGTTGAAGAAACGGATACAACCGAGAGCTTTAAAGTTTCCGGTCGTGGAGAACTTCATTTGTCGGTTCTTATTGAGAATATGAGACGTGAAGGATATGAATTCGCGGTATCAAAGGCTGAAGTACTGTATCAGACAGATGAGAACGGTAAGAAACTTGAACCTATGGAACGTGTATATATTGATGTACCGGATGAATTTTCAGGTGCAATTATCGAGACACTCTCAACAAGAAAAGGTGAACTCCTTAATATGGGGGCCGGACAAGGCGGATATACAAGATTGGAATTCTCAATTCCTTCGAGAGGCCTTATCGGATACAGAGGCGATTTTATGACGGATACAAAGGGCAACGGAGTCATGAATACAATTTTTGACGGATATGCTCCTTTCAAGGGTGAAATCCAGTATCGTAAGCAGGGATCCCTTATAGCTTTTGAGTCCGGCGAATCCGTAACATACGGATTGTTTAATGCGCAGGAGAGAGGTATTCTTTTCATAGGAGCCGGAGAAAAGGTATATGCCGGTATGGTTATCGGTCAGAATCCCAAAAGCGAAGACATTGAATTAAATGTTTGTAAGACAAAGCATCTTACCAATACGAGATCGTCAGGTTCCGATGATGCACTTCATTTGGTACCGCCTAAGATTATGAGTCTTGAGCAGTCTCTTGAATTCATCGGAAATGATGAACTCCTTGAAGTTACGCCAAAACATCTTCGTATAAGGAAGCGTATTCTTGACAGCACTTTAAGAAAACGTGCATCAATAAGTGCATCGCAAAAGGCTGCGGATAAGTAATTGACACTGTTATTAACAGGGGATAGAATTATACATTATAAAAAAATAAAGAAAGGGCATTGAAATGGAAAAGAAGAATATTGACTGGTCTAACATAGGTTTTGGCTATATTCAGACCGAAAAACGTTATGTTTCAAATTTTAAGGACGGAGCTTGGGATAACGGCGTTATTACCGAAGATGCCACAGTTGTTTTGAATGAGTGTGCAGGCGTACTTCAATATGCACAGACCGTTTTTGAAGGCCTTAAAGCATATACAACAGAGGATGGAAGAACAGTATGTTTTCGCCCGGATCTTAATGCGGAGAGAATGATGGATTCCGCAAAGAGACTCGAGATGCCCGTATTCCCCAAAGATAGATTTATTGATGCTGTCAGACAGGTTGTAAAGGCCAATGAAGCATATGTTCCTCCTTACGGGTCAGGAGCAACATTGTACTTAAGACCTTATATGTTTGGAACCAATCCTGTAATAGGTGTAAAACCTGCCAACGAATATCAGTTCAGAATACTGACTACACCGGTTGGACCTTATTTTAAGGGCGGTGCAAAGCCGATTACTATTTGTGTCAGCGATTTTGACAGAGCTGCTCCCAACGGTACAGGACATATTAAGGCCGGATTAAATTATGCAATGAGCCTTCATGCAATAGTTAGCGCTCATGCCAACGGATTTGACGAAAATATGTATCTTGATGCGGCTACCAGGACAAAGGTTGAGGAGACCGGTGGTGCCAACTTCCTATTCATTACAAAAGATAATAAGGTTGTAACTCCCAAGTCTTCATCTATCCTCCCTTCAATAACAAGAAGGTCGCTTATGATTGTTGCAAAGGAATATCTCGGACTTGAGGTAGAAGAGAGAGAAGTATATCTTGATGAACTTCAGGATTTTGCGGAGTGTGGTCTTTGCGGTACGGCAGCAGTTATCTCGCCTGTAGGTAAAGTTGTCGATCACGGAAAAGAGATTTGCTTTGCTGCGGGTATGGAAGAGATGGGACCTGTTACGAAGAAACTCTATGAGACACTTACGGGAATCCAGATGGGCAGAATTGAAGGTCCCGAAGGCTGGATTGTTGAGATTTAGTTGAAGTATTAACCGATATATACACCGCGTATCAAGCAATTGAACGCGGTGTTATTTTAATAAACGATAATAAGTTGATGGAAAACAAAGATTAAAGATATTTGAAATATGATGAAAAAGAATGTGTCTTTGTATAAAAAAATATTTACGGTTTCTCTGCCGATTCTTATTCAGAATATTCTGGATGCCGCCGTTAATTCGGCGGATGTGCTGATGCTGAATTATGTAGGAGAGAGTGAAATGGCTGCTACCGGGTTGGCAACACAGGTTTCGGGTCTTGTTTTTATGTTCCTTTTCGGGATGGGATCGGGAATCTCCATTATGGCAGCACAGTACTGGGGACATGGTGATATAAAGACGATTCATAAAGTGGAAGGGATTGCAATGAGATTTTCAATTATTATCTCTGTTGCATCAACAATATTATGTCTGTTGTTTCCCCGTTTTCTTATGATGATTTTTACGGATGAAATTATATTGATTGAAAAAGGGGCGGAATACCTTCGTGTATTTGCTTTTTGCATTATTTTCTGGGCAATGAGTAATGTTTATCTGGCAACGCTGAGAAGTATAGGTCGTGTCACAATTTGTACTGTTGTAGAAGCTGTGGCACTTATTCTTAATGTGGGATTAAATGCGGTATTTATTTTGGGACTTTTCGGAATGCCCGCGATGGGTGTAAAAGGTGTTGCTCTGGCGACCGCGCTTTCAAGAATTATCGAGTTTCTGATTCTTGTGGTTGTCTCGATTATGAGCAGGAATGTTAAATTGGTCGTAAAAGAGGTTTTTGAGAATAATTCCGTTATTACAAAGGACTTTATCAAAATGGCATTACCCGCGATAGGAAATGATGTTGTATGGTTTTTGGGATTCTCAATGTATTCGGTTATTTACGGACATATGGGAGAAGATATGGTTTCTGCCAATTCCATTGCATCGGTGATACGTAATCTGGGAACAACATTCTGCTACGCTCTCGGCGCATCGACAGGTATCGTTCTCGGACCGATTCTGGGTACCGGAAATATTGAAGAAGCCAAATCCGTAAGTAAGACTTTTCTGAGATTTACAATTGCGGCCGGGGCTCTTGGCGGCCTGATCGTGGCTTTGTTATATCCGTTTACCATTAATACGGCCAATATAACAGACAATGCTCTTCATATACTTCGGGTAATGCTGATAGTAAATGTGTATTACATTATGGGGACTGCGGTTAATACGACTCTTATTGCAGGGGTGTTCAGAGCGGGAGGCAACACAAGATTCGGGCTTATATGTGATACTGTTGATATGTGGTGTTATGCAGTACCGCTTGGACTTTTGGCGGCTTTTGTCTTCAAACTTCCCGAGACGGTTGTGTATGTATTGATATGTACCGATGAATTTGTAAAATGGCCGTGGGTATTTAAGCATTTTTACTCTTACAAATGGGCCGTTAATATTACACGGGATAACGTATAGAACGGATTACGATAAAAAACAGTTATTATATATTTTTAATTGTTGAAAAAGAAGGTTTGGTGTGGGAAAATAAACATGTGTTTTTATGCTACTTGATATGATTACTTTCTGAAGGAGTGAAAAAAATGGTTTGTAGGAAATGCGGGTGTATTTGCGAGAATGATTCTGTTTTCTGTCCGAACTGCGGATTGAATTTTAAGAAGCGTAATATTGTTGCACCTATATTGATTATTTTTGGTTGTTTGGTAGTTCTTGGAGCCGGAACCTTTTTTGGTGTTAATTATTTTAAAAATCGGCAAGCAGAACCCGAAGAAGTAGTTGAAGAGAATACAAGGCCCGGCCATCATAACGGGGACATAGATGAAACCGGTACAACTATTATGGTTTACATGGTTGGAAGTAATCTTGAATCGGATTACTCGGCGGCATCTGATGATATAGAGGAAATGATGGATGCGGATTTGGGAGAGAATGTTAATGTTGTGCTTCAGACCGGCGGCACCGAATATTGGCATATGACAAGTATTGACGATGGTGTGGTTCAAAGATTTCTCCTGGAAGACGGAAAGCTCGAAGAACTGGATAATCTTGGAGAAATCAGTATGGTTGACAGAGGAAATCTTTCGGACTTTATAGAATTTTCGGCAGATGAATATCCTGCGGAGAATTATATACTTGTTCTTTGGGATCATGGCGGATGGATACCGATCAGCTTCGGCTATGATGAATTGTTTCCGAACGATTTTCTGACTGATTATGATATTGGACAAGCAGTTGAGGATTCGGGAGTACATTTTGATGCCGTGGTATTTGATGCTTGTAATATGTGCTCTCTTGAAGTGGCAATGTCTCTTAAGGATAATGTGGATTACCTTGTAGCTGCCGAGAGCTATGTTAACGGTATCGGTATTTATTATACAGATTGGATAGATCTTGTTGTGAAAGATCCTGATGCAACAACGGTTTATTGCGAAGAAATTGTAAAAGATTATATGGATTCTCTTGACTATGACGGTTTGATAGGCTCTATGAGTGTTATCGATCTTTCCAAGATAGAAGATGTATATGAAGCATATATAGAGTATATTGAATCGGTTACAGAACTTGTAATCGGCGGAGATTATGCAGGATATATAACCGCAAGAGGAAACTGCGGATATTATGACGAGACCGATTCGGTTGATTTATGTACATTATGCTCTCAGTATAGTACCGGCAGTTCAACCAATTTATTTAATTCGGTTGTTAATGCTGTAGAATATACAGAAAGTGATATGCCATTCGGACACGGAATCACAGCATATTCTCCTTATAATTTCCCTGATGAATATCCGAGCGGACGAACAAGTTTTGAGAACATGGACTATGATGAAACGATATCCGGATTTTACGATATGATTGTAAGTGAGATGCTTCATTCCCAGGGATATGATTATCTATTCACTTCATATGACTGGTATGATTGCAGTTTACTTGATTCGAATTCCGATTATGTAATTCCGGACAGTCATCTTGAAGTTATTGTTTCTCCGGATGATGTGTATGCTCTTGAACTTGATGATATGGACTGGAGCGTAATTGATACCGTAATGCTTTCGTTTGCGGTAGAAGAGAACGATGATGAAGTGTGTATTCTCGGTTCGGATTATACCTATAATTTTGACAGTTACGGCAACCTGATGTTGTACGATCCCGAGGAATGGTACTTCTTTGATGATCAACAGGTTAGTTTTGATGCTCAGTATTACTATCACAGTGATATGGATCAGACCTGGTCAATGATGGGATATATCTATGCACAGGTTAACGGAGTAGATTCGGCTATAGAGGTATATTTTGACCAAGACAATCCGAACGGATGCATTATGGGATATTATTATGTGGATTTGTCGGATGAACCTGATGTGGATGATTATATGTATTCGTTTGAAGATTCTGATGTTCTGACACCGTTGTATCACATTTATTCTATTTCAAGTAAAACGGATGAATGGGTTGCATTCGATGAATCTTATACATACGGAGATGTAGATATTTATTACGGACCTGCTTCATGGGATACTTATAATACGGATATGTTTTATACAATTACCGATGTGTATGGAAATGTATATGATACAGAGATGGTTGGATATCAGGGTAATTAGTAAATGGTTACGAATAGACTTTTGTGCATATAAAATATTAAAAAAGTGGTATTTGATTGATTTGTTGTAAAAAATGCATAAAAAGTGTATAATGAAAAAGTATTTGATTAAAGAGAGATACTTAATAAGGAGGGTTATAAAATGAAAATTTGTCCTAAATGCGGAACTCAGTTTGCGGATGAGGTTAAGTTCTGTAACAAATGCGGAACGAACTTAAGCGCAGTTCCTTCACAACCGTTGCCACAGGCGGCGCCGGTATTTGCACAACCGCAGCCTCTGCCTGCAGCACCTATAACACCTGCACCCCAGGCAGCACCCGTAATGCCTGCACCGCAGCCTATGCCTGCGGCACCTGTGACACCTGCACCTTCGGTAGCACCCGTTGCGCCTGCACCCCAGGCAGCACCTGTAATGCCTGCACCTGCACCCCAGGCAGCTCCGGTAACACCGCCTGCATATACAACGACTACTTATTCAAATTCAAAGGCTCAGTCGACACCGACACCACCGCCGGTTGCTCTGGATATCTTTGATCATACGGACGAATTTGACCCCAAGGATATATCCGACAATAAGGTAATGGCAATGCTTTGCTATCTTATGGGTATTATCGGAATACTTCTTGCAACAATAGGTGGAACGGCTTCACCTTATTGTGCATTTCATGCAAGACAGGCATTGAAGATTACTGTTTGTACAACATTGTTGTATATAATTTGTATCGTTCCTATTCTCGGTTGGATTGTATGCGGTATCGGATTGCCGGTATTGTTTGTTGTAAAGATTATCTGTTTCTTCTCAATATGCAAAGGTCAGGCAAAAGAGCCTCCGATTGTAAGAGGTTTAAAGTTCCTTAAGTAATGAAAGTAATGAGATAAAAAAAGGAGCCTCGTATCATATTTGGTACGAGGCTTTTTGTTGCGAACTATGGGCGCCCCTAACGGGTGCTGAGTCGGAATATTCGGTTATATGGAGTTCTTAAATGATTTATAAAAGTACAAGAAAACCCACTGCCTTTAGGCGGTGGGTGCTCTTGTACGAGGTGCGGGGATTCAAGCCCCGTACCTCGTAAGGCACGAAGTGCCGCATTTTTATGAGCAAGTAGCGAAGCGGATTGCGAATATCATTGACTTACATATTAAGACCGAATTCTGACAGGTTCGTTATTGCGAATAATTCAATTTCACTATTGTGAATATCACGTGATACACATATCGCAACCTGATATT